>DASTKC010000064.1:0-9656 GCA_035716085.1 Candidatus Eiseniibacteriota bacterium | reverse complement strand
CTGACCGGAACGACGTCCCCCATCCGCGGAGGCGGGGGGCTCGCGTTCCAGCCCATCGCGTCGCCGGCGCTCACCCTCTTCGTCGCCGCGCACGGCTATCCGAATCCGTTCCACGCGGGGCGCGAGAACGTGAAGCTCTCCTACAAGCTCGCGGAGGACGCCTCCGTCAAGGTCACGATCTACACGCTCCTCGGCGCCCGCGTGCGCGACCTCACGCTCGCCGCCGGCGCGCCGGGGGGAACGCGCGGGTTGAACGAGGTGGCGTGGGACGGCCGGAACGGAAACGGCGATCTCGTGCTTCCGGGCGTGTACGTCGCTCGCATCGAAGGGGGCGGTGCGGCGGAGCAGATCAAGGTGGGGGTGCTGCGATGAGGCGCCGCGCGATCCTCCACGCGAGCGTCGCCGTCGCGCTCCTTCTCTTCGCCGTCGCGCGGATGGCCGTCGCGCAGGAAGCGGGCACGCTCAATCTCCTCGCGGCTCCGGGCACCTGGCCCACGACGGGGGCGGTGAGCACGAGCACGGCGCTCGCCTTGGACCCGTCCGCGGTCTACCTCAATCCGGCGGGTCTCGCGACCCAGGACGAGCGCTCGCTCCTCGTCCACCATGGGCTCCTCCAGTTCGACACGAGCTGGGACCTCGCCGCGGTGGCCTACCCGCTGCCCGGCCTCGGCGCGGTCGGGATCGGGCTCGCGCGGGTCGGCACGTCGGGCATCGACGCGTACGACTCGAACAACCTGCCGCTCGGATCGATCGGCTACTCCGAGACGGCGCTCGCGGCGAGCGTGTCGCGCCAGGTCTACGGCCCGGTGACCGCGGGACTCACGTTCAAGGTGCTGAGTCAGTCGCTCGGCGAGGCGTCGGCCGCGGCGTCGGCGGTCGATGTCGGCGCGCTCTTCCGGCCCGCGATGCTCCGGGGTGGACAGGTCGGACTGGCCGTCCAGAACGCGTTCGGCGGCTCGCTCGATCTGGGAGGCTCGGCGCCCGCGCTCGGCCGCTCGCTCCGCGTCGGTCTCGCGAGCCCCGAGTGGCGCTGGGGGTCGCGGAACGCGCTTCGCGGCATCCTCGACCTCGGGAAGCAGGGAGCCGAGCCCATGACGTCGCGCGCGGGCGTGGAGATGACGCGCGTGGGCTGGGGATCGCTTCGCGCGGGTCTCAACGCGGGCCATCCCATTCTCGGAGCGGGAGTGACGTGGAGGCGCTACGGCCTCGACGTCGCCATCGCGCAGGGCGAGGTCGAGACCACCCATCAGATCGCGCTCCACGTCGCGTGGGGCGAGCCGGTGAGCCAGTACGAGGAGCGACGGCGCGCCCAGTACCAGAAGGCGGCCGAGGAGTCGCTCCTGGCGCGGAGCGCCTCGCGCCACGCGGCGGATCGCGCGAAGGCCGAGGCATCCGAGCAGAGCGGCGACTGGGAGACCGCGCTCGTCCTCTGGGAAGTGATCGCCCGCGAGCGTCCCGACGATGCCTTGGTGGCGCGCCGCGCCGCGAAGGCGCGCGACGAGGTCACGGCGCGCGCGCGCCGCGCGGTGGAGGAGGAGAGCGCGCACCGTCTCGCGTCGACGCTCGCAGGCCTGATGCGCGACGCGCTCGGTCGCGGCGACCTGGAGGAAGCGGAGGGACTCCGCCGCGGCCTCGATCTCCGCGCCGCCGGGACCCCGTACGCGGACAGCCTCGCCCAGCTCGAGACGGCGCTCGACACGGCCCGCGCGCGGGAGGCCTCGAGCGCCGCCGCGCGCGCGGACTCGCTGCATCGTGAGGGGCGCGTCCTCGATGCGGCCGAGGCAGCCGCGTTCGCGCTCCGCCTCGATCCGAACCAGGCGCGGGCCAAGGACGTGTGGACGGCGCTCGAGGGCACGGTCGGAAAGAGCGCGAACGACGCGGCCGCGCTCGCGCGGAAGCTCGACGCGCTCACGGCCGTGCACGCCGCGTCCCAGGCGTTCAACGAGGGGCGTTACGGCGACGCGCAGACCGCGGTCCGGAAGGCGCTCGCGCTCGACCCGGGGAGCAAGGAGGCAAAGGCCTGGAAGGACCGCGTCCAGCGCCGCCTGTCCACGCCGCGCCCCGAGCTCGACGCGCGCATCAAGCAGCTCTACATCCGCGGGATGGAGGCGTTCACCTCCGGCGATTACAAGGAAGCGCTCAAGAGCTGGGAGCAGATCCTCGTGCTCGATCCTCTGAACGAGAGCGCGCGGCGGAACGTGCTCGAGGCGCGCGAGCGCATGAAGGCGGAGGCCAGCCGATGAGGGGCTGTGGGAGGGCGCGATGCTGAGCCTCGTCCCGAGGGCGATGGCGCCCCGGCGCTTCAATCTCCGCGTGGCCGCCGAGGAGCGCCACCTGGTCGAGATCCGCGACTTCGTCCAGGACGCGGGGGAAAAGCTCCTCATCCCGCAGAAGACGCTCGCACAGACCAAGCTCGCCGTGGACGAGGCGTGCACGAACGTCGTGCGCCACGGCTACAAGGGCGAGCCCGGCTTCATCGAGATCGCGATCACCGGAAACGGCCGCGACTTCTCGATCGCGATCCACGACACCGGCAAGGTCTTCGACATCCGGAACGTGAAGAGCCCGGATCTCAAGATGTACGTCGAGACGAGGAAGCGGGGCGGCCTCGGCGTCTTCCTGATGAACCAGCTCATGGACGAGGTCCGCTACCGCTCCAGCTCGGACGGAAACGTCCTCACCATGACGAAGAGGCTCGGCCGCTCGCGCCGGCGGAAGGGGAAGGGAAAACAGCGCAAGAGCCTCCGCTTCCAGTACACGATCCAGGCGTTCGGCGCGATCACGCTCCTCGTGGCGGTTGCCTTCTCGACCATCCACTGGCGCCAGGCGCGCGTGATCGAGAAGGACGCCGTGAGCCAGGCGAAGAGCACCGCCTCGAGCCTCGGCCAAGGGTCGGTCGAGGTGCTCCAGAGAGCCGAGCCGATGTCCCCGGAGCAGACGCATCTGGGCGAGACCGTGCGCGCGCTCCTGAAGGCGCACCCCGAGTACGCGTCCGCCCGCGTGTTCGACGCCCGGGGGCGCATCTGGGCGTCGGACAGGTTCGAGGAGCTCTTCACGGTGCGCACGCTTCCGAAGGGAGTGCACGCCGTCGCGAGCGGGCCGGGCGCGAAGCCGTCGCCTCCCCTGGCGCTCGTCGAGCCCTCGGACGGCCAGAAGCGCGAGGTCTACCAGCCGATCCTCGAGCCGGGAGCGAAGGAGCCGCGCGCCATCGGATGGGTGGCGATCGCGGTGCGCGAGTCCGCCATCGCCGAGGAGATCAGCGCCGCGCGCATCGAGCTCGCGACCATCGCCCTCTTCACGCTCCTCCTCGGATGCGGGCTCTCGGCGATCCTGATCACGATCTTCGTCCAGCCGATCCAGGCGCTCTCGGACAGCGTGCGCGCCATCGGCGAGGGGACGATGGTCGCCGACATCGGCACGTCGGGGAACGAGGAGATCGACGAGATCGCACGCGCGTTCAACGAGGTGACCGCCAAGTTCCGCTCGGCGCAGAGCAATCTCATGGAGCAGGAGCGGATGCAGCAGGAGATGCAGGTCGCGCAGGAGATCCAGCACATGCTCCTGCCGCGCAAGGTGCCGGAGCTGGAGGGCTTCGAGCTGGGCTATCTCTACCAGGCCGCGAAGGAAGTCGGCGGCGACTACTACGACTTCCTCACCGTCGACGAGCGGACCGTGGGCGTCGTCGTCGCGGACGTGTCGGGCAAGGGCGTCCCGGGCTCGCTCGTCATGACCATGATCCGGACCGCGCTCCGCATGGAAGCGCGCGGCAACCGCTCGGCCTCGGACGTGATGGCCAGGATGAACTCCTTCGTCACCGAGGACATGAAGAAGGGGATGTTCGTCACGATGTTCTACGTCGTGCTCGACTCCGTGAACCGCGTCGTGACCTACGCGAGCGCTGGGCACAATCCGATGATCCTCTACCGTGGCGAGTCGGACGCCACCTACTTCTTGAAGCCGAAGGGAATTCCGGTCGGGATCAACGTGCCCGACGAGGAGCTCTTCCGGAAGACGATCAGCGTGGAGAAGCTCACGCTGCGTCAGGACGACATGCTCGTGATCTACACGGACGGGATCACCGAGGCGATGAATCCGGATCGGGAGCAATTCGGGGAGGCGAGGCTCTTGACCGCGATCAAGAAGCACGGCCACGGAACGGCGCAGGAATTCGTGGACGCGCTCAACCGGGAGATCCGCGAGTTCACGGGAGACGCGCCGCAGAACGACGACATCACGCTGGTCGCGATCAAGGAGCAGGTGCCGGTGGAGGAGCGACTCGAGGCGAACCGCCGCGAGCTCTTCCGGCTCATCGACGTCGAGGGCGTCTCGATTGCCGAGGCGTGCGACCGGCTCAAGGTGGCCCCCTCGACCTACTACCGCTACAAGCGCCGCGTGTCCGACCTGGGAGGCGAGGCCGGCCTCAAACAGAGCCGCCCGACCCCGCCCCTGGCCCGCGCGAGCCTCGAAGAGGAGGCCGCGATCCTGGACATCGTCCGGGTCGAGCCTCTCTTCGGCGCGAAGCGGATCCACGAAGTTCTGCACGCTGCAAAGCGTTGCAGGAACGATCTTTCCGAGCGGGCCGTCTACGCCACGCTGAAGCGTCACGGCCTCAATCGTAAGGAGAAAAGGCTGGAGTTCGCCCAGACCGGAACCGATACACGGATGGCGAGGCTCGCTCAGGCAATCAGGTCCGATGAGCCGGGCCCCACGGAATCAGGAGGAGGGGACGCATGAAGGGGATCGACGTTTACGTCGAGGAAGCGGCGCAGAATCCGGCGGTTTCGATCCTGCGCGTGTCGGGCTACGTGGACACGACCACCAGCCCCGACCTCGAGCGCCGCCTGCAGGCGCTGCTCAAGGAGAAGCGCTTCCACATCGTGGTCGATCTCGCCAGCGTCGAGTACATCTCGAGCGCGGGCTGGGGCATCTTCATCAGCGAGATCCGCGAGATCCGCGAGAACGGCGGCGACCTGAAGCTCGCCGGCATGATCGCGGACGTGCGCGAAGTGTTCGACCTTCTCGAATTCGAGAACATTCTCAAAGCGTACGCCGACTCCGAGCAGGCGGTCGTCTCCTTCGGCGCGGTGGCCGGATCGCCGTCCTCGTCGAAGTCTTCGACGCCCGCGACCGCGAGCGCGCCGAGCTCGCAGCCGGAAGGGCCGCAGCGCTCCGAGGTGGTCCTCTCCGACGAGGATCTGGTCCGCGAGATCGCGCGCCAGCACCCCGAGTTCGGCCTCATGCGCATCCAGCGCGAGCTGCGCCGCCCGGAGCGTGGCAGCCGCGATCTCAATCCGGTGCAGATCTACGTCCTCCTCCGGAAGCTCGACCTCGACACGAAGGAGCGTCGCGAAGCCTTCGCGCGGAGCGCGCAGCCGACCAGCCGCTAGTCCAAGTTCCCGCTTGACCCTTCGGGGGGCCGCTGCCTATCGTTTTCGGCACGGCCCCCCGAACTGTTGCCCGCCTCCTCGGCGCACAGATCCCGAATGATCGTCAGTCCACTGGTCCATCCATGGCGCCGGGAGCGTTCTCCGCGTGAAGATCGAACTGCAAGCGACGCCTGAGCTCGTCGCGCTCGCCTTGATCGGCGCGGCGATCGCGATCGGGCTCTGGGCCTACCTCACGCGCTATCCGGCGGTCCCGGCGAAGCGACGCGGCATACTCCTAGCGACGCGGCTGCTCGCACTCCTCGCACTCCTCGTGGCGTCGATCGCGCCCGTGCTCCGCTATCCGGAGACGTCGCGCGCGCGAAACCGGCTCCTCATCCTGGTCGACCATTCGGGGAGCATGGATCTCCGCGATCTCTCCGGCGGACGGAGCCGTCGCGCCGCGGCGGACAGCGCCGCGCAGGCGGTCGCGCGCGACCTCGGCGGTCGCTACGAGGTCCGGACCGCGTCCTTCGACGCGGCGCTCGGCCCGTACGACAAGGACGCATCCAAGGCGCTCGCCTTCCAGGGCGGGGGCGAGACCGCGCTCGGCGACGCCATCCGATTCTCTTTCAACCGCGTGGATCCCGACTCGGTCGCCGCGATGCTCGTGCTGAGCGACGGCGTCGTGAACCGAGGCGAGGATCCCGAGCAGGCGCTCGGCGCCGCGGTCCCGCTCTTCGGCCTCACGGTCGGGCGCCACACGGATCCACCCACGGTGGGAATCGCGGGCGTCGAAACGCCTCCCGAGATCATCCTGGGTCGCCCGACGCCGCTCGTCGTGAGCGTGCGCCAGGGGTCCAGGCAGGAATCGCGCGGCACGGTCCGCGTGAGCGAGGAAGGGCGCGTGCTCGGGCGCACGGAATTCGCGCTCCACGGCCCCGGCGCGTCCGCCCGTGTTTCGATTCCGGTGACGCTCCTCGAGCGCGGCAAGCGATTCCTCACGGTCGACCTGGTCGACGTCCCCGACGATCCGATGCGCGAGAACAAGCAGCGCCTCGTCGCCGTCTTGGCGCGTCCCGCCAAACGCACGATCCCGGTCCTCGCGTCGAGCTGGGACTGGGACCTCCGCTCGCTCGCGCGTGGCATCGAAGAGGACACGACGCGCGCGGTGGCTCGCCTCACGCCGTCGGGCTCCTCGCAGGCAGTCGCGCTGGGAGGAGCGCCGCGGCCGTTCTCGAGCTGGCTCGAGGATGCGGAGGCGGTGGTGGTTCGCTACGACTCCGGCACGATGACCCCCGAGCGCGCGGACGCGCTGATGCGCTTCCTCGCGCGCGGCGGCGGCGTGCTCCTGTGGATCGACCCCACGCCGCGGCCGCCAGTCGAATCGGCGCTCACGCGCGCGCTCAGCATCCAGTGGCGGCTCTTCGGGCAGCCGCTCGGCCCGATCGCGAGCACGGAGCTCGCGCCCGCGGGGCGCACGCAGGATGTGGCTCTCCTTTCCGGCGACGCAGCGAGCGCGGCCTCGATCTGGAAGGACCTTCCGCCGGTCGAGCCGATTCTGTCGCTGGGAACCGCCGGGAGCCCGCTCCAGACCATCGTGATCGGCCGCGTCGGCAACGAAGCGATTCCGATCGTCCTCGCCGGTTCGGTTGGGAAGGGGCGCGTCGTCCTCCTGAATGCCGCCGGCGTGTACCGGTGGGGCCTCACGGCGGCGGGACTCACCGGCAAGCCTGGGATCGAGGGGTCGTTTTTCGGCGGCGCCGAGCGATGGCTTGCGGGCGGATGGGAGGATCGTCCGGTCTCGATCACCGCGCCCGACATCACGCCCGTCGGCCGGCCGATCGCGGTCCGCGTCGCCACCACGCCTCCCGCGCTCGGCACGGGCGCGGAAGCCACGGTCACCGCGCATCCACAGGCCGGCGCGAAGGGCGCGACGAGCAAGACCGCGACGCTCGCGCCTGGCGGGCCGGCCGGCGAGTTCTCGGGTGCGCTCGCCCTTCCTCCCGGGACGTACATGCTCCGCGGGCGAGTCGCCCGCGCCGGCCGCCTCGTCGGGACCGACAGCGCTCGCGTCGCGGTCGGCACGCAGGGGATCGAGTACGAGGAGCTGGCGGCCGATCCGACACCGCTCGCGCGTCTCGCGGAGCGGTCCGGCGGCACCGCCGCACCGCTCGACAGCGCCGGTCGCGTCCTCGATCGCCTCCGCTCTCCCGACCTCGTGCGCGTGCGGCTCGCGGAAATGGATCTGTTCCACAACCCGCTTCTGTTCCTGGTGCTGATCGCCGCGCTCACGCTGGAGTGGTCGCTCAGGAGGAAATTTCATCTGATGTAACGGGGCTTCCCGACCTCGCCCACCTCTCAACACCAGCATCCCCCGCGCCTCCTCCGGAAGGAGGAAGCCATGCTCAAGCTCGCGCTCGTTGGCGCGTGCGCGCTCGCCGTCGCGTCCACCGCGCGCGCGGACCTCGTCCTCAACGAAGTGCTCTACGATCCCGATGGCGCCGACGAAGGGCACGAGTTCGTCGAGCTCTGGAATCCGGATTCGGTCGCGGTGCCGCTCGACGGCGTCGCGCTGGAGACGTCGGACGGTGCGCGCCCCGGCACGTGGGCGGTGGTGTGGCGCGCGAACGCGGGGGATATCGCCGGGCCGCGCTCGCCGTTCGTCGTCGGGGCCGCGCGGCTCCTCGCCGCGCTCCAGAACGGTCCCGACGCGATCCGGCTCACGCGCGCCGGCGCCGTGCTCGACCTCCTCGGCTACGGCGAGCTGAGCGACCCCGGCCAGTACGAAGGCTCGCCCGCTCCCGATGCGCCATCGGGCGCGAGCGTGGCGCGCGTCGAGGACGGCGTGGACACCGAGTTGAACCGGGACGACTGGGCCGTGGCAGCGGAGCCCACGCCCGGCGCCGCCAACCATCCCGACATGCGGCTTCGCTTCGGTCGCGCGAAGCTCGTGCTGTCTCCGTCCGTGTGCTGGCCGGGCGAGCCCTTCGTGGCACGCGCGAGCGTGCGGAGCTCGGGACGGCTTCCGCTCTTCGGGGCCCGATGGCGGATCGCCTGCGATCTCGAAGCTTCGGGATCGTGGGTGCCGGGCGCGGCCGCCCCAGGCGTGGACCTGGCACCCGGAGAGAGCGCTTCGGTCTCGCTCTCACTCGTGGACCCCGCGCCGGGGGCGCGTCGGGTGAGACTGCGGCTCGAGGGCGCGCTGGGTGAGGACGCGGCTCTGAGCGACACCGTGGCCGCCTGGCTCCGTTCGATCGCGTCCCCCGTCGTGCTGAGCGAGATCGCGTTCCATAACACGGGCTCCGGGGAATGGATCGAGATCTGGGCGCGCGAGCCGATCGAGGACGTGGGCTCGCTCACGCTGGCCGACGCGGCATCCAGCCCTCGCCCCATCGATCGAGGCTCGGCCCCGCGCTCGCTGGCGGCGGGCTCCTACCTCGTCGTCGCTCAGGATCCCGCGGCGGTGCGGAGCCGGTGCGGGCTTCCCGACAGCATCGTGGTCGGCGTGACCGGCGGATGGCCCTCGCTCAACGACGGCGCGGAGCCAGGCAGCCCCGCGGACAT
This sequence comes from Candidatus Eiseniibacteriota bacterium, assembly GCA_035716085.1. Lineage (GTDB taxonomy): Bacteria > Eisenbacteria > RBG-16-71-46 > SZUA-252 > SZUA-252 > WS-9. The sequence goes on along the minus strand of DASTKC010000064.1, from coordinate 726 downwards.
GGTCGCGCTCGCGCTCGCGGACGGCGTTCCGGTCGACGCCATGACCTACGCCGGCGGAGCCACCGTGCGCGACGGGAGTCTCGAGCGCCTCTCGTTCGATCTTCCGAGCGGCGATCCAGGCTCATGGTCGGAGTGCGTCGACGCGAACGGCGCGACGCCTGGACGCGCGAACTCGCTCCACGCGCCGGCGGGGCCATCGGCGGGCGGACACGCGCTGCTCGTCACGGCCACGCGCGTGCTCTCGGTTCACGCTCGGGGGTCCGTGCCGATCGTGTTCCGCGCGACCGAAGCGGCGCGCGGGCGGCGCCTCACCGTGCGCGTGCACGACCTCCTCGGCCGGCCGGTGCGCACGCTGACGGAGGGACAGCGGCTCGCGACGGACGCTGCGTTCGTGTGGGACGGCAACGACGACGCGGGAGGGCCGGCGCCCGCGGGACTCTATGTCGTCCGCGCGGAAGCGCTTCCCGAGGACGGTGTGGCGCCCCTTCGCTCCTCGCTGTCGATCGCCGTCGCGGGAGGCAGGCCATGAGCGCCGCGGCGGTTCGCCCGCTCGCCGTCACGCTCGCGGCGGCCCTTGCATTCACGTCTCCAGCCCGCGCCGCGTTCGAGGTGCGGGACGGAAGCCCCGCGGCGCTCGGCGCGGCGAGCCTCGACCTCGAATCCGTCCCCTTCTTCGAGCCTGCCGGATTCGCCGCGTCCGCATCGCACACGACCCTCTACCAGTCC
>DASTKC010000063.1:0-24493 GCA_035716085.1 Candidatus Eiseniibacteriota bacterium | reverse complement strand
CACCTCGAGCTGTCCGGGCGGACACCGCTCGCGCTCCTGGCGACGGTGCTCGCGCTCCTCTCCAAGGAGACTGCGGTCGCGCTCGTGCCGGCAATCGCGCTGATCAGACCTCTCAGCGGCCGCAGGCCCATCCGCTCCACGATCCCGGTCGTGGCGGCCTATGCAGGCCTCGTTGCCATCTGGGGCGCCGTGCACCCCGGGATCCGAGGCCTCCTGACGCACCGCTTCGAGAGCAGCGATCCCGCCGTAGCGTACCTGAGCGCGGCTCGCGCGGACCTCGCGGGCTCCATGGCGAAAGTCGGGCGGACGCTCGTGAACGTGCCGATCCAGGGCGCGCAGGTTGCCTGGCCGGTCGAGCTGGACATGGTCCTTCCGTTCGCGATCGGCGTGCTCGCGCTCGGAATCTGGATGGCATGGAGGTCGGGCCCGACCGACTCGACTGCGAACGTATCCGTCGGCCGCATCCTATTCCTGGCCGCGCTCCTGACCCTCCCCGCCATCGTGGTCGTGGCCGGGCTCGTGAAGATCCTGTCCCCCTACTACGCCGTTCTCGCGGGAATCGGCACGTCGCTCGCGATCGGTCTCGGCCTGGCGCGCGCGCCGCGGATCCTCGCGGCCGCACTCACGGTCGCGTTCCTCGGGATGGGGTTCGCTTGCCGCGGCATGGATCTCGGTCCGAGCGTTCCGACGGAGCGCACCCTCAAGGGCCCGTCGGACCGGTTGGCGAAGCTCGAGCAGAGCTTCCGTCAGGTTCTCCCCCGGATCGAGGGGCCGACACGGCTCCTCGTCTCCGTCCAGGCGCCCGACGATCGCGACCTCGCGCTCCATCTGATCCGATTACAGGTAGCTCGCATCTGGTACCGCAATCCGAAGCTCGACACGATGTACCCGGAACGGCTCACCGCGGGTCGCACCCCCGAGATTCTCGCGTGGGTGTCGCAGGAACTATCGGTGTACGCGATCGATCCGGCGACTCTCGGCGTGATCCCGAGTGGAATGCCGGACTCGTCGGGGTACCGGACCACGCTCCGTGCCTACGCGCGGGGTCTGGCCGGCTCAGGGCAAACGGACCGCGCCGTGGAGCTCCTGCTTCGCATGAAGACCGGCGAAGAGTGGGAGGCTGCGTACAACCGAAGGCTCGCCGGCGCCCTTCTCCTCGTGGCCGGTCGGAAAGCGGAGGCCGACCGCATCCTCGAGGACACGCCGCGGTTCAACCGGAACGACGCGATCGCGATCGTCTACGAGGTCGCTTCGATCCCGTCGAGCCTCGACCTGGATGCCGCGATTCTGGACGCGGTCGGCCTCGGGGCCAGCGACGCCGAGGCCATCCGGAGCGTGCTGCGCCAGCTCGCGCTGAGCCGCTATCCGGCCGCGACGATCCGGTTCGCGACGCGGCTCCTCGCGCTCCGTCCGGGCGACTCCGAAGCCCGCACGGTGCTCCAGATGCTGCAGCGGGGCGAAGACGCGAACCGCGTCACGATCCCCGTCGAGCACGACATTCCCTGGTAGGACCCGCTCAGCCTCGCCGCGCCGCCATCACGACCCCGAGATCCTTGTCGCCGCGCCCCGAGAGATTGACGAGGATGCGCTCCTCGCGCCGGATCCGCCCCGCGCGGCCCTCGCGCATCACCCAGGCGAGTGCGTGCGAGGACTCGAGCGCCGGAAGGATGCCCTCCGTGCGCCCGAGGACGTCGAACGCGCTCAGCGCTTCGGCATCGGTCGCGCTGTCGTACCGGACTCGCCCCGCGGCACCAAGGGCGGCATGCTCCGGGCCGACCGCCGGGTAATCGACGCCCGCCGAGATGGAATGCGTCTCGCGCACCTGCCCCGAGTCGTCCTGGAGCACGAGCGACCGTGTGCCATGGAGGACGCCCGGCTTGGGTTCGGCGAAGCGGGCCGCGTGACGGCCGGTCGTGATCCCCTCGCCTCCCGCCTCGACGCCGACCATCGCGATGGAGGCATCGCCGAGGAAGGCGTGGAAGAGTCCGATCGAGTTGCTCCCTCCTCCGACGCACGCGACGAGACGATCCGGCAGGCGTCCTTCCACCGCCAGGATCTGCTCCCGCGCCTCCCGCCCGATCACCGAGTGGAAATCGCGGACCATCGTCGGATAGGGATGCGGCCCGAGGACCGAGCCGAGGAGGTAATGGGTCGTCCGCACCGATGCGGACCAGTCCCGCATGGCTTCGTTGATCGCGTCCTTGAGCGTCCGGCTCCCGGACGCGACGCCGCGCACCTCCGCCCCGAGAAGCCGCATCCGCTCCACGTTCGGCCGCTGGCGGTCCATGTCGACCTCGCCCATGTAGACGACGCACTCGAGACCGTAGCGCGCGCACGCCGTGGCGCTCGCCACGCCGTGCTGTCCGGCGCCGGTCTCCGCGACCACGCGCGTCTTGCCCATGCGCCGCACGAGGAGCGCCTGGCCGATCGCGTTGTTGATCTTGTGCGCGCCGGTGTGCAGGAGGTCCTCGCGCTTCAGGTAGACGCGCTCGAGCCCGCACGCGTCCGCGAACCGGGATGCGAGCGTGAGCGGCGTGGGGCGACCGGCGAAGTCGTGCAGCTCCCGCGCGAGCTCCGCCAGGAACGCGGGATCGCGCCGGGCCTCGTCGTATGCGGCCGCGAGCTCCAGGACAGGAGTGAGCAGAGTCTCGGGGACATAGATCCCGCCGAACGCGCCGAAGCGTCCCTCGCGCGGGCTCTGGGGGGTCACGTCAGGACCGCTTGGGGCGATCGTGATCGGCCGCGTGGACCGCGTCGATGAAGGCGCGCACCTTGCCTGGGTCCTTTCGTCCCGGAGCGGACTCGAGCTTGCTCGATGCATCCACGCCGAACGGACGGATGTCCCGGACGAGCGGGCCGACATTGGCGGCCTCGAGCCCGCCGGCGACGATGAGACGGCGTCCGACTTCGATGCAGCGGCGCGCCCACTCCCAGTCGGCGCGCTTCCCCGTTCCGCCCGGGAGCTTCGGGTCGTGCGCGTCGAGCACGTAGGTCCGGAGCGGCACCATCGGGAGCGTCACGGGATCCGGCAGCTCGGCCGCGCGGAGCACGTGCCAGATCTCCGCGGTCCCCGCGTCATCCGGCGCGGCGTCGCCCCAGCCGCCGACCTGCACCGCGTGCAGCGCCAGCTCGCGCGCGAAGGTGGAGACGATCTCGGGCGGCTCCTCCGCGAAGACGCCGACCACCTGCGCCTCGGGCGGGAGTGCGCGCCGGAGCGTACGCGCCTGATCGAGCGTGAGTCGGCGCGGGCTCTCGGTGAGGATGAACCCGAGGTAATCGGCGCCGGCCGTGAGCGCGGCGAGACCATCTTCGGGGCGGGTGATGCCGCAGATCTTGATGCGCGTTCTCATCGAGGGGTCTCCTCGCGTCCCAGAAGCCGGCGAAGCGCGTTCGCGGGATCGCCGTCCTTGAGGAGACTCTCTCCCACGAGCGCCGCGTCCCCCCCGGCCCGCTCGAGCGCCTCGATCTCCGCGCGCTTCGAATAGCCGCTCTCTCCGACGCGCACCCGATTCGGCGGGATCTCGCGGATCAATCCTTCCGCCCACCCGCGCCGCATCGCGAGCGTCCGGAGGTCTCGATTGTTCACGCCGATCGCCTGGGTGTCGAGCGCGAGTGCCTGATCCAGGTCCCGGTCGTCCAGGATCTCGACCAGCGGCTCGAGATGGATGGCCTTCATGACCGCAGCATAGTCGCGAAGCTGCCCCGGGCTCAACATCGCCACGATGAGGAGGGCCGCGTCGGCTCCCCGGACGCGCGCCTCGTAGATCTGCCGCTCGTGCACGACGAAGTCCTTGAGGAGAACGGGCACCTTCACCCGTTCCCGCACGTGGGCCAGATCGTCGATCGATCCGAGAAACCGGTCCGGCTCGGTGAGCACGGAGATCGCCGAGGCGCCCGCGTCTTCATAGGACGCGGCGATCGATACCGGATCGTATGCGTCGCGAATCATCCCGGCGCTCGGCGACTGCCGCTTCACTTCCGCGATGACGCGAAGCGGGGCGCCCGCCGGCCTCCGAAGCGCCGGCGCGAACGCATCCGCGCGGGGGTCCATCGCCTCGGCTTGCGCCCGGAGCTCGAGCGTCGAGATCCGGCGCTCGTCGTCCTTGACGCGGGCCAGGCGCTCGCGCGCCATCGTCTGGAGGAAGTCCACTTCAGTCCGCTCCGATCTCTTGGGAGAAGGCGGCGTAGCGATCGAGCACGCGGGCCGCTGCACCGGAGTCGAGCGCTTCCGTGGCGAGGACCGCCGCCTCCTCCAGCGAGTCCGCGGCGCCCGCCACCCAGAGGGCGGCCGCTGCGTTCAGGATCGCCGCGTCGCGCCGGGCTCCGGCCCGTCCGGAGAGCACGGCCCGCACGTGGCCTGCGTTCTCCTCGGGGGTGCCGCCTTCGAGCTCCGCGACGGACGCCGGAGGAAGTCCGATCGCATCCGCCTCCACGGTGACGCCGCGCGGCTCCCGGCCGCGCTCCACCCAGACCGCGTGATTCCCATGTTCGAGCGACAGCTCGTCGAGCCCGCCCGCTCCGTGCACGACCAGAGCGCGCTCGGCTCCGAGCGCCGCGAGCACCTGGGCGACCACGTCGACGCGTGCGCGATCGGAGACGCCGAGGAGCTGGTGCGTGGCGCGGGCGGGATTCGCGAGCGGCCCGACCCAGTTGAAGAGCGTGCGAACGCCGAGCGAACGCCGGATGCCCGCCACCTGTTTCATGGAGGGGTGGAAGCGCGGGGCGTAGAGGAAGCAGAAGCCTGTCTCCTCGAGCGCGCGCTTCGCGCTCTCGGGGCCGAGATCGACGCGGGCGCCCAGCGCTTCGAGGACGTCCGCGCTGCCACAGCGGCTCGAGACCGACCGATTCCCGTGCTTGGCCACGCGCTGTCCCGCGGCCGCCGCGATCAATCCGACCACGGTCGAGATGTTGTAGGTGTGGGTGCCGTCCCCGCCCGTACCGCACGTGTCGAGAAACGGGCCCTCGCCGGGAAACGGAACCGCCTCCGCGCGCAACGCCTCCGCGCCGCCGGCCAGCTCCTCGGCGGTCTCGCCGCGCTGCGCGAGCGCCATGAGGAAGGCTCCGACGAGCTCGGGGTCCTCGCCGCCCCGCATGATCGACCGGATCGCGGCGGCGGTCTCCTCGCGCGCGAGCCGTTCGCCGCGGACGAGCCTCGGGAGGAGCTGCCGGATCATCGCGCCGCGGTGGCTGGCGCAGGCAGGCTGAGAAGGAAGTTCCGGAGGATGTCCTTCCCCGACGTCGTCAGGATCGACTCGGGGTGGAACTGGACGCCCCAGGTCTCGTGCTCGCGATGGCGGAGGGCCATGATCTCGTTCTCCGGTGTCCAGGCCATGACCTGGAGCGTGTCCGGAAGCCCCTCGCGCGCGACGATGAGCGAATGGTAGCGGGTCGCCTGGAAGGGATTGTCCACGTCGAGGAAGAGCCCGCGCCCCGTGTGGATGATGGCGGACGTCTTCCCGTGCACGAGCCGCTCGGCCTGCACCACGCGCCCGCCGAACACCTCGCCGATGCACTGGTGGCCGAGACAGACACCGAGGATGGGAATCGTTCCGGAGAAGCGCCGGATCACGTCCTTGCTCACCCCCGCATCGTCCGGACGCCCCGGGCCCGGGGAGATCACGATCGCGCGCGGCTTCGCGGCCGCGATCTCGTCCGGCGTGATGGCATCGTTCCGCTTCACGATGGGTGTGTCGCCGAGCTCGCCCAGGTACTGGACGAGATTCCAGGTGAAGGAATCGTAGTTGTCGATCATCAGGATCATGTTTCGAGTCCCCGTGCGGCGAGGCGGACCGCCTCCTCGACCGCCTTCGCCTTGTTGCAGGTCTCGGTCCACTCCTCGTCGGGATCGGAATCCGCCACGATGCCGGCGCCGACGCCGCATCGGACCCGGCCGCCGTCGATGATGGCGGTGCGGATGGTGATGCAGAAGTCGGCGTTCCCCTGGAAGTCGATGTACCCCATCGCGCCGGCGTACGCGCCGCGGCGGGTGGTCTCGAGCGACTCGATGATCTCCATCGCGCGCTTCTTCGGCGCCCCGCTGACCGTGCCCGCCGGGAAGCAGGCCCGGAGCACGTCGAACGCGCCGAGGCCGTTTCGAAGGCGTCCTTCCACGTGGCTCACGAGGTGCATCACGTGCGAGTAGCGCTCGAGCGTCAGGAGCTCGGTCGTCCGGACCGACCCGATCGCCGCGATCCGCCCGACATCGTTCCGTCCAAGGTCAACCAGCATGACATGTTCCGCCCGATCCTTCTCGCTTTCCTTGAGCTCGTGCTCGAGCGCCGTGTCCTCGGCCCGGGTGGCTCCGCGGCGGCGCGTGCCCGCGATCGGACGCAGCGTGACGCGGTCCCCGTGGACCCGGACCAGGATCTCCGGCGAGGATCCCGCGACGGAGCGGTCGGCGAAGCGCAGGTAGAACATGTAGGGCGACGGATTGAGCACGCGCAGGGCGCGGTAGACGTCGAGCGGCGCCACCGGGACGTCCGCCTCGAGGTGGTGCGCCAGGACGACCTGGACCACGTCCCCCGCGCGGATGTGCTCCTTGGCCTTCACGACCGCCTTCTTGTAGGCATCCTCCCCCATCGTGCTCCGGAAGCGCACGTCGCCGTTCGGGTGAGGCACCGGGGCCGGGTTCGGCATCGGGGCCGCGAGCCGGGCGATCATCTCCTCGATCACGACGCCGGCTTCGGCGTACGCGCGGTCGGGCGCCGAGCCGGGACGGCTGTTGACGACTACCTGAAGCCGGTGGCGGAAGTTGTCGAAGACGAGCACGACGTCCGGGAAGACGAACTGGAGGTCGGGATAGTCGCGGTCCGCGGTCAGCCGGGACGGCAGGCGCTCGAGGAAGCGCACGTAGTCGTAGCCGACCATCCCAACCGCGCCTCCGCTGAATGGAGGCAGATCCGGAACGGGGGCGGCGCGGAAGTCCGCGATCAAGTCTTGAAGCGCGGCGAGCGGATCCTCGCGCTCCATCCGCTCGGTGCGCTCGCCGCGCCGGATCTCGACCTTGGTGCCGCTGGATCGGAACTCGACCGAGGGGCGGAAGCCGAGGATGGAATAGCGCCCCCAGGTCTCGCCCCCCTCGAGGCTCTCGAGCAGGAACGACGCGTCGCCGCGGTTCAGCTTCACGAACGCGGAGACAGGCGTGTCGAAGTCGGCGAGGATCTCGCGCGTGACCGGAATCAGGTTGTGCTCGCGCGCGAGGCGCCGGTAGTCGTCGAGGCTGGGGCGGATCATGCTCGTCGTGTCGCGGCGCGCCGCGGCTCCTTCTTGGTCTCCCGGCCGCCGCTCGCGGCGGCCACGAGGAGCTCCCGTGCTTGCGTCCGTGTGGTCTCGGTGGCGCGATCCCCGGCCAGGAGGCGGGCCAGCTCCTCCACGCGCTCCTTGGGCTCGAGCGCCCGCACCGACACGCGAGTGCGCTTGGCCTGGACCGATTTGGCCACCTCGAAATGGCGCGCGCCGTGCGCGGCGATGAGCGGAAGGTGCGTGATGCAGAGCACCTGCCGGCGCTGCCCGATGGCTTCGAGCAGACGCCCCACCTCTTCGCCGACCGCGCCCCCGATCCCCTGATCCACCTCGTCGAAGACGAGAACCGCGACCTGATCGCGCTCCGCCATGAGCGACTTCACGGCGAGCATGACGCGGCTGAGCTCCCCGCCCGACGCGATCTTGCGAAGGGGGCGCTCCCCTTCGCCGGGGTTCGGCTGGAACGCGAATTCTAGGTGCGGGATCGGCGCCGGGTCAACGACCGCACGCCCCGTGTCCGCGGGGCGCACCCGGAGCGCGGAGCGGTTGAATCCGAGCGTCCCGAGCCGGGCCCCGACATCGGACTCGAACGCGGCGTAGCGGTCGTTCCGATGCGCGAGGAAGGCGTCGAGCCTCCGCTCGAAGGCCTGCAGCCGCTCGTCGTGCGAGCGCTCCGCCTTGTCGAGCTCGCGGCCGGAGGGATCGAACGCGCGCACCTTGGCGCGGAGCTCCTCCCGGAGCGCCACGAGGCCCGGCAGGTCGGTCCGGTGGCGCCGCTTCAAGCGATGGATGAGATCGAGCCTCGCCTCGAGCGCCTCGGGATCGAGAACGCCGTCGACCAGGCGCTCCTCCTCGCGCTCCAGGCGGCCCCCGAGCTCCGCGAGCTCGCCCTGGAGCCGCTCCGCCTCGGAGGCCACGTCCTGGACCGTGGCGTCGAGCGCAGCTGCCCCGCGAAGGGCGCGGACGGCGCGCCCGACCGCCGCGACCGCGCCGTCCTCGTCGTCCGCGGCCGCGCGGCGCGCCTCGCCGAGCGCGCGGAGGAGCCGCTCGCGATGCACGAGCCGCTCCCGGTCTTCTTTCAGCTTCTGTTCCTCGTCTGGATCGAGCGACGCCCGCTCGAGCTCCTCGAAGTCCTCGCGATCGGTCCCCTCGGCCTCGCGCTCGCGCTCCCACCGCTCGCGCGCGGCGCGCAGGGCGGCGCGCTCCTCGACGATCGACGCGCGCTCCTCTTCCAGCGCGCGGCGCTCACCCAGGAGTCCCGCCCAGCCGTCGAAGAAGTCGGTCTGGCGCGCGGGATCGAGGAGCTGCTGGTGCTCGTGCTGTCCGTGCAGGTCGACGAGCCGTTCTCCGATCGCTTTGAGCTGTGCTAAGAGCGCGGCGCGACCGTTCACGAACGCGCGTCCTTTGCCTTCGGCCTGGATCTCACGGCGCAGGAGGAGCCGGCCCTCCTCGGTCTCCCATCCAAGCTCGGCCAGGGAAGCCAGGAGATCCGGCCTGCCGCCCAGATCGAACACGGCTTCGACGGATCCGCGCGTCTCGCCGGCGCGCAGCCAGGATGCGTCGGCGCGCTCCCCGAGCAGGAGCCCGATCGATCCCAGGACGAGCGACTTCCCCGCCCCGGTCTCGCCGGTCAGGATGTTGAGGCCGGGATCGAGCGAAAGCTCGACGGAGTCGACGAGGGCGAGCCCCTGGATGGAAAGCCAGGAGAGCACCGGGTCACCTCCGCGCCGCGCGCGTGCGCGGGAGCTCGGCCCAGGCGAGCTTGGTCCGGAGCACTTCGTAGAACGTCCCGCGCTCGAGCACGAGGAGGTCGACGTGCGCCTTGGCGCGGCGGAAGGTCACCTCGTCGTCGAACGAGAGCGGCCGCGACTGCTGCCCGTCGACCGTGACCGCGGCGGGAGCATGTCCCGCGCGCACGCGTGCGACCACCGTCTCCCCCACGGGGACCAGCAACGGGCGGAACGCGAACGTGTGCGGGCTGATCGGCGTGGCGATGAGCGCCTCGATGGTGGGCCCGACGATGGGTCCTCCCGCCGAGAGCGAGTAGGCGGTCGAGCCGGTCGGAGTCGCGACGATGAGCCCATCCGCGACCAGCGTTCCGATCGGCGTCGGACCCACACGCACGTCGATGGCCACGACCCGCGACCGATCCCGAGCGTGGATCACGGCGTCGTTCAACCCCACCGCGGACCACGTGCGGCCGCTCCGCGACTTCACGCGCGCTTCCACCATGAGGCGGCGTTCCGTGTGGACGTCTCCCCGGAACAGTCGCTCGAGGGCCGGGTAGAGCTCGTCGTCGCTCGTCTCGGTGAGGAAGCCCAGCCCGCCCAGGTTGATCCCGAAGATCGGGACGCCTGCCTGGGAGGCCGCGCGGGCGGCATGGAGCATCGTGCCGTCGCCGCCGAGCACGAGGAGGACGTCGACCTTCTTCACGAGCGACGCGAGCGAGAGGCCGCGCCCCCGCGTGATTCCGGACTCCGCGGAGACCTTGATCCCCTGTTTCTGGATCCACCGCGCAAGCTCGGGCACGAGCGCGCGCACCTCCGCCTTGTCCCGATTCCCAAAGATCCCCACGTGGCGGGGCGGACGGGTCATGCGCGCGTGACGGCGGGAGCGATGGGTTCCGGTGTGGATCGGGATTCGCCGCGAACGAACCGTTCCAGCTCCGCGGCGAGCGTCTCGGGGTCGAGTCCGGCGGCGCGGAGGAGCGCGTCGCGGGTCGCGTGATCGAAGAGCCGGTCGGGCACTCCAAACCGGCGAAGGCGCAGGCCATCGATGCTCTGCGTGGCGAGGAATTCGAGAACCGCGTCGCCGAAGCCTCCGGGGAGCGCGCCTTCCTCGAGCGTGGCGACACGCGGCACGCGGCGCGCCCACTCGAGGATCAACCGCTCGTCGAGCGGCTTGGCGAAGCGAGCGTTGATGATCGCGGCCTTGATCCCGCGGGCCTCGAGGAGCTGTGCGGCCTTCTCCGCGGCGGGAACCATCGTCCCGTACGCGACGAGGAGGAGATCGCCTCCGTTCCGGAGGAGCTCCCCTTCACCGATGGGAAGCGGTGTGAGCTTGGGATCGAGCGCGGCGCCCGGACCGCTGCCGCGCGGGTAGCGCACGGCGATGGGACCGGCGGAGTAGCTCGCCATGGTCGCGAGCATGTGCCTGAGCTCGTTCTCGTCCTTCGGCGCCATCAGGACCACGTTCGGAAGGCAGCGCAGATACGCGATGTCGAAGAGCCCGTGGTGCGTCGCCCCGTCCTCGCCCACGAAACCTGCCCGATCGAGCGCGAAGCGGACCGGAAGGTTCTGGACGACCACGTCGTGCACGATCTGGTCGTACGCGCGCTGGAGGAACGTCGAGTAGATGGTGACGAACGGCTTCATGCCCGCCGCCGCGAGCCCGGCCGCGAAGCAGGTGCCGTGCTGCTCGGCGATGCCCACGTCGTGGAACTGCGCGGGCAAGGTCGTTGCGTACTTGGCGAGCCCCGTGCCGTCGGTCATCGCCGCCGTGATCGCCACGATGGAGCGGTCGGCGCTCGCGAGGTCGATCATGGTCTGGCCATAGATTTCCATGTACGTGGGGGAGGTCCCACCGGCCTTCTTCGCGCTCGCTCCGGTCAGCTTGTCGAACGAGGCGACACCGTGGAACTTGCGCGAGTCGTCCTCGGAGAACTTGTAGCCCTTCCCCTTCCGCGTGAGCGCGTGGAGGAGCACCGGGCCCTTCACGTCCTTGAGCTGACGCAGGAGCTCCACCAGCTCGCCCAGATCGTGGCCGTCCACCGGGCCGTAGTACTTGAACCCCAGCTCCTCGAACAGGATGTTCGGGACCATGAGGTTCTTCATGCCTTCCTTGACCCGGCCGACGAGCCGCCGTGCCTTCCGTCCCGCCGGGAGCTTGCCGAGGAGATCCCAGACATCGCTCTCGAACCTGCGGTACGTGGGCGACGAGGAGAGCCGAGTCAGGTAGCGCGCGATCGCGCCGACGTTGGGCGAGATGGACATCGAGTTGTCGTTCAGCACGACGAGGATGTCGCTCCCCAGCACGCCGGCCTGGTTCAGCCCCTCGTAGGCGAGGCCGCCCGTGAGCGCACCGTCGCCGACCACGGCGATCACGCGGTTCTTGTCGCCCCGCAAGTCACGCGCGCAGGCGAACCCGAGCGCGGCCGAGATCGACGTCGAGGCGTGCGCGGTGCCGAAAGGATCGAACTCGCTCTCGACGCGGCGCGGGAAGCCGGAGAGGCCCGCCTCCTGGCGAAGCGTGTCGAAGCGCTCGTTCCGCCCGGTCAGGATCTTGTGTCCGTACGCTTGATGCCCCACGTCCCAGATCAACACGTCGCGCGGCGTGTCGTAGACGTAATGGAGCGCGATCGTCAGCTCCACGGTGCCGAGGCTTGGCGCCAGATGCCCGCCGGTGCGCGACACGACCTGGATGATGCGCTCCCGCATCTCGGCCGCGAGCGCGGGGAGCGCGTCGGTCGGGAGCCGCTTCAGGTCGTCCGGACCGTGTACTTGGGACAGGTAGTCGGTGCTCACATGCCTCCCGGAGAGCGATAGATGGCGAGCGAGAACAGGATGCCGATCACGGCCCCGACCAGGACCTCGATGGGCGTGTGTCCCAGAAGCTCACGAAGACGCTCGTGGGGCGGTCCCGGAAGCTGTATGTGCTCGTGCAGAATTCGATTCAAGAGGGTGGCCTGACGCCCCGCGGCGCGCCGCAGCCCGGCCGCATCGTACATGACGATCAGGCTGAAGAAGAGGACGACCTGAAACAGGACCGACCCAATCCCTTCGCGGAGTCCCACGCAAGTGCTGAGCGCGCATACGGATGCCGCGTGGGAGCTCGGCATGCCGCCCGTCTCCACGAGGCGCCGCACGTTGATTTTCTTCTCCCGCAGGAGGAAGGTCAACACCTTGCTCAGCTGCACCAGGAGCCCGCAAGCGAGGGCGTGGACGAGCGGACTCGACGAGATCGGCATGCTAGTGAGTCCTGTGCAGCAGGAACTCGGTCATCGAGACGAACTCCTCCGGCCGACGCCCGAGCTTGGGCGCGATGGCCGCGGCTTCGCGAAGGAGCCGGGCGGCCTCGCGCTCGGCGCGCTCCGCGCCAACGCGCCCTGGAACCGTCGCCTTGCCGCGCGCGCGATCCGATCCGGTCGCCTTGCCGAGCTCCTTTCGCGTGGACCGAACGTTGAGGAGATCGTCCCCGATCTGGAACGCCAGCCCGACGCGCTCCCCGAACGCCTGGAACGCACGCAGCTCCGCGGCGCTCGCGCCGCCGATCTGGGCTCCGAGCCGGAGCGAGCCGTGGAGAAGAGCGCCGGTCTTCCGCCGGTGCATGGCGTAGACGCTCCGGAGCGGCACCTTGCGTCCCTCGAAGAGGAGGTCCATGGCCTGGCCTCCGATCATTCCCTCCGGTCCCGTCGCCATGCAGACCGTCTCGAGGAGCGCGCAAGGATTGGCGCCGCGCTTCAAATTCCTGGACCGGGAGAGCGTCTCGAACGCGAGCGAGAGGAGCGCGTCCCCCGCCAGGATCGCCATGCCCTCGCCGAAGACCTTGTGGTTCGTCGGACGGCCGCGGCGGAGATCGTCGTCATCCATGCCGGGCAGATCGTCGTGGATCAAGCTGAAGGTGTGGATCATCTCGAGCGCCGCGGCCGCGGGAAGAGCCGGCGTGCTCTTGCCCGAGATGGACTCGCAAGCGAGCAGGCAGAGCGCGGGGCGAAGGCGTTTCCCTCCCGCGAACACGCTGTAGCGCATCGCGCGGTGGAGCGTCTTCGGCTCGCGGGACGCGGATGGAAGGAGCCGGTCGAGCGCGGCCTCGATCTTGGGCCGGGCGCGCTCGAGGTATCGCTCAAAACGGGAGCTCGTCGCCACCCGTTCCCGCCTCGTCCTCGTCCCCGTCGAGCGGGCTCGTCATCGGTCGTCCCGACGAATCCCGCGTGAGCTTCTGGATCCGCTCCTCGGCCCGATCGAGCACCTCGGTGCACTTCTTCACCAGCGCCATCCCTTCCTCGAACGAGCGGATCGATTCGTCGAGGCTCAGCTGTCCTTCCTCGAGCTTGTCGACGAGGTCCTGGAGCCGCCCCATCATCTGCTCGAACGTGATCGCGCCGGCATCGTCCGGCGCCGGTGCGTTGGCTTTGGGCGTCATGTAGCACCTCCTTCTGAGGACTCGGGCTTTCGGTCCACCCTCGCGACCTTGGCCTCGGCCTTGGCGTCCGCGAACTCGACTTGGACGTCGTCTCCGGGCCGGAGCGTCCCTCCGCGCGCGATGAGCTTCCGGTCGGGACTCCAGACGAGCGCGTAGCCGCGCCGGAGCACGCCGCGGTGATCGTAGGAAGCGAGGAGCCGGCCGGCGCCCGATACGGCGGTGCGGTCGCGCTGGACCTGAGAGAGCGTCGAGCGCCGCGCGCGATCCGCGAGCGCGGTGAGGCGTTCGCGTGAGCGCTCGAGCGTTCGGGTCGGTGTATGCGCGTGGAGCACGCCCGTGAGCTGATCCACGCGGCGCCGGCGCTTCAGGACCCAGTCGCCGAGACCGCGGCCAAGACAGTCCGAGAGCTCGTCGACACGCCGGCGATTGTTCCGGATCATGTGACCGGGCTCGCGGAGCGCGTGGTGATTGCGGATGCCCGCGAGATGCGCCCTCGCCTCGCGCAGCTCGCGCCCGAGGCGGTCCCGCGCGTGCTTCGCGACCTTGTCGAGGGTCGCACAGACGTCCTCGCGGCTCGGAGCGACGACCTGGGCCGCGTGCGTCGGCGTCATGGCGCGCAGGTCGGCGACGAGATCCGCGAGCGTGACGTCGGTCTCGTGCCCCACGGCGCTGATCACCGGGATGCGCGATCCCGCGATGGCCCGGACGACGGCTTCCTCGTTGAACGCCCAGAGATCCTCGATCGACCCGCCGCCCCGTCCGGCGATGATCACGTCCACCTTCCCCCAGTCGTTCAGGAGTGCGATGGCGGCCGCGATCTCGAACGCGGCTCCCGCCCCCTGGACCGAGCTCGGCGCCACGACCACGCGGACGTACGGTGCGCGCTGACGGAGGATCCGGAGCATGTCGCGAACGGCGGCGCCGGAAGGCGATGTCACGATGCCGATCCGGGTGGGATATGCAGGCAGCGGTCGCTTCCGCTCCTGGCGGAAGAGTCCCTCGGCCTCGAGCGCGCGCTTGAGCGCGTCGAAGCGCGCCTGGAGCGCGCCGAGCCCCACGGGCGATACGCGATCCGCGATGAGGGACACCGTGCCGCCCGTCGCGTAGAACTCGAGCCTGCCGTCGACCTGGACCTGGACGCCGTCCCCGAGTGCGTCGATGGACTGGCGAATGCGGTTCCGGAACCAGGAAACGCGAAGGCGGGCGTTGTCGTCCTTGAGCTCGAAGTAGATGTGCCCGCTGGACTGGCGTCTGAAGCTGGAGATCTCGCCCTGCACGGAGACGACGCCGTGATCCCCGAGCGTTAGATTGATCGCCTGCGCAATCTCGTGAACCGTGTAGACGCGCGGCTGCCCTTGGTGGAAATCGATCTCCGCGGCGCCGATGCGAGGGCTCACGCGCGCTCCGCCGCCGCTTCCGCGGCATCGGCCAGATTGCGGAGGAGCACCGCCACCGTGAGGGGACCCACGCCGCCCGGAACGGGGGTGACGGCGGAGGCGATCTTGCTCACGGCCTCGTAATCGACGTCGCCTTCGTATTTCGGACCGCCGGGCGCGGGGTTCTCGATCGCGTGGATTCCCACGTCGACCACGATGGCGCCGGGGCGCACGTGCGCGGCGCCGATGGCGCGCGGGTGTCCCATGGCGACGACGAGGATCTCCGCCTCGCGCGTGATCGAGGCGAGATCGCGGGACGCCGAATGGCACAGCGTGACCGTGGAGTTCATGCCGGTCGCGCGCTCCGAGAGGAACACGGAGAGCGGCCGGCCGACGATGCGGCTCCTTCCCACGATGCATATCCGCTTGCCGGAGAGATCGCCGACGTGGCGGCGCAGGAGCTCCACGATCCCGGCGGGCGTCGCGGGCCTGTGCGCCGGAAGTCCGCTGACCCAGCGGCCCACGTTCATCGGATGGATGCCGTCGACGTCCTTCACGGGCACGATGTCCTCGAGATGCCGCTCCTCGTGCAGCGAGGACGGGAGCGGGAGCTGGAGGATGATGCCGTGGTACGCGGGATGATCGCTCAGATCTTGAAGCGTGGCGCGGACCTCGGCTTCCGACGCGGTGTGCGGAAGCCGCGTCACGTGCGCCTGCGCTCCGAGCTCCTCGGCGGCACGGCACTTCGAGCGCACATAGGGATTCCCGCCGGGAGGCTCCCCTACCGTCACCACCGCGAGACCGGGCACGATCCCCTTCGCGCGAAGCCGCTCGAACCGTCCGCGCACCGACGCCTTGATCTCGTCCGCGAGCGGCCCGCCGGCGAGTCGGACGGCGGTCATCGTGGCGCTCACGCCGTGGCCGGCCGCACCGCCGGCTCGAGGGCGAGCTGGATGCGCTCGATGTGACGGCAGAGGCCCGTGGTCTCGTCGATGTCCAGATGGACGCCGTTCAGGCGCACGTCCCCGCCCGCGGGTTCGAAGCGCGTGGGCAGGAGCGTGAGGAACTTCTGGATCGCCTGCTCCTTCTTGACCCCGATCACCGAATCGAAGGGACCGGTCATGCCGCAATCGGTGATGTAGCCGGTGCCGCCGGGGAGGATCCGATCGTCGGCGGTCTGGATGTGCGTGTGGGTTCCGAGCACGGCCGAGGCGCGACCGTCGACGTACCAGCCGAGCGCGACCTTCTCCGCGGTGGCTTCGGCGTGGAAGTCGATGAGAACGACGCGGGCTCCTTCGTCCTTCAGACGCTCGATCTCGCGGTCGGCGGTGCGGAACGGACAGAGGAGCTCGCGCATGAACACGCGCCCCATCATGTTGAGCACCCCCACCTTCACTCCGTCCCGGCTCGTGAACACGCGCGAACCCGTTCCGGGCACGCCCGGCGGATAGTTGTGCGGGCGGAGGAGGAGCGGCTCCGAATCCAGGAGCGGGAGGGACTCGCGCCTGTCCCAGATGTGATTCCCGCTCGTCATGGCGTCCACGCCGAGCGTCTTCATCTCCTCGAGCGTGTCCTTGGTCACGCCGAATCCCGCGGCGGCGTTCTCCACGTTGACCACGGTGAAGTCGATGCCCATGGAGGAGACGATGTCGGGCAGGAGCTCGCGGACGGCGCGGCGCCCCGGGGAGCCGTACACGTCTGCGACGAAGAGGATGTTCACGGTTGGGTTCCGATCCCGCCGGCTACTTGGCGTACTCCATCGCGCGGGTCTCCCGGATCACGACGACCTTGATCATCCCAGGATACTGGAGCTCCCGCTCGACGCGCCGCGCGACGTCGGACGCGAGCGTCGCGGCTCGCGAGTCGTCGACGTTCTTCGGCTCGACCATGATCCGCACCTCGCGGCCGGCCTGGATGGCGTAGGACTTCTCCACCCCCGGGAAGCTGTCGGCGATCTTCTCGAGCGCCTCGAGCCGCTTCACGTAGTTCTCGATGCTCTCGCGCCG
Organism: Candidatus Eiseniibacteriota bacterium; assembly: GCA_035716085.1. GTDB lineage: Bacteria > Eisenbacteria > RBG-16-71-46 > SZUA-252 > SZUA-252 > WS-9. The sequence continues at coordinate 7,728 of DASTKC010000063.1, read as the reverse complement.
CGCCCCCGGCCGCGCGCCCGAGACGGCGTCCGCCGCCATGACGAGCACGGCATAGAGGTTCTCCGCCGTGGGATCGTGGTGGTGATAGCCCACCGCCTTCACGACCTCCTCCGGCTCGCCGTACTTCTTCGCGAAGTCCATGGAGATCTGCGCGTGCGCCCCCTCCACCTCGTGCGTCACGGCCTTGCCGAGGTCGTGGAGGAGTCCCGCGCGCTTCGCCAGCTGCACGTCGAATCCGAGCTGGGCCGCCATGATCCCGCAGATCCAGGCCACCTCCTTCGAGTGCTGGAGGATGTTCTGTCCGTACGAGGTCCGGTACTGGAGCCGTCCCAGGAGCTTCACGATCTCGGGATGCATCGAGTGCACGCCCACCTCGAGCACCGCCCCCTCGCCCAGCTCGAGGATCTGGTCCTCGACTTCCTTCTGGACCTTGGCGACGATCTCCTCGATGCGCGCGGGGTGAATGCGCCCGTCGGTGACGAGGCGGGTGAGCGAGCGCTTCGCGATCTCGCGGCGCACCGGATCGAAGCCGGAGAGGATCACGGCCTCGGGCGTGTCGTCGATGATGACGTCGATGCCGGTCGCGGTCTCGAAGGCGCGGATGTTTCGCCCCTCGCGGCCGATGATGCGCCCCTTCATCTCGTCGTTGGGAAGATGCACCACCGATACGGTGGTCTCGGCGGAGTGGTCGGCGGCCGTGCGCTGGATCGCGAGGGTGATGATCTCGCGGGCTTCCTTCTCCGCGTTCCGGATCGTGTCCTCGCGGATCTCTTGGAGCTTCCGCGCGGCGTCGGCTCGCGCCTCGTTCTCCATGTTGGCGATGAGCTGGGACTTGGCCTCGTCCATCGTCATGCCGCTGATCCGCTGGAGCCGGACGTTCTGCTCGTTCAGGATGCGCGCGAGATCCTTGTCCCGCTCCGCGAGGGCTTCGCCCTTCACTTCGAGCTCGCGGTCCGTCCGCTTCTGGTCCCGCTCCTTCTTGTCGAGCACCTCGGCGCGGCGGTTCAGGTTCGACTCGAGCTCGTGCAGAGTTCGCTCCGCCTTCTGGACCTCGGCCTTCTGCCCCTGGACCTCGCGGTCGAGCTTCGCCTTCTCCCGGAACCACTCGTCCTTGGCTTCGAGGAGCGCGCCCTTCTTGAGGTTCTCGGATTCCCGCTCGGCTTCGCGGACGACTTTCTTGGCCAGCTCCTCGGCGCTGAGGAGCTTTCCTTCACCGACCCGCCGGTGCGCGATCCAGCCGCCGAAAAAGGCGACGAGCGCTGCTCCGAGCGCGATCAGGATGATCAACCATGGCGCGAGCGTCATGACGACGGCCTCCCCTGGAAATAAAGCGCCCCGCCAATGCCGTGGGTGCGAGACTTTTGAACCTGGAAATATCCAGGTGGGCGCCCTGGATCCGGGTTTGCGTCGCCCGCGTGAAGCGGGCCGTCACTCCGCCGAACCTTCCGGCTCCCTTCCTTCGAGTTGTGGCTCAAAAATGCCTGGCACATCACGAGCATGGCAGGGTGCGTTTCCAGCCGTTGTAGAGATACGCTCTTCGATACGCCTCCGGGGTTCCGGGTCTCTGTCGTCGGGGATCGACTAGCTCTCGCGAGTTACTTCCATGAGGAGGCGGCCCCATTCCTTGGTCCGCTCCCTCAGTTCGTTGTCACGCCGCGTGCGCTCTTCCCGTTCGCGGAAGAGCTCGTCCGCAATGTTGAGCGAGGTCAGGATCGCGAGCTTGGCCGGGGTGCCGGGCGGAATGCGGCCTTCCAATTCCCGCATCTTGCCGTCCACGTAGGCGGCCACCACTTGGATGTAATCCGGATCGGCGCCGCGGATCTTGTACTCGCTGCCTAAGATCGTCACGCTCTGCGTGTTCGGTTCGGTCGTCATCGCGATCCCTCAGATCGATCGTTCCCACGACAGTCCGAGCCCCCGAGGGCCTTCCGTCGGACCGTCTACCTCAAGCGTGGACCGCCTTGTGGAGCTGATCCAGCTTGGACATCATCTCCTCGACCCTCCGCGCGACGACCCGCCGCTCGTCGAGGAGCGCCGTGCGCTCATCCTCGAGAGCCTGGATCTTCGGCTTCAGGTCTTCGGCCTGCTTCCCCGCGGCCACTTCGAGTGCATGGACGCGATCCTTCAACTCACCGTTCTCACTTTCCAGTCGCCGTTTCTCCTCCCGGTACTTCTCGAGGAGCCCCACCGCGGCGTGAATCCGATCTTCCAGTTGATCCAGCTCGGCCATCATGTCAGGTCTCCGGTGCGCCCCGAGGGTCCGCCGCGCAACACCGCGCCGAAACGCGCCTCGAGCGCGCCTACGATCGACTGCACCGCCCCATCCGCCTCCCGATCCGACAACGTGCGGTCCGGGGACCGGAACTCGAGCGCGTACGCCATGCTCTTCTTGCCCTCGCCGATGCTGCGTCCCTCGAACACGTCGAAGAGACGAACCCGGTCGAGAAGGGCTCCCCCCGCCTTCCGGATCGCGTCCTCGAGCTCCGCGTGGTGCGTCTGCCGAGGCACGATGACCGCAAGGTCCCGCTTGGTAGCCGGATAGCGCGGGATGTCGCGGTAACGCCGGACTGCGGGCGCGACGCGCTCGATCGCGGCGACATCCAGGATCGCGGCCCAGGCCGGGCGATCCAGACCCATGGATGCCTTGAGCGACGGGGCGACCTCGCCCATCTGGGCCACGGTTTCGCTCCCGACGCGCATCGACGCGCCACTGCCTTCGCTCCAGTTTCGCCCATGGTAGGTTGCTGTCCGACACGAGTCAATGCCGAAGCCCTGAAGGAGCGCTTCAACCGCCCCCTTGAGCTCGAGATAGCGGTCGGTGTCCGCGTCCGGATGGTCCCACTCGTCGGGCGTTCCGGCCAGGATGAGCCCCGCCTCGTATCGCTCGGTGCCGAGCGGCGGTGGCGAGGACAGGAAGACCTTCCCCGCTTCCGCGAGCCGCACGTCCGCGGCGCCCATCCTGAGATTTCGGCCGGCCGCCTCGACCAGGCCGGGCAGGATCCCGACGCGGAGGTGCTTGAGCTCGCGGCTCATGGGGTTCTTAAGCTCCCAGATCTGATCGTCGCCGATGCCTTCCCGAGCATCCGCGGGAATGTCGCCGACGAGGATGTTCGTGAGGGCTTCCTGGAAGCCGAGCCCGGTCGCGAGATCGAGCAGTCGCTCCGCGACGAGCGCGTCCGTGCGGACGAGATCTGGCCCCGATGGCGCCGCGACGAGCCGGAGCGGAATGGCGTCGTACCCGACGGCCCGGCCGACTTCTTCGATCAGGTCCTCCTGGATCGCGAGGTCGTGCCGGTACGACGGAGCGCGGAACGGGGCGACCTCGTCCCCTTCCTTCGCCGCCCAGCTCCCGGCGGGCTCGATCTCGAGCGTGGAGAGCGCGCTCGTGATGGCCGCGGGGTCGAGCGGGATACCCAGAAGCCGCTCCACCTTCCGGCGCGAGAGCGAAATCGGCGCGTGTTCCCTGCGGCCGGGCCACTGGTCCACGCTCTCGCGCGTGACCGTGCCCCCCGCGATCTCCGCGAGAAGGCGCGCCGTCGTGTCGAGCGCGCGCTCCACCCCGACCGGATCGACGCCCTCGATGAACCGCGCGGAGGCGTCGGTCGCGATTCCGAGCGACTTCGCGGTCGCCTGCGTGAGCGCGGCGTCGAACACGGCGCTCTCGAGCACGACGTCGACGGTCGTGTCGGTGACGCCCGAGTCGAGCCCGCCCATCACTCCGGCGAGGGCCATCGGGATCGAGCGGTCGGCGATGACCAAGTGCCTGGCGTCGAGCGCCATCTCGCGACCGTCGAGGAGCGTGAGCTTCTCACCCGGTTTCGCGCGCCGCACCACGATCGCGAAGCCGCCGATCTTGGCGGCGTCGAACGCGTGGATCGGCTGGCCGTGCTCGCGGAGAACGTAGTTGGTCGCATCGACGACGTTGCTGATGCTGCGGAAGCCGGTCGCTTCGAGCCTCTTCTTGAGCCAGTCCGGCGACGGGCCGATCTTGACCCCGCGGACCACGCGCGCCATGTAGCGCGGGCAGTCGGCCGGGTTCTCGATCGTGACCGGCGGGAGCGCGCCCGATCCGGCCGCCGCGAGCGGCCGCGGCGGCTTGAGCTTCTTGCCCCGTGCAGCCGCGATCTCGCGCGCGAGACCGATCACACTCATGCAGTCGGGGCGGTTGGACGTGATCTCGACGTCGAGAACGGGATCGCCGCCGCCTACCACCGAGGCGAGCGGAGCGCCGATGGGCGGATCGCCGGGAAGCACCCAGATGCCCTGCGACTCGTCGCTCAATCCAAGCTCGCGCTCCGAGCAGATCATCCCTTCCGACTCCACCCCGCGGATCTTCGACTTGCGAAGCTTGGTGCCGTCCGGGAGCTTGCTGCCGATCTGCGCGACGGCGACCTTCTGCCCTGCCGCCACGTTCGGCGCGCCGCAGACGATCGAGAGCCGCGCCGGACCGCCGATGTCGACCGAGCAGAGGCTCAGGCGATCCGCATTGGGATGCTGGCCCTTCTCCACGACATGACCGACCACGATGGCCGGATCGAACGTGACGCCGCGCTCCACCGATTCGACCGGAAGCCCGCGCGAGGCGAGAAGCTGAGCCAGCTCTTCCGGCGTGCCTGCGAGATCGACCCAGTCGCCGAGCCAGTTCCAGGTGACTTTCACTCGCTCCTCAGAATTGGGTCAGGAAGCGGATGTCGTTCCCGAAGAGGTATCGGGAATCGGGCACGCCGTGGCGCAGCATGATGAGGCGCTCCACGCCGACGCCGAACGCAAATCCTGTCCAGCGCTCCGGGTCGTAGCCGACCTCGCGGAACACGTTCGGGTGCACCATCCCCGCGCCAAGCAGCTCGAGCCATCCGCCCGACAAGGGGCCGCACACAGTGCATCCCTTCCCGCCGCAGAAGAAGCAGCGGATGTCGACCACGGCGCCGGGTTCGACGAACGGATAGTACGAAGGGCTGAAGCGCATCTCCGTCTTGGGGCCGAAGAACTCCTTCAGGAAGCGATCGAGCGTCCCCTTGAGGTCGGCCATGCTGACGTTCTCGTCCACGTAGAGCCCTTCGATCTGGTGGAACTCGAAGAGGTGCGTCGCATCCACAGCCTCGTTCCGGTAGACGCGCCCGGGGCTGATGATCCGAAGAGGCGGCTTGGAGGCCCCCATCGCGCGGATCTGGACGGAGGACGTGTGAGGCCGGAGGACGATGCTGTCCCCCTCGAGGTAGAACGTGTCGGTGGCGGCGCGCGCGGGGTGCCCCTTCGGCATGTTGAGCGCACCGAAGCTGTGCCAGTCGTCCTCGACGTCGGGGCCCGCGGCCACCGCGAAGCCCATGCGGCGGAAGATCCCTTCGAGCTCGCGCAGGACGGACGGGATGAGATGGCGATGCCCGACGGGTGGGCGGCGTCCCGGAAGGGTGACGTCGCGCGCGGACGCGGGAGCGGACGCGGCCTGGAGCCGCGATTCTGCCTCCGCGAGCAGCGCCTCGAGCCGGGCCCGGGTCTGATTGGCGCGGGCGCCGACGAGCGTGCGCTCGTCGGGTGTGAGATCTTTCAGCCCGCGAAGGATCCCGGTCAGCTCGCTCTTGCGGCCGAGAAAGCGCACACGGGCCGCTTCGAGGTCCGCGGGAGACGCGGCGTCGGCGAGCGCGCGCTCCCCTTCGGCGCGGAGGGCGTCCAGGCGCTCGATCATGGAATCTTGCGGCCGATCAGGCCGCGATGGTGGCTTGCTTGGCGACCTCGGCCAGCCGGGCGAACGCCTCGCCGTCACGCACCGCGAGATCCGCGAGGACCTTGCGATCGATCTCCACCGAGGCCGCCTTGAGGCCGCGGATGAAGGCGTTGTACGAGAGTCCGTGATGGCGGGCAGCGGCATTGATCCGGACGATCCAGAGCTTCCGGAACTCGCGCTTCTTCGCGCGGCGATCGCGGTAGGCGAACTGCAGGCTCCGCATCAGGGTTTCGCGGGCCGTCTGGTAGAGCTTGCGGCGGCCGCCTCGGTTCCCCTTGACCGCGGTCATCACCTTGCGGCGACGCTTGCGGCCCGGAACGACCGTCTTTGTGCGTGGCATGGCTAGGTTCCTCTTCGGTTCGGCACGAGCCCGTCAGGGCTCAGCCGCCATACGGTAGACACTTCTGTAGGTGGCGCCGTTCCGTCGACTCGGTGATCGCGGACGCGTGGAGCTTCCGCTTGCGCTTCCGGCTCTTGAGCCCGAGGTGGTGCCGCGCGAAGGCGTGCGCGCGCTTCAACTTTCCGGTTCCGGTGCGGCGGAATCGCTTCGCGGCCGCACGGTTGGTCTTCATCTTCGGCATTCGTCGACTCCTAGGGTTTCGCGGTCTTCGCCGCTTCGGCCCGCGGTGCTGCGGGCTGAGGCGCGGGCGCGCCGGCCGGGGCCGGTTTCTTGGCCTCCGCAGGCTTCGCGGCCGCCGTGGTGGGACGCGGCACCATGAGGAGCACCATGCTCCTGCCTTCCATGCGCGCCGGGATCTCGACCTGGCCGACCAGCTCGAGGTCCTTGATCACCTTCTCGAGAAGCCTGGTCCCCGCTTCGGGGTGCGCCATCTCGCGTCCACGGAACATCACCGTGAACTTCACCTTGTCGTGCAGCTCGAGGAAGCGGCGCCCATGCTCGACCTTGAAGTTGTAGTCGTGCTCTTCGATCTTGGGCCGCAGCTTGACTTCCTTGAGGTGCGTGACGTGCTGCTTCCGCCGCGCCTTCTGCTGCTTCTTGTTCTGCTCGTACTTGAACTTTCCGAAGTCCATCACCCGGCACACCGGCGGCTTGGCGGTGGGCGAGACTTCGACGAGATCGAGCTGGCGCTCCTGCGCGTAGGCGAGCGCTTCGCGGATGCTCAGGATTCCGACCTGCTCCCCATCGGGCCCGATGACGCGGACCGACGGAATTCGGATGCGGTCGTTGACGCGGATCTCTTTGCTGGTGGCGATCGGCTACCCTCCTCTGCCCCGGGCTACAGTTTGAGTGGCAGGAGGCGACGGACGGAGCGACGGACCGGGTAGGGCTCTGCCCCATGGTTCACCGGCCCAGGACCGCGCGGGTGGCGCGGGCCGTATCGCGTTGACCCCGGTAGCGTTGCGCCTCGGGGTGAGAAGCCGTCGGCTCCTGCTTGAACGTGAAACGAGAGGCCAGTCTACGTTCTGGCCTCGACCTCCGCAACGAGATTTTCCACAAAGCGATCCAGCGGCACCGATCCCTCGTTCCCCTTCTTCCGGCTCCTGACGGAGACCGCCCGGTTTTCCACCTCCTGGCGGCCCAGGACCAGCATGTAGGGGATCTTGAGGAGCTCCGCGTCCCGGATCTTGGCCCCCATCTTCTCCTCGCGGAGGTCGGCCTCGACCCGGACGCCCCGGTCGAGGAGCATCGCCTTGATCTCCTCGGCGTACGGGATCTGGGCGTCCGCGATGGTGATGAGCTGGACCTGGACCGGCGCGATCCAGACCGGGAAGTCGCCGCCGTAGTGCTCGATCAAGGTCGCGAAGAAGCGCTCCAGCGAGCCGAGGAGCGCCCGGTGGATCATGTAGACCTGATGCTCCTGCCCGTCCGAGCCGACGTAGTTCACCTCGAACCGGCGCGGCAGGTTGAAGTCGAACTGGACGGTCGAGCACTGCCACGCGCGCCCCAGGGCATCGGAGATCTTGATGTCGATCTTGGGTCCGTAGAAGACAGCTTCCCCCTCCGCGCGGTGGTAGACGATCCCCGCGCGCTTGACCACTCGCTC
>DASTKC010000062.1:0-13942 GCA_035716085.1 Candidatus Eiseniibacteriota bacterium | reverse complement strand
TTCAGCTCAGAACCGTGAAGCCACGAGCTTCGTGTCCGACTTCGCCCAGGCGCGCTGGAAGCGCTTCTGGGTCTCGGCGGCTTCCTTCGTCTTTCCTTCCGCGCGGAGCGCCTGCGTGAGTCCATAGAGCGACCACCCCGTTTCCGGGTAGCGCGCGAGATCCTCACGATACACCGCTTCCGCGTCCGCCGCGCGTCCGGCCGCGAGGAGCGCCGTGCCGAGGGACTGGCGGGCCGTCTGTTGCCACGCCGGCGGCTCGTCGTAGTGGAGCGAGTCCTGCATTCCGGCCGCGGTCTGGAGGAGCTGGATGGCCTCGTCCAGGTTCCCGCGGCGGAGCGCGATCTCACCCGCGAGATGTGCGGCCGCGAATCGGTAGACGGGCGCGGCCGGATTCAGGCTGAAGTATGCGTCCGGCGGAAGCGAAGCCGCGACGGCGGACACGCTGTCCCGCTCGGCCTGAGCCTCCGCATACTTGCCTCCGGCGGCGAACGCGAGGCCGCGCGCGTAGTGCCACGCGCCGCGCTGGAAGGGCATCCCCGCTTTGGGCGCCGGCTCTTGCAGCGCCTCCTCCCAGAGCCCGAACCGAGCCTGCGTGAGATACGGCGCGACGCGGAAGAACTCCGCCATCGGCATCGCCACGACGATCGAGTCCGGAACGGCCTTCGCGAGATCGCGCGCTGCCTGGAGCGCGTCGGCGCGGCGCCCGGAAGAGAGGAGCGCCGACCAGCGCATGTGGATGTTGTGCGGGTAGTACATGATCGGATACACGCCGGGCGGGTTGTATTTCCCGATGTACGCGCGATCCGCCGAGATCGCCTTGGCGTTGTAGTCGACGGCATCCGCGTAGCGTCCCACGCGCAGATGGATATGGCTCGGCATGTGGACCAGGTGCCCCGCGCTCGGCGCGAGCTTGGCCAGCTTGTCCGCATAGGCCTCGGCGCGTCCCGGCTCCGGCGATTCCTCGACGGCGTGGATGTAGAGATGAATCGCCCCGATGTGATTCGGGTGCGACTTCAAGACTCCCTCGAGGATCGACACGATCTCCATCGTGCCCGGCTGCGCCTTGCCGTCCATGGCCCAGTAGTCCCAGGGGCGGAGATCCATGAGCGACTCGGCCGTGAGGACCGCGACGTCGGGATCCGCGGGCTGCGCCTTGTGGAGCGCGCGCATCGCGTCGGCATAGGCGGAATCGTGCGCAGCGCGATTCATCCCGCCGGTCGCGTCGTAGCGCTTCGCAAGCGCCTCGACCATCCCGCGCTCGAGCGGCGCCGCCGGCGGGCAGGCGAGCGCGCGCTGCGCGTAGCCGTAGGCCTCCGTTTCCGCCTCCGGGCTCATGGGCAGGTTGATGTTCGGGCCGAGCACGAGCGCCGCGCCCCACCACGCCATGGCGCACGTGGAGTCGAGACGCGCCGCCTCGAGGAACGCCCGCTTGGCCTCCTCGTGGTTGAAGCCGTAGGCGAGCCTTAGCCCCTGGTCGAAATACTTCTGCGCGAGCGGAGCGCGCGTCTTGATCTCGCGATGGAGCTGGCCGAGCCCTTCGAGGAGCGGTGCGGCGCCCGGGCCGGATGCTGGAGTCGTGTGGTGATCGTGCTGGGCGAAGGCGGGTGCGGCGGCCAAGGCGGCGATTGCGAACGCGAGGGAGACGCGGCGCAGCATCGAGGGTTCCTCCGAGGGTTTCAGGGCGCAAATCCATCGACGGGCGAACGTAACCTACTCCCGCCCAGCCACAACGTCATCCACCCGTACGGCCCACTCCCGGTTCCGTGACCCGCCTTTCGGCGGGTCGCATCGGATAATCGGCTTACTGTCATCCACTTACCTGCTCCGGAGACCCCCGCCCGACGCTAAAGAGCGGTCCTCATTCTTCCGATCATTGGCTGATGGAAATCGATGATCTGATCGCCCACCTGGACGAGATGGCCGCGGGCGGGGCGGGGCTCGAACGCCTTCTCGAAACAGCGGTTGAAGGCTTGAGCCGCACCGATCCGAGGTTCGACTGGACCGGCGTCTACGAGCTCTTCTCCGACAACATGCTTAGGCTCGGCCCCTTTGTCGGCGCGCCCACCGACCACGTCTTCATCGGGGTTGGGAACGGCGTGTGCGGCACGGCGGTCGCCGAGCGCCGGAACATGAACATTCCCGACGTCCGCGAGATCACGAACTACCTCGCGTGCAGCGTCTCCACGCGCTCCGAGCTCGTGGTCCTGATCCGGACCGGCGACGTCATTCACGGTCAGATCGACATCGATAGCCACCAGGTCGGCGCGTTCGACGAGGCCTCGGTGGCCAAGGTCGAGCGCGTGGCCGACTGGCTCGCCCGCGCCTACGACGCGCGCGCCGGCGGAGCATCATGAGCACCGACCGCTCCTCCACGACAAGGCTGGCGCGCCTTCTCAGCGTCGAGAGTCTCGACGACGCGCTCGCGGAGGGCGCAGCGCTCCTCGCGGAGGAAGCCAACGTGGGCGCGGCCGCGGTGTTCCTCGCCGACGGGAACCAACCGCTTCGCGATTTCTGGCACGGCTCCCCCGAAGCGCGCGAGCGTCATCGCCCGGCCTTCAAGAGCGCGGCGCTCGAGGCCACCCGGACCATAGCCAAGTCGCAGCGCCCGCCTAGCGGTGAGACCTGCGAGCTTCGCGCGTTTCCGCTGGCCGCCGGCGGCCGCGCACTCGGAGCCGTGTGCCTGCCCTGGCCGGGCGACGAAGACGATTCCGAGCTCGAGGGCCGGATCGCGTCGATCGCTGCGATCCTTGCCGCGAAGGCGCACTTCCACGGCGAGATCGCCCGCCACCAGGTCCAGCGCTCGCGCGACGAGCGCTGGTTCAAGACCCTCGACAGCCATCTTCGCGTGCTCGACCGGGAGCGGCAGAAGTTCGCCGCGTTCGTCGGACAGACCGACACCCTCGTCTTCGTGACGGACCGCGACGCGAAGATCAGCTGGGCAAACCGCGCCATGTGCGACCTCTTCCCGCCCGAGGACGGCGGATCCTGGATCGGATCGAGCTGCACGTCGGTGTGCGCGCGACTCGGCGGGCCCTGTGCCGAATGTCCGGTCGCGCGCACGTCGAGCGATGCCGTCGTGAGCCATCAGGAGCTTCGCGGAAAGGTCGGGAGCAACGTCGAAGGCCTCCTCTATCTCACCGCGCTTCCGATCTGCGGGCCGAACGGAACGCCCGACGAGATCATGGTGATGATCCAGGACCTGACCGGACTCGAGGGACTTCGCCGGTCGGAGATGCGCTACCGGCTCCTCTACGAGCGGAACGTGGACGGAATCCTGATGGTGCGTCCCGGCACGTTCGGCATCACGCTCGCCAATCCGGCGGCGTGCTCGATCCTCGGTTTCTCGCCCGACGAGATCAAGGAGCGCGTGCTCGCCGACCTCCACGCGCCGGATGAGTGGGACCGCCTGAGCGCGTCCTACGACGCGTGCCTCGCGGGCGGATCGCCCATCGCGCTCGAGTGCACGCTCCAGACGCGCTTTGGCGAGGAACGGACGGCGCAGATCGCGGCCAACCGCTTCCGGCACGAAGAGGAAGAAGTCCTTCTCGTGAGCTTCCGGGACGTCACCGAGATGCGCCGTGCCCAGCGCGCCCTCGAGCGGGTGGAGGAGCGCCTCCGGGCCGTGATCGCATCCGCTCCGATCGTCCTCTTTGCCATCGACCGCGAGGGAATCTTCACCGTCTCCGAAGGGCATGGGCTCGAGGCGCTCGGTTTGAAGCCGGGCGAGGTGGTGGGAAAGTCCGTGTACGTGCTCTACAAGGACCAGGCGGACATCCTCGACCACGTGCGACGCGCGCTCTCGGGGGAGGAGATCGAAGCGAGCGTGGAGGTGGCGGGCATCCACTTCGACGTCCGCTACGCGCCGCTCAAGGACGGGAGCGGGGAGATCCAGGGCGTGATCGGCGTCGCGACGGACGTGACTCAGAGGCGGAAGGCCGAGCATGCGCTCCACGATTCCGAGGAGGCGCTCCGGGTCAGCGAGGAGCAGCTGCGTCAGGCCCAGAAGATGGAGGCCCTCGGCGTTCTCGCGGGGGGCGTGGCCCACGACTTCAACAACCTGCTCACCGTGATCATGACGCAGAGCGAGCTGCTCCAGAAGGATCTCCCCGGCGGATCGAAGGAGCGCGAGAAGGCCGAGTCGATCCACGGCGCGAGCGCGAGGGGCGCGATGCTCACGCGGCAGCTCCTCACCTTCAGCCGGAACGAGGTGCTCGCGCCCCAAGTGCTCGACGTGAACACCGTGGTGGGCGAGATCGAAGGCATGCTCCGACGCCTGATCGGAGAGGATGTGGAGATCACCTGCTCCTGCGATACGGCGCCGGTCCACGTCCGCTGCGACCGCGGGCAGCTCGAGCAGGTCATCATGAATCTCGCGGTGAACGCGCGCGACGCGATGCCCCACGGCGGACGGCTTCGCATCGCGGTGGAGACGGGCGAGGTCGACGAGGTGGAGGCGCACGTGCTCAACCTCGACCGCCCCGGACGCTATTGCGTGCTTCGCGTCGAGGACACCGGCTCCGGAATGGACACGACGACGCTCGAGCGGATCTTCGAGCCCTTCTTCACGACGAAGGGGCCGGGAAAGGGAACCGGGCTCGGACTCTCCACTGTGTATGGGGTCGCGCGGCAGAACGGCGGCAGCGTGAGCGTTCGAAGCGAGCCGGGGCGAGGCTCGACGTTCACCGTGCACCTTCCGCTCAAGGAGCCCACCGCCGTTCCCACCCCACCGAAGGCGGCGCCGGATCTCCGCGCGCGGGGGGGAGGAGAAACCGTCCTCCTCGTCGAGGACGAGGCCGGGGTGCGCGCGATCGGCAAGGATCTCCTGGAATTCCATGGCTACAAGGTGCTCGAGGCGGAGAACGGGGTGCGCGCCCTCGAGGTCGAAGCCCGGCACCAGGGACCGATCCACCTTCTTCTCACCGACGTCGTCATGCCCCTCATGGGGGGCCGGGAGCTGGCGGAGCGGCTGAGCTCGCGCCGGCCCGAGACCCGCATACTCTTCGTCTCGGGATTCACGGACGACACGGTGGTCCGCCACGGCGTGCTGGACGAGGGGGTCGCCTTCCTGCAGAAGCCGTTCACGCTGGAAAGCCTTTCCCAGACCGTCCGCCAGGTCCTGGACGGACAGCCGGTCGTGCCCTCGTCTCCACCTACCCAGACCCCCAAACGCTGACTTAGGCCCGTCTTCGGCCCGCTGGCGGGCCCCTCCCCGCTTCATTATCCTGTGCAGATGAAGCCGATTCCGGCGTTCTAGTCATGGAACGATGAGGGCACCGCCCCCACGGTGCGGCGGGAATCCAAGGAGGCAGAGCGTGACTCCTGAAGACGACGACCGGCACGAGCGGCTTCTGAAGCTCGCCCAGACGATTGCGGACGGCAATCCGGTCGATTGGGACCACGCGCTCGAAGCCGACCCGGACAGCACCGATAGCATCGAGGCGCTCCGAATCCTGGAATCGGTCGTGGCGGCCCACGTCGATCCTCCCCCCAGCATCCCGGTCCCGTTCACATGGGGGCACCTGGAAGTGCGGGAGAAGATCGGCGACGGCGCCTTCGGTGAGGTGTACCGCGCGCTCGACACGCGCCTGCGTTGTGATGTCGCGCTCAAGCTCCTCTCATCGAGCCGGGCCGGATCGAAGCGGGCCGCCGATCAATTCATCGGCGAGGCCAGAATGCTCGCCCAGGTTCGTTCCCAGCACGTCGTCACGGTCCACGGCGCCGATGTCCACCAGGGGCGCCCCGGACTCTGGACCGACCTCATACGCGGCCAGACGCTCGAGCAGATCATCACCATCGCGGGCCAGAGAAGCGACAGCGAGGCGGTGACCATCGGCGTCGCGCTCTGCCAGGCGCTCTCCGCCATCCACAAGAAGGGCCTCGTGCACCGCGACGTGAAGACCCAGAACGTCATGCGCGAGGAAGGGAGCGGTCGCATCGTCCTCATGGACTTCGGCGCGGCCGCCGCCTTCCTACCCGACGAGCTGGGTGCGCGGGAAGGCGGGGAGTCGGTCTACGGCACGCCGCTCGCCGTAGCGCCGGAGGTTCTGGCCGGCGCCAAGGCCACGCCGGCTTCCGACATCTACTCCCTCGGTGTTCTCCTCTACCGCCTCGTCACCCGCCGCTATCCCGTCGACGCATCCACATTCCGCGAGCTCGAAGAGCGTCACCGGACGGGGAACCGAAAGCCGCTCCGGGACGCGAGGCCCGACCTTCCGGCCGATTTCGTGAACGTCGTGGAGCGCGCCCTCGAGGCCGATCCGGCCCGCCGTTACGGGAGCGTGGGAGAGATGGAGCGTGCGCTCCTCAGCTACGGCGACGACCGCGACGACCGCGGTGAGAAGCGGAAGCCGCCGAAGTGGCGCTGGCCGCTCCTCGCGGCGGCGGCGCTTGCCGTGCTCGTCGTGGCCTACATCGCCTGGCTGTCCACCCCGCCACGTTCATCCCCTCCGATCGCAGTGCAAGCCGCGCTCGCCGCGGACGCCAAGCTCTATCGGGAGCGCGATGGAAAGTCGGAGCGGCTCCTGCCCGGCGCGCGCGTGGAGCCCGGGGACAAGCTCTACCTCGAGCTCACCGGCGACGACGCGATGAACGTCTATGTCTTCAATCAGGACGAGAAGGGAAGCGTCTTCGTGCTCTTCCCGCTTCCCGGTCTCGATGCGGCCAATCCCTTACCGGCCAAGCAGAGCAACCGCCTTCCCGGATCGCGGCAGGGCGTGCCGGAGAGCTGGCAAGTCACGAGCGCCGGCGGAAGCGAGGAGCTCTTCGTAGTCGCTTCGCGCACGCCGCTTGCCGCGCTCGAGCAGGAGCTCGCGGCCGTGCCTCGCGCCCGTCCCGGCGCTCCCGTCCAGCTGGGTGAGGAGATGCTGCATACGCTACGAGGGATCGGAGGCACGGAGCCGTCGGAGGTCGAAACAGCGAAGGCGCCGCGGCTTTCCGACGTGCTGGCCAAGGTCTCCCAAGATCCTGCGCGATCCAGGGACCTCTGGGTCTGGCAGACCCGCCTTGCGAATCCGGAGAGCCGGGGCGACTGACGTCCGTTTTTTCAAAACGCACTCTCCCGATTACCCACGGCAGATTTGCTGTGCGTTCGACCCTCGCCGCATCGTTTACCCCCATGAACGGGTGGGGGGCCCGCCGAAACGCTGTGGGGATTTCGGCGAGCCGACCGCCCTGGTGTCCCTCCGGACACGAGCGAGCCATTTGAATAGGGCGAGCACGCCACATGGAGCGTGGGGCGGCGGATCCGGCTGGGGAGACGGATGGTCCGTTCCGTGCGGCGTTCATTCACTGCCGGGGCGGGCACCGCCGCCACCACGCGGTTTGAGCCAAGGCCGGCCTCTGCTTCACGTTCCACCCCTTCCCGCCCGCCCAAACCCTTGAAATTGCAGCGGATTTCTGCTAGATTGGGTGTTCGAGCGCCTCGTGTGGAGGCGCGCCCGAACGCCGGAACCACGAGCCAGCCATCGACCCGACCTCGGCATCCATGACCTCCCGTCCCGCCTGGACTTCCCGCGCACTCCACTGGTCGCTCCGGATCGGCGTAGCCATGTGCTTCATCGGCCACGGCGCCTTCGGCATCCGGGTCAAGGAGGGGTGGTTCCCCTTCTTCAACGCGCTCGGTTTCGGGGACGAGATGGCCCGCCGTCTCATGCCCATCGTCGGCACCTTCGATATCACGATGGGGATCACCGCGCTCCTAAGCCCCTGCCGCGCCGTTCTTCTCTGGATGTCCGTCTGGGCGACCTTCACCGCGTTCCTGCGTCCGCTTGCGGGGCAGGGCTTCTGGGAAGTCCTCGAGCGCGCCGGAAACTACGGCGTTCCGATGACGTTCCTGGCCCTGAGTGGTCTGGGACGCACCTGGCGCGAGTGGTTCGAGCCGATCATGCCCAGCGATACGCCGTCCCAGCACGGAATCACGAGGGAACAGGCAAGCAGACTGCTGCGGTGGAGCACCGCGCTCCTCCTTCTCGGCCACGCGGGATATGGCGCCTTCATGCACAAGGCGATGCTTCAGGACCATTACGCCGTGATCGGCATCGCCAACAAGGCGGCCGCCGTCTCCGCGGTCGGATGGTTCGAGGTCGCGCTGGCGGCCGGCGTTCTCTTCGCGCCCATACCGGCGTTCCTCCTCTTCGTGTGCGCCTGGAAGGTGGGAACCGAGCTTCTCTATCCGATGAGCGGGTCGCCATTCTGGGAATGGATCGAGCGGGGCGGGAGCTACGTCGCTCCCTTCGCACTCTTCTTGACCCAGACGAGGAGCAAGACAGCGATCGAGCCCGTTCCACGCGTGGCTCCGGCCGTCGAGGAACGGCTGGCTTGACCCAACGCAAGTGGATGGCGTTCGCGGCCGCGGGCGCATGCTTTCTGACGGCCATCGCGCTCGCGGAAACCGTCGCCACGCACCCCGGCACGAAGATGGCGGGCGCCCTGCCCGACACGACGGTCGTCGACAGCATCAAAGGGGCGCACACGGTATTCCCGCGCCCGAAGGCCGACCTCCCGGCCAAGCTTCGCGAGGGGGGCTACGTCCTCGTCTTTCGCCACTCGATCACCGACTGGTCCCAGCGCGACGCCGACGTCACGAACTTCGAAGACCGGACGACGCAGCGGAACCTGAGCGCCGAGGGTGAGAAGATGGCGAAAGCCATCGGCCAGTCGATCGCCGCGCTCAAGATCCCGATCGGACGCGTCATCGCGAGCCCGATGTGGCGCTGCCGCGACACGGCGCAGCTCGCGTTCGGCCGGCATGAAGTCTCGAACGATCTCTTCCAGCGGGGCAGCCAGAGCCGCGCCGTACGCGTCGATCTCATGAGCACGCCCACCGAGAAGGGGAAGAACCTCGTCCTCGTCACGCACCAGGACGTGATCATCCCCATCGTGGCGGGGCTCGCGCGCGATCAGCTCAAGGAAGGCGAGGCGTTGATCGTGAGGCCGCTCGGGGACAAGAAATTCGAAGTCGTCGCGCAGATCGGCCCGGAGGACTGGGCCAAGCTCGCTGCAGCCGACAAGCCCACGCACTAGCCCGCGCCGAAGGCGCTCGCTCAGCCCGGCTCAAGACGTCCGCCGTACCTTCCGGAACGTGATCCGCGCGAGCCGGCCCAGCTCATCGAGGACGGGCCAGGGATCGTCCCAGGTGCACACGGTGTTCGGTCCGGTGAACCAGTTGCGAACCGGAAACCCGCCGGTGCGATCGCCTCGCTTCACACCATCCCACCACGCGCTCAGATCCGGGATGGGATGCACCCACGTGCGGCCGATCCGGTACTCGGACGGTACCGTGAACGGCTCGCCGAGCGCGTCGTGATAGGCCATGACGCACACGTCGAGCCCGGAGCCGCCGGACAGTGCGAGCTGCCACCACGGACGGCCGTTGACCTCGACGATCTTGAACAAGCCGTCCCGCGCGTCGAACGCGAATTCGGCGTCGAAGAGGCCGACGAACCCGAGTCCTGTATACAGCCGCTCGAGCGACTCGCGCGCGGCCGCAACCTCCCGCATCGGAATCGTCACGGACAGCGTGCTGTTGCCGAATGGCCGCGGGTACATCCGCAGACGGCGGCGGGCGAAACACGCACGAATCGCGCCGCGCCGATCGACGTAGCCGTCCAAGAACACGTGGTCGGTCGCCCCGCCGGGTATCAGCTCTTGCAGCACGACCTCGATTCGTTCGGCCGCGAGCTGCCCCAGCATCTCCTCGGCGTTTGCGCGACCCGTCAGCAGGAACGCCTTGACGCCGAATCGACCCGAAAACAGCTGCGAGTCGCGCGGCTTGATGAAGAAGTTCGGCAGATCACTGTCGGAGATGTCGGATAGTTGCTGCGGCTTGAACTGCCGGGGCGCCGGCACGCCATGGGCGGCGGCGGCGTGAGCGAAGGCCTCTTTGTCGACCAGCGTCTGCACGACGGGCAGCGACGCGGTGACCGGCGTGTGGCGGGTGACGATATCGGAGGGCAGGGCGGCGAGCGCCAGGGCCCAGTGGTCGCTGCACGGAAACAACACCGAGCGGTCGAACGGCAGCGCCCGCAGGAGGTCCGCCACACGATCGGGGCTCGCGCTCTCCGGGACGTCCACGCCCGGGACCGGCCGGAACCACCGCGACCGTCCGATCGTCGTCCGGTCGCTGCCCGCGTTGTAGACGGGCACGCCGGCGCGCCCGCACGAGCGCATGACTGCGAGCGCCGTGATGTTGGCGCCGAAGACGATGCAAGCGGGCACACTTCTCCTCGTCGTGGGGAGCTTGGTCACTCGGTGGTGTGGCCAGCGCGGAAACGCCCTAACGCGGGCAGGATAGCAGCCACGGCATGTCGGCGTCAGCCCCACGGAAAGGCTTCTCCAAGCCGTCCGGCCTACGTACACTCCCGTACGTGCGACCGATGAGCTCACCCATACGGCACTCCCGGGGCGGCGCCCGCCGAACCGCGTGCGCGCTCGTTGCCCTCGCGGCAGCGTTCCCCGGGGAAGCACGGAGCGCGGGCTTCGCCGTCTACGAGCAGGGCGTGGCGGCTACCGCGAACGGCGGTGCCTTTACCGCGCGCGCCTCCGATGCGAGCGCGGTCTACTTCAACCCCGCTGCGCTCGCGACGCACGAGGGTGTGGAGGCGATGGTCGGAACGACCGGAATCCTCCTCCACGGCGGCCATTTCACCTCGGGCGCCACGGGCGATCATTACGATCAGGTCGACAACACAACGTTTCCTTCCTACCTCTACCTGACGCACCGCGCCTCATCGCGATGGGCCTGGGGCGCCGGCATCACGTTTCCCTCGGGACTCAAGACCGAATGGGGCCCGGAATTCGAGGGGCGATTCATCTCCCGCATGTCGAGCCTCGCGGTCATGAACGTGAACGCTAACGTGGCGAGGTCGATCGGTTCGGGCTTCTCGATCGCCGCCGGTGTGGACGTCGCCCATGTCGATGTGAAGGAGCTGTCGCGAAACATCGATCTCACGCCGCTCGGCTTCCCCGGGTCGGAGGGATTCACGCGGATGGAAGGGACGGGAACCGGAGTGGGATGGAACGCCGCCGCGCGATGGGCTCGTGGCGCATGGTCCGCCGGTGCGTCGTACCGATCGAAGATCGAGCCCGACATCGACGGCACGATCGTCTTCGAGAACATCCCCGCACCCGTGGCGCCGCTCTTTCCGGATGGAGGGGCCACGGCCGAGCTCCCCCTTCCAGCATCGCTCGCGGCCGGAGTCGCGCACACGTGGGGCAGGCTCTGGGAGACCGAAGCCGACGTCGTGTGGATGGGATGGAGCGCGTTCGAGACCCTGAACATCGACGTCGAGAAGGAGACCCAGGTTGGCGGCAATCCGGTGGTGCGGGATATCGTCCAGGACGAGAGCTGGGACGATGCGTGGAGCTACCGAGTGGGAGTGGCTCGGCACCTGGGGTCCCGGCACACGCTCCGCATCGGCGGATATCGAGATGTGACGCCCGTGCCGGCGGATCACATGCGTCCTCGCATCCCGGATTCGAGCCGCTCCTCGGTGCAGATCGGCTATGGATTCGCGTCGGAATCAGGCATACTCCTCGACGCGGCGTACCAGGCCATTTTCTTCGACGACCGCACCGCGGTCGGCTCCACGAGCGATCCCACGAACCCCGTCCTCCCCGGCGAGTACGGCAACTTCATCGGTCGGATTGGCTTGAGTGTGGGGTATCGGTTCTAGGCAGGGGGGATGAGGATGCTATCTGCGCTCCGGCCCTTCACGCTCCTGATCGCGGCGTTCGTCGTGATCGCGGGATGCAGCGACGATGACGAGGCCAAGCCTCCCTTCCAGCCCAACCCCACGCCCGCCGAGCTCGTGAGCCCCGAGATCACGCTCGGCTTGCTGCAGCAAGCGTACGAGGCCCGCGATTCCGTGACGACCGCGCGGGTCTACGACACCGACTACGCGGGCACGTCCACCGACCTCAACGATCCCCCCGGCTCCCAAACCATCAACTTCACGCGCGCGAACGAGATCAGCCACGTGGGTGCACTCCGGAAATCCACGACGATCACGTCGGTCACCTGCGATCTCGGCCCGCCCGCGAGCTGGGTGCGGCTTGCATCCGATGACGTGAGCCACCCGGAGTGGGCGCTGATCCACATCTCCGGCGGCTTCGTTCGGATCGAGATCAACGACGGCGCGTCGATCTTGCAAGCCGGCGGTCCTTCGGATCAGATGAGCTTCTACTTCACGCCCAAGCCCGACACGACGTCCCAGACGGATACGCTTTGGACCGTGATCAAATGGGACGAAACGCGCGCGGGAGTGCCCTGATGCGGCGCGTGGGGTGGGTCGTGGGGGTGCTAGCGGCGGCGGCTCTTGGTGGGTGCGGCAGCGACGGCAAGGACCCGCTGAAGCCACCACCGGGACCCAACTATCCGGCGCGGACTTCTCCGCAACACGTGCTTGAGGCTCTGATCCTCTCGTACCAGAGCCGGGACAGCACGGAATACGACTCCCTCTACGCCTCCAGCTATATCGGGACCTCGACGAATCTGAACGCCCCACCCGGCAATCAGACCTCGACCTTTCATCTTGCCGATGAGGCGGCCCACATTGCGGCTCTGGCCAAGTCGACGACGATCTCGAGCATCGTCCTCGATCTCGGGCCCTCGTCAACGTGGACCCGGCTTCCATCCGACGACGTGACCCATCCCGAGTGGGCCATGATTCAGATCGGCGCCGGCAACTTCCACGGGGAGATCTCCGACGGCGGCACGTCGTGGTCGATCCAGTCGATCAATCCCATGATCTTCGCCTTCACCCCCACGGTCGCCGCGCCCGGAGACACGACCTGGAAGATCATTCGCTGGACCGAGGTTGGGCAGGGCGTCTAGCCGGAACCCTCGTCACGTCGTGGCGATCCGGACGTAGCTCCCTTGTGATGACCACCACCGCAGCCCGGCCATGAACCCCATCGCCCGCTACACGCGCTGGCTGCACACCCGCTGGCCGGCGGGCACGGTCGAGCCGCTCCCCGAGGCACGCCACGACGGCTCGACGTCGGTGCCCGGCGTGTATGTCGTCGGCGACCTCACCGGCATTCCGCTCCTCAAGTTCTCGCTCGACACCGGTGTGCGCGCAGTGGAGCGCGTTGCGGCTGAGCTCGGGACGGGGCGCAACCGCACGAAGGGCCTTCTCGACCTCGTCATCATCGGGGCCGGCGTGTCCGGCGTTGCCGCGGCGATCGAAGCCAAGCGGCGCAATCTTTCCTACAAGCTCCTGGAAGCGCGGGAGCCGTTCTCCACTATCGTCGATTTCCCCAAGGCCAAGCCGATCTACACCTACCCGCGTTCGATGAAGCCCGCGGGCTCCCTCCAAGTGACGGCCACCGTGAAGGAGCCGCTCGTGGATGAGCTTCGCGAGCAGGCCAAAGCGGCCGGCATCGAGGCCGTCCCCTTCGACGTGGAACGCCTCGAGCGCGCGAGCGGCCAGATCCTCGTGCATGGCGCGGGCGGCGAGGGGCTCCGCGCGCGTCGCGTCATCGTGGCCATCGGCCGTGCCGGGAGCTATCACGCCCTCGGCGTTCCGGGCGAGGATCGGGACCGCGTCTATCACCGGCTCCACGATCCCAATGATTTCGCTCAGGCGGACGTGCTGGTTGTGGGGGGCGGCGACACCGCTGTCGAGACAGCGGTGGCGCTCGCGCAATGCGGCGCGCGCGTCACACTCGCGCACCGGAAGGGCGAGCTCACGCGACCCAAACCGGAGAACCGCGAGCGGCTCGAGCGGCTCCTCCACGATCCCAACGCGGACGTCACCGTGGAGCACCCCACAGACGAACGTATGAGCACGGCCTCTGGGGCCTTTGCTGCGCGGACCCACAAACCCGGGAGCATCCGACTTCTCCTGGACACCCAGGTGCGCGAGATCCGGGAGCAGAGCGTGGTCCTCGACACCAAGGGCGCTGCCGAGGAGATTCCGAACGACGCCGTGTTCGAGATGAT
>DASTKC010000061.1:0-6538 GCA_035716085.1 Candidatus Eiseniibacteriota bacterium | reverse complement strand
TGGAGCAAAAGCCGCCCCGTCGGATGCGCCAGCACCGATACGAACGGATTCCGCAGCGCACGCACCACCCGCGCCGTCATCGCGGCCTCGTCCATCGTGAAGTGCGTGTGGACCGAGGCGATCACGAAGTCGAGCTTCGCGAGCACGTGGTCGGGATAGTCGAGCGTGCCGTCCGGAAGGATGTCGGTTTCGGTCCCTTTCAGGATCCGGAGCTTCTTCGACTTCTTGTTCCAGCGGTCGATCGCCGCCCCCTGCTCGGCCAAGGCCTCCTCCGAGAGGCCGTTCGCGTAGCGCGCGGAGGCGCTGTGATCCGAGATCCCGAGATAGGACGCGCCATGCGCGATGGCCGCCTCCGCCATCTCCTCGAGCGTCGACTTGCCGTCGCTCGCGACCGTGTGGCAGTGGAGGATCCCTTTCATGTCGGCGAGCGTGATGAGCTCGGGGAGCGTTCCGGCCTCCGCCGCCTCGATCTCGCCCCGATCCTCGCGCAGCTCGGGCTCGATGTACGCGAGCCCGAGCGCGCGGAAGAGATCCGCTTCGTCCGCGACGGACGGCGCCTTCTTCACCTTGGCCGCTTCGGCCAGGAGCGTGTACTCGTTCAGGCTCCATCCGCGGTCGAGCGCGCGGCCGCGCACGCGGATGTTGTGCGCGGCGCTGCCGGTGAAGTAGTGGAGCGCGAAGGGGAATTCCTTCGGCGAGACCAATCGAAGGTCGATCGCGAGGCCGTTCGGAAGCCGGACGGAGGTCTTCGTGTCGCCGGCGCCGGTGATCGTGTGCATGGGAAGGATCTCGAGGAAGGCCTTGGCCACCGCGGCCGGCTTGGTCGTGGCGACGACGAGATCCACGTCCTTCACGGTCTCCATCCATCGCCGCAGGCTTCCGCCCACCTCGGCGGCCTTCACCGAGGCGTGGCCGCGCAGGTACGAGAGGAGCTCCTCCGCCATCGGGCGCACTTCGGCCGCGAGGTAGCGTCCTGCGCCTTGCAAGACGAGCGCGATGCCCTGGAGGATCTTCCGCTCCGACTGCTCGCCGAAGCCCTTCAAGACTCGCACCTCGCCCGCCTCGCACGCTTCCTTGAGCCTCTCGAGCGAGGTGATCTGGAGCGCCTCGCCGAGCGCGCGGATCTTCTTCGCCCCGAGCCCGGGCACCCGGATCATGTCGAGATACCCCCGGGGGACCTCGGCCGCGAGCTCGTCGTAGTGCTTCATCCGGCCCGTGGTCCAGAGCTCGGCGATCTTCTTCGCGATCGAGTCGCCGATCCCAGGGACGGACGTGAGCCGCCCCTCCTGGACGAGCACGGCGAGGTCCTCGGCCAGCCCGTCGACGGCCCGGGCGGCGTTCTCGTGCGCGCGGATCTTGAAGGAGTTCTCCCCCTTCAATTCCAATAAGATTGCGATCTCTTCGAGGGTGCGGGCGACCTGGTGCTTGTCCACGGGGGTGGCCTCCCGGGCTCTTGGGGCAGCGGGGTCCGGGCTAGGCGATGTCGTCGAGGGGACGACGTCCGGAGAAGCCCTCGTTCACGGGGTGCCAGTGCTCGATCTGGGGTTCTCCCCGTCTCCAGCAAAGACATACGACCTGGCCCTTGGATACGGTGTAGAAGTCCACGAGGCCCATGTCGAGGTCCCGGATGATGCAGCCGTGGCGGGAGATCTCCTCCAGGGAGCGGCGGAAGATCTCCATGCGGGCGGCGCACGCCTTCTCCCGGTCCCTGAGCTCGCGGACGTCGGGGTTGGCGGCATCCGCGCCGCTCGATTCGATGGCGGCGAGGACCTCGATCTCCCGGCGGAGCGCCGTGATTTCCTTGCCGAGCGCGGCGAGCCCGTCGAGCGCCCGTTCCAGCTCGGGAAGGAGCAGGTTGGCCTCATCCACGGAGAAAAGCTTCCGAATTCGCTCCATCGCGGCCTAACGTAGCATCGGCCGCGGGAGCTTGCAACCAATGGACCTTTCTGAGAGGCTCCAGCCCGATGCCGATCGACGAACCGATCTCGCGCCGCGACTTCCTGCGCCACGGCGCAGTCCTCTCCGGCGCCGCCATGGCCGCAGGCGCGTCCGGCCTCTCCTGGCTCAAGCCCCCCGATGCCGACGCGGCGATCATGGGGATCGGCAAGGAGCTCCGCGACGTCCTCAATCTCGAGACGGTCAATCAGATCCTGATCGAGGCCCTCAAGCGGGGCGGGGATTTCGCGGACCTCTTCGCCGAGCAGCGCTTCCGCACCAACATTGTCCTCGACGACCAGAAGATCGATTCCGTCACGTACGGGTATCCCCGCGGTGCCGGCGTGCGCGTCTTCTTCCGGAGGCAGACCGGTTACGCATTCTCGGACGAGATCGCCTACAACGATCTCCTCGACGCGGCGCACGTCGCGTCCGCGGTCGTCCTCAATCAAGGCACCGTCGCGCCGGTCGACGTGCGGCCGCGCGTCCTCACGCCTCCGTTCTCGGTCATGAACCCGGTCGCGCTCATGAACGAGAACACGAAGTTCGACATCCTTCGCCGCATGGATGCGGCCGCGCGCAGCGTCAGCCCGAAGGTCGTGTCGGTGCGCATCGAATACCAGGACGAGGCGCGCGACACGCTCATCGGCACCTCGGACGGCGGATACGCGATCGATCGCCAGTACCTCGTCTCGATCAGCTGCTCCGCGACGGCCGTGAACGGACCGGACCGGCGCACGGGGCGAAGCTTCCTAGGCGGCCGCGTCGGCGAGGACTATTTCCTGCGCCGCGATCCCGAGGCGGTCGCGAAGGATGCGGCGCTGCAGGCGGTGACG
This sequence comes from Candidatus Eiseniibacteriota bacterium, assembly GCA_035716085.1. GTDB lineage: Bacteria > Eisenbacteria > RBG-16-71-46 > SZUA-252 > SZUA-252 > WS-9. The sequence continues at coordinate 3,767 of DASTKC010000061.1, read as the reverse complement.
CTTCTCGGAGCGGATCCCGCTCCCGCGGGAGCGATGCCCGTCGTGATCGCCCCGGGCTGGGGCGGCGTCCTCATCCACGAGTCCTTCGGCCACGCGCTCGAAGGCGACTCGATCCGCCGCGGCACGTCGCTCCTGAGCGGACTCATGGGACAGAAGATCGGATCGCCTCACCTTCGCGTGATCGACGATGCGCTCTGGCCCAACGGGCGCGGCTCCTTCACCGTCGACGATGAGGGGACGCCGGGCCAGCGGACGGTGCTCGTGGACGGCGGCTATCTCCAGTCCTACATCCTCGACCGGCAGAGCGCGTCCCTCCTGAATCTGAAGTCGACGGGGAACGGGCGCCGCATGTCCTACCGGCAGTGGCCGCTCCCGCGCATGACGAACACCTACATCGACCGGGGGACGGACGACCCGGCGTCGCTGCTCTCCGGGATCACGAAGGGGTTCTACGCCGCGGATCTCGGGGGCGGCTCGGTGGACACGACGAGCGGCAATTTCAACTTCGCGGTGCAGCTCGGCTACATGATCGAGAACGGCAAGAGAACGAAGCCGGTGCGCGGCGCGGTCTTGATCGGCAACTCCCTCGAGACCATGCAGCGGATCGAGGGCATCGGAAGCGACCTCCAGGTCGACCAGACCCGCGGCCTGTGCGGGAAGGACGGCCAGATGGTTCCGGTCGGCGTCGGACAGCCCACCGTCCGCTTCGCCTCGATCACGGTCGGAGGCACAGCGATCTAGCATGCCCATCTCCCGCCCCGAAGAAGTCCTGAACAACGTCCGCAGCATGGCGGAGCGCTCCGGCGCGGCCGAGGCCGAGACCTACTTCGAGTTCGTCCGCTTCGTCGAGGTCCGGTATCGCGAGGGCGAGGTGGAGCTGCTCCAGCAGTCCGCGATCACGGGACTCGGACTCCGGGTGCTCCGCGACCGGAAGATGGGCTTCCTCTACACGACGAACCTGAACCGCACCGTGCTGGACGAGCTGGTGGTGCGGACCATCGCGCTCGCCTCGCAGGCGACGCCGCGGGACGAGAACAAGCTCCCGGACCAGACCTTCCCGCCGCAGACGAATCTCGAGATCGAGGATCCCTACGCCGACCGCATCACGCCGCAAGATCTGATCGTTCTCGCGAAGGCGCTCGAAGACAACGCGCTCCTCGTGAACAAGGTGAAGACCACGCAGACCGCGCGCGCCGGCTACGTCGTGGGAGAGACCCACTTCTCGAACACGTTCATCCCGTATCAAACCTTCCGCAACACCCAGTTCTGGCTCTATTGCTCCGCCGTGGCGACGGATGGAAGCCAGAAGCGGGTCGGCTCCTTCACGGACCGGAAGCGCAACTTCCAGGACCTCACCACGCCGGACCGCGTGGGGCGGAAGGCGGGCGAGCGCGCGGTGGCGCGCCTGGGCGCCAAGCCCGTGCCGTCAGCGCGCGTGCCCGTCATCTTCGAAGCCGAGGCCGCGGGGGGATTCCTGAGTGGGCTCTTCGGCGCTTTCGTCGGGCTCAACGTGCTCGAGCAGCGCTCGTTCCTCGCGGGGAAGAAGGGACAGACCATCGGCTCGCCGCTCGTGACGCTCGTGGACGACGCGATCCTCCGCCGCGGGCTCGGCACGCGGCCCTTCGACGGCGAGGGGACCCAGACGAGCCGCCGCATCGTTGCGGATCGGGGCGTGCTCACGCGCTTCCTCCACACGGCAGCCACCGCGCGGCGCGAGGGCGTGACCCCGTCGGGGAGCGTGTGGCGCGGCTACGACTCGCTCCCCGCGGTGGGACCGTCCAATTTCTATCTCGAGAACGGCTCGACCAAGCTCTCGACGATGATCGAGCAGGTGCCGAACGGTCTCTTCGTGACGGGCACGGCCGGATTCGGATTCGACCTCGCGGCGGGAGACTACTCGCAGCAAGTCGAGGGGAACTGGATCGAGAAGGGAAAGCTCGGCCGCCCGGTGGATGGAATCACGGTGGCCGGGAAGATCTCCGACATGCTGATGGGCGTGGATGCGGTGGGACGGGATCTCGACTTCCGAGCCCAGGTCTGCTCGCCGTCCATCCGATTCAAGGAGCTCACGGTCGGCGGCGGATAAGCGCCGACCCTCCGTTCGTTCCGCCTCGACGCCCCGCCCCTACTCCCCGGCCTTCGGCTGGGTGTCGCCTTCCTCCTTCGGCGCCGCGTAGAGCTCGCCCACGGTGAACTTCTTCGGCTGCTTCACGTGGATGTAGGCCGTGTTCGCCGCGGCCGCCCCCTCGCTGCAGGCGGTGATGAGGAGCTTGTACTTCCCGGGGTACGTGGCGATGTCGCCGCAGCAGAAGACCCCGGTGATGTTCGTCTTCATGATGGGATCGACCTTGATCTGGCTCCCCTCGAGTTCGAGCCCCCACTGGCGCACGATCTTCGTGTCCATGAGATAGCCGATGTTGATCGAGACGAGGTCGATCGGGAGCTCCTCCGTGTCGCCGGTCTTCTTGTTCCGGACGACGACCGTCTCCACGCGGCCATTCCCCTTGATCTCGACCGTCTCGGTCTCGAGTAGAGCCCGGATCGAGGACTCTCGAACGTCCTCGACGTAGCCGTCCATGCCCTGCCACTTGTCGAGCATGTGGATGAGCGTGACCTGAGCCACGTCCTTGAGCGAGAGCGCCGACTCGAGCGCGCTGTCGCCGCCCCCGATCACGAGCACGCGCTTGCCGCGGCTCTCCTCGATGTCGGGCATGCCGTACGTGACTCCGCGTCCCTTGAGCTCGGCTTCGCCAGGCTTGTTGATCTTGCGCGGCTCGAAGGCGCCGCCCCCGGTCGCGACGATGACGCTCCGCGCTTCGTAGGATCCCTTCGTCGAGACGACCCGCACGACGGCCGCGTCATCGTCCCGAGCGATCGAGGTGACGTGCTCCCCCTCGTGGATCTCGACCCCCATGTGCGCCGCCTGCTCGACGAAGTTCCGCCCCAGGTCCTCGCCCATCACGTACGTGTAGGAGGGCATGTCGTGGACCGGCTTTTTGGGATAGAGCGAGGCGAGCTGTCCGCCTGCGACCGCGGTCTCGATCATGAGCGTGGACATGCGGCGCATGCGCGTGAAGAGCGCAGCGGAGAGGCCGGCGGGGCCGGCACCGATGATGACGACGTCCCAGATCATGCGAGGATCCATTTGGAGAACGGGGGTGGAACGGCCCGGCATGATAGCACGGCGGGACGTCTCGGCCCGCGCGTGCTACGCTCCGAGAATGCCGACGCCCGCCGCGATTCCGATCACCGTCGTTCCCGCGGTTCCGCTCCTCGCCCTGGACACCGTCTGGTTCCAGGTGGCGGGCACGCTGTGCAATCTCACGTGCAGCCACTGCTTCATCACGTGCGGCCCGACCAATCGCCGGCACGCGATGATGTCGCGCGCGGAGACGCGCCCCTACCTGGACGAAGCCCTCGCGCTCGGTGTGCGCGACTTCTACTTCACCGGCGGGGAGCCGTTCCTGAATCGCGAGCTCCTTTCGATCCTGGAAGACGCGCTCGCGATGGCTCCCTCGACCGTGCTCACGAACGCGACCCTGATCGACGCAAGAGAGGCGAGCCGCCTCCGCGCCCTCGAGCGGGAGAGCCGCTACTCGCTCGAGATGCGCGTGAGCCTGGACGGCCTCGACCCGGCGTCGAACGATGCGCTGCGCGGGGCAGGGTCGTTCGCAGAGGCGCTGGCCGGGCTGCGGGAGCTCTCCCAAGCAGGCTTCGATCCCATCGTCACCGTGGCACAGACGTGGAGCGACGCGGACGACGACGTC
>DASTKC010000060.1:0-15629 GCA_035716085.1 Candidatus Eiseniibacteriota bacterium | reverse complement strand
GCCTTCCGTTCCACGAGGGTCAGCCGGTCGCCAAGGGAACGGTCCTCGCGCGCCTCGACGACTCCCAGCTCAAGGCCGAGGTCGACCGCGCGGCGGCGACGCGCGATCAGGCGAAGTCCTCGTATGACCGGGTGAAGGAGGTCGTGGAGCAGAAGGCGGGCTCCGCGCAGGACATGGACGACGCGGCGGCCGCGCTCAAGGTCGCGGATGCGAACCTGGCGCTCGCGCGCACGCGGCTCTCGAAGACGCGGATCGTCGCCCCGTTCTCGGGTGTGGTCGGCTCGAAGAAGGTGAGCCCCGGCGCCTATCTGCGGGTGGGCACCGAGATCACCGACCTCGCGCAGCTCGCCGAGCTCAAGGTCATTTTCTCCGCTCCCGAGCGCTACCTGGCGACACTGAAGCGCGGATCGGAGGTCACGGTGTCGACGCCGGCGTTCCCGAACACGGTCCTGAGCGGTCGGATCGACGTGGTCAACCCGGTGCTCGATCCGGGGACGCGAAGCGCTCAGGTGATCGCGCGCGTGCGGAACCCTCGCGGCGAGTTCCGTCCGGGCATGTCGGCCAACGTCTCGGCCGTCCTGAGCGAGCGCATGAACGCCCTCACGATCCCGAACGAGGCCGTGTTCGCGGAGGGGAATCAGACCTACGTGTACGTGGTCGGACCGGACTCGACCGTGGCGCGCACGGCGGTCCAGCTCGGGACCCGGCTCTCGGACGTGGTCGAAGTGGTGAGCGGGCTCGAGACAGGTGCGCGCATCGTGGTGGCCGGACATCAGAAGCTCTTCGACAAGGCGCGCGTGATCCCGATCGATTCGCACGCGGATCAGTCGGCGGCCGGAGGCAGCACGGCTCCCGGCGGAGCGGCCGGCGCCGCGGCGGCTCCGGCCAAGCCCGAATCAGGACCCAAGGGGGACGCCTCGAGCAAGCCGGCGGCGTCCGGAACGACGAGGAAGTAGACCCATGAAACTGAGCGATCTCTCCATCCAGCGTCCCGTCTTCGCGACGGTCATGAGCCTCGCGATCATCCTCTTCGGGGTGATCGCGTTCACGCGGCTTCCCGTCCGTGAGTACCCGGACATCGATCCGCCGATCGTGTCGGTGACGACCTTCTATCGCGGCGCGAGCCCGAGCGTGGTCGAGACCGAGATCACGGACATCCTGGAGGAGCAGTTCGCGACCATCGAGGGGATCAAGACGATCGACTCGTCGAGCCGCGAGCAGGGGTCGGTCATCACGATCGAGTTCGAGCTCTCCCGCAACGTGGAGGAAGCGGCGAACGACGTCCGCGACCGCGTGTCGCGCGTGCGGGGCACGCTGCCGACCGAGGCGGACGATCCCATCGTCGCCAAGGTGGACGTCAACGCCCAGCCGATCTTCTGGCTCGCCCTCTCGAGCGACCGGCACAACGGACTCGAGCTGACCGAGGTCGGAGACCTCACGCTCAAGGAGCAGATCCAGCGCTTCCCGGGCGTGGCGTCGGTCTTCATCGGCGGCGAGCGCCGGTACGCCATGCGCGTCTGGCTCGACGCGCAGCGCATGGCCAACCGGGGCGTCACGACGCAGGACGTGGAACGCGCGGTCAAGGCTGAGAACGCGGAGATCCCGGGCGGACGGGTCGAAGGGATCGGGCGCGAGTTCGCGGTGCGGACGCGGGGCGAGCTGACCACGGCCGATGAGTTCGGCGCGATCATCGTCGCGCAGCGGGGATCCGACATCGTCCGGCTCTCCGACATCGCCGAGGTGCAGGTCGGCCCCGAGGACGAGCGGAGCCTGGCCCGCTGGAACGGACAGCAGGCGGTGGGACTCGGCATCGTGAAGCAGAAGACGGCGAGCACCCTCCAGGTCGCCAAAGAGGTTCGAGAAGCGATCCCCGAGCTCTCGAAGCTCCTCCCCCAGGGAATGAAGCTCGACGTCGCCTACGATTCATCGACCTTCATCCAGGACTCGATCGACGAGGTCTCGCACACCATCCTGATCGCCATGTGCCTCGTGATCCTCGTGATCCTCCTCTTCCTCAAGAGCTTCCGGGCCACGCTCATTCCCTCGGTCGCGATCCCGGTCTCGATCATCGGCGCGCTCGCGGTGGCCTACTTCCTCGGTTTCACGATCAACATCCTCACGCTCCTGGCCATGGTCCTAGCCATCGGGCTCGTGGTGGACGACGCCATCGTCGTGCTGGAAAACGTGTACCGGCACATGGAGATGGGGAAGTCGCGCATGAAGGCGGCGTTCGACGGGGCGGACGAAATCGGATTCGCGATCCTTGCCACGACGATCTCGCTCGTCGCCGTGTTCATCCCCGTGGCGTTCCTGCAGGGATCGGTGGGACGGCTCTTCAACGAGTTCGGACTCACGGTCGCGGTGGCGGTCGCGATCTCGGGCTTCGTCGCGCTCTCGCTCACCCCGATGCTCACATCGCGCATGCTCCGGCCGCTCCATGGCGGCGGCAAGGGCTGGGCGTCGCGGACGTTCGACAACTTCTTCCACTGGCTGGACCGCGTCTACGACCGGCTCCTCCGCGGGGCCATCCACCGGCCGTTGCTCGTCGGGGGGATCGCGCTCCTGTTCGTCGGGGTGAGCGTCGTGTGCTTCATGTTCATGCGGAAGGAGCTGGCGCCCACAGAAGACCGCGGCGTCGCGTTCGGCATCGTCATCGCGCCGGAAGGGTCGACGCTCGCCTACACCGACAAGTACATGCGCCAGGTGGAAGCCATCCTCCTGCCGATGCCGGAGCGCGCGGGGCTGTTCACCGCGACCGGCCTGGGTTTCGGTGGGCCCGGACGCGTGACGAACGGGTTCCTCTTCTTCCGGTTGAAGCCGCTCGGCGAGCGACCGAAGGCATGGATCCCGACGCCGCTCCCGATGCTCCCCATGGTGCAGGTCCCCATCTACCGCGCCAAGTCGGCTCAGGAGGTCGTGCAGCAGCTCTTCCCGCAGCTCATCTCGATTCCCGGCGTGCTCGCGTTCGTCATCAATCCGCCGTCCCTGGGCGGGCAGTTCTCGTCGACCCCGATCGAGTACGTGCTCGAGGCCGACGATTACGGGACGCTGGGGCAGGCGGTGGGGGCCATGATGGCGGAGGGGCAGAAGCTCGGCTATCTGGTCAACATGGACACCGATCTCCGTCTCAACACGCCGCAGCTCGACATCGGGATCGACCGCGATCGCGCGGCGCAGCTCGGCGTGTCGGTGACCGACATCGGGAGCACGCTCGAGACCCTCCTCGGTGGCAAGGCGATCTCCGAATTCAAGCGGGGCACGAAGCAGTACGACGTGATCGCGCAGCTCAAGCCGACCGCGCGCGCCACGCCCGAGGCGATCGAGGGGATCTACCTGCGGGGCGCGAACGGGCTCGTGCAGCTCGCGAGCGTCATCAACATCAAGGAAACGGTGGCGCCCAAGGAGCTCAACCACTACAACCGGCAGCGCTCCGCGACCATCACAGCGAACCTCGCGCCCGGGGTGAGCCTCGGGCAGGCGCTGGACGATCTCGACCGGATCTCTGCCACGGCGCTCCCATCAGGGGTCAAGCACGAGCTGGCGGGGCAGTCGAAGGAGTTCCGCGAGTCGAGCAACAGCCTCTATCTCCTGTTCGGCTTGGCCGTCGTCTTCATCTATCTCGTGCTCGCGGCGCAGTTCGAGAGCTTCATCCACCCGCTCACGATCCTCTTCTCGGTGCCGCTCGCAGTCGTCGGGGCCCTGATCTCGCTCTTCATCTTCGGGCAGAGCATGAACATCTTCTCGCAGATCGGGCTCATCATGCTGATCGGGCTCGTGACCAAGAACGCGATTCTGATCGTGGAGTACGCGAACCAGCTCCGAGGCCGCGGCCAGGAGCTCACGGAGGCGGTGATCCACGCGGCCGAGATCCGTCTCCGGCCGATTCTCATGACCTCGCTCGCCACGATCTTCGGCGTGCTTCCGCTTGCGATCGGCATCGGCGCGGGCGCCGAGTCGCGCCGGCCGCTCGGCATCGCGGTCGTCGGCGGAATGCTCTTCTCCACCTTCCTCACCCTCCTCATCGTTCCGCTCGTCTACCGCCTCCTCGGGCGCTACACGCACCTGAATACGGCAGAAGGCGGTGCGGGCTCTGCCGAGACATCCGTGTCACACGAGGCACCCGCTCCGGCGCACGCTCCCGCCGCCGCGAGCGTGCTCGAGCCCACGCGCACGGCGCACTGATCGCGCACGGCTGCGCCACTTCGGTGCGGCCGCCGAGCATTCCGGTACACACGTTGCGCTTACGCGTGCGTTCCTCGCGTGCGCCCGCGCCGACGATGCGTGATTTGCGCCGCATGCGACGCAGACCCAAGGGTTCGGCACGAAAACTGCGTTAGGCGCCCGCAGTCGCCTCCCCCGGCGGCCATCCTCAGCATCCATTGCCAGACAACTTCGGAGGATTCATGTCGCCCAAGGGACGGGGCCGTCGTTTGCTCGCCGCTCTCACCTTCATTGCTGTCGCATCGAGTGTCGCCACAACCCACCGCTCGAGTCGGGCGGCGGAGCTCCAGATTCTCGACGAAACGCAGGCCACCGAAGCCCAGATCCTCGACTCCGTGATCCTTCGTTGGACCGCTCCCGGCGACGATGGTCTGACCGGTCGCGCAGCTCACTACGATCTCCGCTACAGCCTGAGTTCGATCACGGGCACAGACACCCTCGGATGGTGGAACAGCGCGAACAGGATCTCCATCTGGAACAAGGTCCCGGCCCTGCCCAGCAAGCCCGATTCGGTGCGGGCGCTCGGCTTCACGCCCGGCTACCGCTACTACGCGATGATCCGGACGTGCGACGATGCGTCGAATTGGAGCCCGTTCTCCAACATCGCGGTCATCCAGGCGTCCGATCTCACGCCGCCGAAGGCGGTCACCGACCTCCGGGTGCGTTGAGCCAGGGGCAACCGGCCTCGGTCGTGGATCGGGAAAACGCTTGCGGGCGACTCCGTTCCCGGGCATCATGGCCGCCGAATTCCGGCCCGACCTGATTCGGAGGACGCGCATGTCGTTCGCTGCCGAGCATCATTCCCACGATCCCGTTCCAAGCCCGTGGCCCATCGTGGCCGCGTTCGGACTTGGATTCGTGCCGATCGGTCTCATCCTGTGGTCTCATGGGCATCCGCAGGGCCTGGCCGTCCTCGCGGTGGGCCTCGCCATCACGCTCTTCAGCGCCAGCAAGTGGTGGGCGACGCTCCTCCTGGACCGCTTCGTGGGGCGCGACCTCGTGGACGCCGACTCGCGACAGAAGCGCGCGTTCCTCATGTTCATCCTCTCCGAGGCCGCGATCTTCAGCGCCTTCTTCGCGGCGATCATCTACTCGCGGGTGCACACCAAGATCTGGCCGCCGGAGGGGATGCCGCACTTCGAGGTCCTGCTCCCGGCCGTCAACACGTTCCTCCTCGTCACGAGCAGCGTCACGCTTCACCTGGGCCATACGGCGCTCGAGCGGGGTCGGAAAGATGGGGTCGTCGCTTCGCTCCTCATGACCATCTTCCTGGGGGCGCTTTTCCTCTGCGGGCAGGCGTACGAGTATGGATTCCTGAACGGCTCCGCGTTCAGCATCAAGAGCGGGATTTTCGGCGCGACCTTCTTCATGCTCACCGGCTTCCACGGGCTGCACGTGCTCGTCGGAATCATCTTTTTGAACGTGGTCTACGGCGCCGCCGTGAAGGGCCGCCTCACGCCCGAGCAGAATTTCCCGTTTCAGGCGGCTTCCTGGTACTGGCACTTCGTCGACGTGGTGTGGCTATGCGTCTTCACGCTCGTCTACCTGCTCTAGTCGCGGCCTCGGTCCTCGTCCTGGGGCTCGCCTCGTGCCAGCAGCTCGCCGGCACGGGGAAGGGGTCGGCCCAGTTCGTGGAGCTTCGCACCCAGCTCGCGGGGACGCGCGAGGCTCTCCGGAAGGCGGTCGGAGAGTCGGACGTCACGCGGGTCGGCACCCTCCTTCCCGCCCTTTCGAGCCGTCTCGACGAGATCGAGAAGCGAAGCTCGGCCATGAACATGCTCGACCGCGAGCACGTCGCCCTCGAGATCGCGACGGCGCGGCGCACCATCACCGAGACCGACCGTTGGGTCGCCGCGGGGGACCTCGACTCCGTGCGGCTCAAGATCAGCCAGATCGACGCCAGCCTGGGCGAGATCGACCAGATCCTCGATCGCACGATTCGCGGCGCGACCGACCAGTCCACCTCCTAAGGCTCCCATGAACGCCGAAGCCCGCGCCGCAGCACTCGTCGAAGAGGCGAACGATGCCCTCGACGAGGGCGATCCGACGACCGCGCTCGATCGCTTCGAGGCCGCGCTCCGCGACGATCCCGAGCACTGGGGCGCGGCGCTCGGCCGCGTCGAAGCCCTCCATCACCTCTGGCGCCCGGACGAAGCGCTTCGCGAAGTGCGCGCGCTCGCACCGCCTCGCGGGGAAGAGGACGATCCCGACCGCGCGGAGCTCGAGGGACGCATCCTCGAAGTCCTGGGCGATCTCGAAGGGGCCGACCGCCTCTTCGCGGAAGCCCACCGGCTCGAGCCCGACGACTTCTCGCTTCCGGTCCGGATGAACGAGGCCGACTTCAAGACCATCCTCGATCGCGTGCTCGAGTCGATGCCCCAGGTGATCCGCGAAACGATCGTCCAGGTGCCGGTGCTGGTCGAGACCAAGCCCAGCGCCGAAGTCGCCGATCGCGCGCCGCAGATCACGCCCGACATCGTGGGGCTCTTCGTGGGCACGACGGTGGGGGAGAAGATCACCGCGCCCTCCGGCTATCCCGACGTCGTGCTCCTCTTCCAGAGGAACCTCGAGCGCGCCGGGCGCTCCCGCACCGAAGTGGCGCGCGAGATCAAGATCACCCTTCTCCACGAATACGGCCACTACCTCGGGTTCGACGAGGAGGAGCTCGAGCACCTCGGACTCGGCTGATGCCGGCCCGGCGGGTCGCCATCATCGGGGCCGGCCCCATCGGTCTCGAGGCGGCGCTCGAGGCCGCGCGGCGCGGCTTCGAGGTTCGGGTCTACGAGGCGGGCCAGGCCGGCGAGCACCTCCGCCGGTTCGCAGCGATCCCTCTCTTCACTCCGTTCGGCATGAACTCCTCGCTGGAAGGGCGCGAACGGCTCCGCTCCGAGGGCGCAGCGCTCCCTTCCGATTCCACCATCCTGACCGCGGGAGACCTGGTCGAGCGCTACCTCGTGCCGCTGACCCGGCTGCCCGAGCTCGCGGCCTCGATCCGCGAGCAGGAGCGCGTCACCCACGTCGGACGCGAGGGTCTTGGCAAAGCTGCTGGTGACGGCCGCGGAGGGCGTGGGTTCCTGCTTCGCGTGGAGGCTGACGGAGCGACGCGCTTCGATCGAACCGACTTCGTCGTGGACGCGACCGGCGTCTATGGAAACCCGAACGCGACCGGGCCTGGAGGGTTGCCCGCCCTCGGCGAGGACCGTCTCGGCGATGCCATCGCGCGGCACTGGGACGTCCGGATCCACTCCGCGAACGGGCCGTACGCTCGCGGCACGACGCTCCTGATCGGGGATGGACACTCTGCCGCGACCGCGCTCCTCGCCTTCGATCAGGTTGCGCGCGCGGACGCGTCGTTCCGCGTTCACTGGATCTCGCGGATGCGTCGCGTCGCGTTCCCTGAGATCGATGGAGATTCGCTCCCGGCCCGTCTCGACCTGGCCCGCCGAGCCAACGAGATCGCCTCGAGCGCGCCGTGGCTCACGCGTGATCCCGGCGTCCACGTGGTCGCGTACGAACGGCGCGGAGATCGCGTCCGCGTGGCCCTCACGGACGGCTCGAGCCTCGACGTCGATCGCGTGCTGGCGCTCGTCGGCTATCGTCCCGACGTCGCCATGACGCGCGAGCTCCAGGTGCACTACTGCTATGCGTCGGAAGGCACGATGAAGCTCGCGGCCGCGATCCTGGGAGCCGGCGCCGGTGGCGATTGCACAGCGCAGGTCGCCCACGGCCCCGAATCGCTCCAGAATCCCGAACCCGACTTCTTCGTGCTCGGAGCGAAGAGCTACGGGCGGAACCCCCAGTTCCTCCTCTCGATCGGACACCAGCAGGTGCGCGATGCGTTCGGGCTCATGGGGTCTGGGCCGGGAATCGCCGCGCCAGCGCTCTCGCCGTGAGGGCGTAGCCGGGCCAGCGCTCGAGCACGCCCTCCCACATTCCACGAGCCGAATCGGGGAAGCCCTCGTCGTAGAGCATCAGCGCGAGGTGATGCGGGTATTCGGGGTTCGTGCTGTCCATCGCCATCGCGGTCCGGAACTGGTCCGCCGCCTCACCGAATCGCTGCGTTCGCGCGTAGGCCAGGCCCAGATTGAAGTGCGCGGCCACCCGCGTGGTTCCTCGCTGGATCGCCTCCTCGAGCTTCGGGATCGCTTCGTCGTACCGCTTCTGCTCATAGAGGATCGTCCCCTCGCGCAGCCAGTAGCGCGGGTTCGTGGGCTCCGACCGGATCGCGAGCTCCGCGTAGACGAGAGCCGAGTCCATCACCCCGCGATCTTCGTAGAACTCCGACAGCATGCTGTGGCCGTAGCCGCGGCCGTACGGGGAGAGAGGCGCCTCGGGAGCGAGGAGCGTCTTGTAGCGCGCGATCGACGCCGCCTCCGTCGCGTTTACGAGAACGAACGCGAGGAGGGACGCGGCGGAGAGGGTGAGGAGCGCGCCGGCCGCGAGCGGCCGAGGTGCCATCGTCATGCCGGCCGTGAGAGCCGCGAGCGTGGCCGGCAGGAGAAGGAACGCCGTCAGGTCCCAATCCTGCGCCGGCGCGACCGGGAGCACCAGGACGAGGAGCGCCGCCACGGCCGCGAGCCCTGCGACGGCGAGCACCTGCGATGCGGGCCTGGCCGGACGGATTCGCCCGCGTCGGCCCACGAGCCACGACAGCCCCATTAAGAATGGAATCGGTGCGGCGAGCAAGAGGGCGTTCGCGACGTCGACCGCGTGCGCCGTCGACAGGAGCGGGTAGGGCCGGGTCAACGCGGCTCCTCCACCTGCCGCCGAGCGCGCCGCGAGCTCGAATGGACGCATCCACTGGGAGGGTTCCACTCCCGTAGCGGTCAAGAGGAGCGGAGCGAGGATGAGCGGAGCGGGGAGGAGCGCCGCCTTCACGGCGCTCGTGCCCGGGCGCTTGAAGACGGCCATCGCATACGAGGGAAAGAGGACGACCGCCATGAGATGGAATCCGATGGTGATGGTGTAGACCAGGGGGAGGAGCCACGGTGGGTCGGCTCCGCGCACGTGGCGCAGCGCGAGCCACAGATAGGCGAGCACGACGACGCTCGCGATCGGATAGGTCTCGATGTAGCCGTAGTAGAGCTGCGTGGTCCCGATCGTGAGCAGGAGTCCCCACGCGAGGGCCCGCGTTCCTCGAGAGCCGCGTGGAAGCGCCTCGCCGAGAAGGAGCCATCCCAGGCCCGCAAAAGCGACGCCGCAGAGGATCGGGAAAAGAGCGAAGGTCGCGTCCGTCATCGGAAATCCCAGCGCGCGGGCGACGGTGCGATAGCCATGCCATGCGACGGAGCTCAGCGGCTCGCTGAAGGTCTCGGCGTTCCCTCCGAGGAGGATGTTGAGCCACACGCCGCCGTCGCCGAGAAAGTGAGTGCGCGTTCGAAGGACGTAGAGCAGGACCCCGTACAGGGGAAGGGCGAGCAGCCAGAGCGGTGCTTTGCGGCGCGAGGTGCGCTGCGTGGATTGCGGCGCCTGCGTCTTTCGTTTCGATCGCGGCTCTCGCCGGGGCTCCGTCGGTCGGTGGGGCGCGCGGGATTCGCGCGCCGCGAGCGCCAACGCCGCCACCGCGGCCGCCATGGCCGCGAGGAGCGCGACTCTCAAGGTCGGCGGGAGGAAGGCCGCGGAGTGGATTCCCCAGTTCCGGGGTCCCGCCGCATTCGTGGCCATCCAGACCAAGGCGACGTACAGGCCGGCCAGCGCCGTGAGCGTCCACGCTCCCATGCGGCGGCAGTATACGCTTTCCGCGTTGCGCGGCCCCCCGGGGGGCGTACAATGGCGGAAGATCAAGCCCACACCAACCTTGTCCGCCCCCGACCGGGGGCCGGACCCTGCTTCGAGGAGGCCGCGGGATGTCCGCGAACGACGATTTCCTGAAGATCCGCTCCGTCGACCACGTCGAGTTCTGGGTGGGGAACGCCCGCCAGGCCTCGTTCTATTACGTGAACGCGTTCGGGTTCACCGTCACCGGCTACGCCGGGCTCGAGACCAAGGTCCGCGACCGCGCGTCCTACCTGCTCCAGCAGGGAAAGATCCGATTCGTCATGACGGCCCCGCTCAGCCCCGAAGGGCCCATCGCGGAGCACGTCCATCGCCACGGCGACGGCGTGAAGGACATCGCGCTCGAGGTCGAGGACGTCGACCGCGCGTACCAGGAGACCACGAAGCGCGGCGCGCGCGGCGTCATGGAACCGACGACGATCTCGGACGATCACGGCTCGATCCGGCGCGCGGCGATCGCCACCTACGGCGACACGATCCATTCCTTCATCGATCGCTCGAAGTACAAGGGCCCGGTCCTGCCCGGCTACAAGCCGACCGGAACGCGCCCCGCGGACGGTCCGCTTCTTTACGTGGATCACATGGTCGGGAACGTCGCGCTCGGCGACATGAACAAGTATGTTGCCTACTACCGCGACGTGATGGGCTTCAGCCAGTTCCAGCACTTCGACGACAAGGACATCTCGACCGAGTACTCCGCGCTCATGTCGAAGGTGATGGCGGACGGGTCGGGCAAGGTGAAGTTCCCGATCAACGAGCCGGCCGAGGGGAAGCGGAAGTCGCAGATCGAGGAATACCTCGACTACTACAAAGGCGCCGGCGTGCAGCACGTGGCGCTCGCCACGAGCGACATCATCTCGACGGTCGCGCGGCTCCGCGAGTCGGGTGTCCCCTTCATCAGCGTCCCCTACTCGTACTACGAGGTGCTCGAGGACCGGGTGGGGAAGATCGACGAGGACAAGGCGGCTCTCGCGAAGCTCGGGATCCTCGTCGACCGCGACGAAGAGGGGTACCTTCTTCAGCTCTTCACGAAGCCGGTCCAGGACCGGCCCACCGTGTTCTACGAGGTGATCGAGCGGAAGGGGAGCCGCGGCTTCGGTAAGGGCAACTTCAAGGCCCTGTTCGAAGCCATCGAGCGGGAACAGGCGCTCCGGGGCAACCTCTAGCCCCTCCATGCGCCTCGTCTCCTTCTCCCCGGAGGGGACGGCCGCGCGCGCCCTCGGGGCGCTCGTCGACGACTCCGTGCTTGAGCTGGCGCGCGCCGCGGCGGCGCTCGACGTGCCCGAATCCGATCCCGCGCTCCTCTCCACGATGGAGACGCTGCTCGCGGACTGGGATCACGGCCTTCTCGTGACCCGCGAGACCGTGGCGCGCGCTACGAGGCTCAGCGGCCCCTTGAGGGAGCGCCTCGCGCAGTCCATCCACCCGCGCGCGTCGGTGACGCTCCACCCGCCCGTCGCACATCCGCCCAGCCTTCGCGACTTCTACGCCTTCGAGACCCACGTGAAGAACGCGCGCGCGCGGCGCGGCCTCACGGTGCCGGAAGAGTGGTATCAGTTCCCGGCCTTCTACTTCAGCAATCCGGGAGCGCTCGTGGCCGATGGCGAGCCGGTGACGAAGCCGGCCTGGACCGAGGCCATGGACTACGAGCTCGAGATCGCGTGCGTGATCTCGCACGAAGCGCGGGACGTGCGCGCGGAGAACTGGCGGTCCGTCGTGGCCGGCTTCACGATCCTGAACGACTGGAGCGCGCGCGACGTGCAGCGGAAGGAGATGGCGGTCGGGCTCGGCCCCGCGAAGGGGAAGGACTTCGCGACGTCGCTCGGCCCCGCGCTCGTCACGCTGGACGAGCTCGAGCCGAGCCGCGAAGGGGACCGGCACAACCTCGCCATGGAGGCGCGCGTGAACGGCCGCACGCTCTCGCGCGGCAACGCTCGCGACCTCCATTTCACGTTCGGGCAGATGATTGCGAGGGCGTCGCAGGACGTGTATCTTTTCCCAGGCGACGTCATCGGGTCCGGGACCGTGGGGGGCGGCTGCATCCTCGAGCTCGGCACGGAGACGCATCGCTGGCTCGCCCCCGGCGACGAGGTGACGCTCGAGATCGAGCGCCTCGGCGCTCTCACCAATCGAATCGTCTGAGGCACACGCATGCCGATCTATCACACCCTGGGGAACGTCCCGCACAAGCGGCACACCCAGTTTCGCAGGCCCGACGGGAAGCTCTACACGGAGCAGCTGATGGGCTCCCGAGGCTTCTCGGGCCGCTCCTCCTTGATCTATCACCACAACATGCCGACGCAGGCGCGCGAGATCCGGAAGATCCAGGACTGTCGCGTGACCTACGCCGACGAGCAGACGCTCCGCCACCATCACTTCAAGACGAAGGGTCTCCAGAAGAGCGGCGACCAGGTGAGCGGCCGCGTCACGCTCCTCCACAACAACGACGTCTCCATGGCGATCGCGGTTCCGGACCAGACGATGGCGTACTTCTACCGGAACGGCCAGGGGGACGACATGTACTTCGTCCACGAGGGCACCGGGCGCATCCAGACCATCTTCGGTGAGCTCCATTACCGCCCCGGCGACTACGTCGTGATCCCGCGCGGCACGACGTACAGGTTCCATCCGGACGAGGGGACGCAGCGCTACCTCGTCATCGAGAGCGCGTCGTCCATCGAAACCCCGAAGCGGTACCGGAACGAGTACGGCCAGCTCCTCGAGCACTCCCCGTTCACGGAGCGCGACATCCGGAAGCCCGAGCGCCTCGAGACCTTCACCGACAAGGGCACGTTCGAGGTCCGGATCAAGGCGCGCGACCAGATCACGGCCTACGAATTCGACTTCCATCCGCTCGACGTGGTCGGCTGGGACGGCTATCTCTATCCCTACATCTTCAACATCGAGGATTTCGAGCCGATCACGGGGCGCATCCACATGCCGCCGCCGACGCACCAGTGCTTCGAAGGGCGGAACTTCGTGGTCTGCTCGTTCGTGCCGCGCCTCTACGACTACCATCCCGACGCACTGCCGGTCCCGTACAACCACTCCAACGTGGACTCGGACGAGGTGCTCTACTACGTGAACGGGAACTTCATGAGCCGGCGCGGCATCGAGGTCGGCTCGTTCACGCTCCATCCGTCGGGGATCCCGCACGGACCGCATCCCGGCGCGGCCGAAGCATCGATCGGGGCGAAGGAGACGAAGGAGCTCGCCGTGATGCTCGACACGTTCTATCCGCTCCGCGTCACGACCGATGCCATGCCGTACGACGACAAGAGCTACCCGTACTCCTGGCTCGAGCCGCCGAAGAGCTTCACGGGAGAGGGCGCCACCGGGTGAGCGGGGCGGGCCCGGACGAGTCGCTTCCCAAGCTTCGCCCCATCGATCCCGCCGGCATCCCGTCCGCCGACGTCTACGCGCTCATGACCGGCTGCGTGGTTCCGCGGCCGATCGCGTTCGTTTCCTCACTCTCGGTTTCCGGCGTGCCGAATCTGGCGCCGTTCTCCTTCTTCAACGCGGGCGGCGCGAATCCGCCGTCGCTCGTCTTCGCCCCGATCACGAGCGGCGCGGGGCGCGACAAGGACACCCTCCACAACATCGCCGCAACGAGGGAATACGTCGTCCACATCGTGCCGTGGTCCCTGCGGGAGCACATGAATCAGACCTCGGCGGACTACCCGCCCGAGACGGATGAGTTCGAGATGGCCGGCTTCACCAAGGCGCCGAGCGTCAAGGTGAAGCCCTGGCGCGCCGCGGAATGCCCGATCGCGATGGAGTGCCGGCTCTTCAAGATCGTGGAGCACGGGGAGGGTCCCTTCCGGGCCAACTACGTCATCGGTGAAGTCGTCCTGTTCCACGTCGCGGAGGCGCTCTTGAGCGGGCTCCGGGTGGACGCGGCGTCGATCGACGCGATCGCGCGTCTCGGCGGGCCGAACTACACGCGCGTCACGAAGGAGAGCGTGTTCGCGATGCCACGGCCGGTGCTGCCGAAGTGAAACGCCTGCGAATCCTGGCCGGGATCATCGCGGCCTTGCTGACCATCTACGCCGTCGTGGGCATCACGGGCTTGATGAAGGGATTCGATCTCATCGGCGCGATGCTCGTCGCTCTCGCGGCGACCTTGGCCTGGCTCGGGTGGTGGTTTGTCATTCGTGGATGGAGAGTGGTGCAGGCCCGGCTCAAGTGGGCGCTTATCGGTGGGATCGTCGTGGGGGGAGTGGGATTCATCATCGGGTTCCTCGGTCCGCTCCTTTGGGCTCCCGACGCCAATCAAGGTCCACTCCTCGGGATCTTCATCACCGGCCCGATCGGATTCATCCTCGGCGCGGTGGCGGGCGCCATTCTCGGAAAGCCCCGCGAGCGCGACGCCACGACCTCGACGAAATAGGCCCGCCCACGGAGGGAGGAACGATGCCTCGTCGCGTACGGCTCGCCCTGATCGCCATGAGTCTCTCAGTCCTGATCGTGACCGCGCTTCCCATCGTCCGCGAGCTCACCCGGCGGACGGACATCTGGTGGACCCCGCGCACGATGCTCGTCCCGCTCGCCGATAGCGCGGACCGGGTCGAGATCTACGCACACGGACAACCGCTTGCGAAGCTCATCCAGGCGGGCCACGTGCAGGTCCTCGATGAGGGCCGGCCGGTGAGTCTGGGTGCTGAAGACGTCGGTCTCCGATTCAACAACTCGGAGCGCGTCCGCGCGGAGCGCCTGCCGAGGCTGCTCGTCTCCTCGGCGCTCTTCGGCGCGGCGGTGCTCTATCTTCTCTTCCTCGTCACCGGACGTCTCGTCTACCGGGAGGAGCGGGCGTGACGTCCATGGTGCGGCCACTCGCGTGGGCAGCGTTCGCGGCCTCGCTCCTCGTGGCCGCGGCGGCCCCGGCGGTCATGAAGTCCGCGGCCCCTCTCAAGTCCACCGTCAAGCTTCGCCTTCTCCGCCCCGGAGTCTGGATTCATACGTCGCGGTACGTCTTTCCGGACGGATCGGTCATCCCCGCGAACGGGCTGGTGGTGAAGGAGGGGGGTGGACTCGTTCTCATCGACACGGCCTGGGGCGAGATGCTCACGGCCGATCTCCTCGATGAGATCAAGCGGGAGATCAAGCTGCCGGTGCGCCGCGCCATCGTGACGCACTCCCACGCCGACCGCATCGCGGGCGCCGATCTCCTGCGCCAGCGCGGGATCCCGGTGTTCGCGCACCCGCTCACGGTCCGGAAGGCGGCTTCCGTGGCGATCGCCATGCCGACGGACAGCCTCGCGGGGCTCCGCAAGCCAGGGGACGCAGTTTTCGTGGGATCGGTGGAGGTCTTCTACCCGGGGCCGGCGCATTCGCCGGACAACATCGTCGTGTGGGTGCCGTCGGCCCGCGTGCTCTTCGGCGGCTGCGCCGTGAAGGCGCTGGACTCGAACCTCGGCAATCTCGCCGACGCGGACACGCGGGCATGGCCGGACGCGATGCATCGCGTCATGGAGCGCTATCGCCAAGCCGAGGTAGTCGTGCCGGGACACGGCGCGGAGGGTGGCCAGCAGCTCCTCACACACACGCTCGAGCTCCTCTCGGAATCTCGCTCGTGATGCTTAGCTCCATCTCGAACGAATCGCACCTCTACCATGCTCAGGGGCTAAGGTGAC
>DASTKC010000059.1:0-7681 GCA_035716085.1 Candidatus Eiseniibacteriota bacterium | reverse complement strand
CACGCGCGTCGTGTTGAAAGCGAAAGGGAAGTCCTGGCCGCTCAAGACATCTGAAGGCAAGTGGGGCTTCACGACCGCGACCGCGGCGACCCAGATCCCGGCTGGGAGCTACACGCTCGAGATCGATTTCTCGAACGACTTCGACCGGCGCGCCACCTCGCTCTATCGCGTGGAATCGGGGGGGAACGCGTACACGTTCACCCAGTTCGAGGCGATCGACGCGCGCGGAGCGTTCCCCTGCTGGGACGAGCCGGCGTACAAGATTCCCTTCCAGGTGACGATCGCAGTGCCCGCGGCGCACGAGGCCGTCTCGAACACACCGGTCATGAGCTCGACGACCACCAAGGGCGTGAAGACAGTCGTGTTCGAGAAGACCGAGCCGACCTCGTCGTACCTCCTGTGCATCGCCACCGGGCCGCTCGAGTACGTGCCCATGCAGGGTATGTCGATTCCGGCCCGTATCGTCGTGCCGAAGGGGAGCACGGCGCTCGCACAGACGGCCGCGACCATGACGCCGCCGCTCCTCAAGGCGCTCGAGGAGTACTTCGGACGCCCGTACCCCTACAAGAAGCTCGACCTGATCGCGGTGCCGGAATTCTCGCCCGGCGCGATGGAGAATCCGGGTGCGATCACGTTCGGCGACCGGTTCATCCTGTTCGATCCGAAGACCATGAGCACGGCGCGGAAGCGCCTCTACGCGATCTTCGCCGCGCACGAGATGGCGCACCAGTGGTTCGGCGATCTGGTCACGATGAAGTGGTGGGACGACCTGTGGCTCAACGAGTCGTTTGCGGATTGGATGAGCTATCGGATCGCGGGGAAGGTCTATCCCGAGCTGGGAGTCGATGAATACGAGCTCCAGCACCTGGCGACCGTGATGGCCGAGGATTCGCGTTTGAGCACGCACGCGATCCGCCAGCCTGTGACGAACATCGACAACCTCTTCGAGGGGATCCAGGTCACCTACGGGAAGGGGAACGCCACGATCGGCATGTTCGAGCGGTGGATGGGCCCCGACACGTTTCGCACGGCGATCCGGACGTATCTCAAGAAGTACGAATGGAAGAACGCGGTGGCCGAAGATCTCTGGGACGAGCTTTCCGCGGCCGCGGGCAAGGACGTCAAGACGCCGATGGCCACCTTCCTCGATCAGCCCGGCATCCCCCTCGTGCGCGCGGAGCTCCTGGATGGCGGGAAGGTGAAGCTCTCGCAGCGCCGTTTCCTCGGTTACGGCGTCCAGGCCCCGACGGAGCAGCGGTGGGGCATCCCGATGACCGTGCGCTATCCGGGCGCATCCGGAGTCCAGACCTACTCGTTCCTCTTCGACCAGCCGACCTCGGAGATCCAGCTCCCGGGAGTCACCGCGAAGGCGGCCTGGATCGATGTCAACGCCGCCGGCGGTTATTACCGCACGAGCGTCGAGCCGGCGGTCCTCGCCACGCTCTCCTCGCGCGCGCAGGAGATCTTGAGCACGCCGGAGCGGATCCGCTTCATCAACAACATCGGCGCGCTCGTCCTGTCCGGAGAGGTGAAGGGGGACGACTTCCTGCGCACGCTTCAGGGCTTCTCCACGGACCCGCGCCCCGAGGTGATCAACGCAGTGCTGGCATCGCTCGGGCAGGTGAAGGGGGCCTTCGTCACCACCGATCTGGAGGCTCCGTTCTCGGTCTACGTACGGAAGGTGCTCGGGCCGGCCGCGCAGCGATTCGGATGGGACCGGAAGAACGGTGAAGAAGAAGCCGTGTCCATCCTGCGTCCCACGCTCCTCGACTGGATGGCGGACGAGGGACGCGATGACGCGGCGCTCACGCGGGGCGAGCAGCTCGCGCAGTCCTTCCGGGCCGACCGCGGCTCCATCGATCCGTCCCTCGTGAACGCGGCGCTCCGACTCTCGGCGATACGCGGGAAGGCGGATCTCTTCGACGAATACCAGAAGCGCTTCGAGCAGGCGACGGCGCCCACGGATCGCGATCCCTTGCTCGCGGCGATGGGGAGCTTCCGCGATCCGGCGCTCCGAGATCGCGCTCTCGCCTACTCGCTCGGACCGACGGTCCGCCCCCATGAGGTATTCGCGGTCGCGGAAGCCGCGCTGGGCCGCCTCGAGAATCGCGACGTGGTGGCCGCGTGGGCGCGGACGAACCACAAGGCCATCCTGGCCAAGATCCCGCCGGTGTACGCGCCGTTCCTCGTGTACCTGGGGATCGCTTGCGAGCAGCCCAAGCTCGACCAGACGAACGCCTTCTACTCGGCGCCCGAGAACACGGCTCCTGGGATGGACGTCGAGCTGAAGAAGGTGATGGAGACAGGCGGTGACTGCGTGAAGCTGAGGGCGCGCGAGGGCCCCGCGGTGGCGCGCTATCTGACGCAGGTGGCGCAGGGATCCGGCGGAACCGCGCCGGCGGCCGCCAGCCGGGTGTCGCAGCCGCACTGACGAGCGCGGCGGCGCGCAAGACGCGCGCTAGACGGCGACCTTCGGGAGCTCCGCGAGGAGGCGACTCAGGGCCGCCATGTCGACCGGTTTCGTGAGGTGGGCGTCGAAGCCTGCTTCACGAGACCGGCGACGATCCTCATCCTGACCCCATCCCGTGATTGCGACCAGAACCACCTCGCGGCCGCCGGAGCCCTCCCGGATGCGCGCCGCGGCGTCATAACCGTCGATTCCGGGAAGTCCGATATCGAGCAGGACGAGATCGGGCTTTAGTCGCTCCGCGGCTTCCACGGCTTGCAGGCCGTCATAGGCGGTCTCGATCTCGTGCCCACCGAGGCGGAGAAGCATGGCGAGGCTCTCCGCGGAGTCGACGTTGTCGTCGACGACGAGGACCCGCCGCGTGGCGGGCGGTTCTGGCACAGCCATCCCGGCGCCGTTCGATCCTGCCTCCGGCACGTCCACAAGCTCCGGAAGACAGACGACGAATTCGGCCCCCCGGTCGTGCCCTTCGCTCGACGCCTCGACCGTTCCACCGTGGAGCTCCACGAGCCGCCGGACGAGCGCGAGCCCGATCCCGAGTCCTCCCTGCGCGCCCGTCGTCGAGCGTCGTATCTGGTAGAACATCTGGAAGAGCTGAGGCAGCTCCTCGGGCGTGATCCCCGCTCCCGTGTCCCGCAAGCGGACCACCGCGTTCCCCTCGGTCCGCTCCGATGAGAGCCAAATCGTGCCTCCCTCGGGCGTGAACTTGGAGGCATTGTCGAGGAGGTTGAGGAAGATCTGCGTCATCCGCACCACGTCCGCGTTCACCCAGACCGGCTCCGACGGAAGCGACACGTGGAGCCTCTGGCCTCGTCCCTGGATTGAAGCCTGGATCGTGTCCACGGCGCCGCGAAGGATGTCTCCCAGGTCCGATCGCATGCGGCGAATCTCGAGGCGCCCCCTCGTGATGCGACTCACGTCGAGGAGATCGTCCACGAGCCGGGTGAGGTGGTCGATCTGCCGGTCGATGACGTCGTGGCTCCACCGGACGGACGGGTCCGCCTCGGCGCGCATGCGCAGGTACTCGACCGCGTTCCGGATCGGAGCGAGCGGATTTCGAAGCTCGTGCGCGAGCATCGCCAGGAATTCGTCCTTCCGCTTGTCGGTTTCGCGCAGAGCGTCCTCCGACTCCCGGAGCCGCTCGGTCGATGACTCGAGCTCCGAGGTGCGCTCGCTGACGCGCCGCTCCAGCTCCTCATTGAGGTTCTCGAGCTCCTGGGTTTTGCGGTAAAGGTCCGCGAACACGCTGACCCGGGCGCGCAGGATCTCGGGCACGATGGGCACCGAGACGTAGTCCACGCCGCCGACCTCGTAGCCGCGCACGCGGTCGATGTCGGTCATGTGAACGGCCGAGACGAAGATGATCGCGGCGCGCTGGTGGCGCGGATGCTGATGGATCATCTGTGCCAGCTCGAAGCCGTCCAGATCGGGCATGTGGACATCGATCAGGACGATTGCGATGTCGGTGCGGAGCAGGGTCTCGAGCGCCTCCCTCCCGGAGCTCGCCTTGATGAGGTTCTCACCCAGCGGTCCGAGGATCGCCTCATAGGTGAGGAGCTTCGCGGGCTGATCGTCCACCATCAGGATGTTGACGGGCGTCTTGGTCACGGGATCGTCCCCTGGATCAACGGTGCAGCCACGCGCGGAGCACCGAGAGGAGCTGCTCCGTGTTGACCGGCTTGGCCAGGTAGTCCGAGGCGCCGGCTTCGAGGCACTTCTCGCGGTCCCCCTTCATCGCGCGCGCCGTGAGCGCGACGATGGGGAGGCGGCGGTAGGCCGGGTTCTTCCGCACTTCCCGCATGGTCTCGTAGCCGTCCATTTCGGGCATCATGACGTCCATCAGCACGATCGCGACATCCGGCGTGGAGTCGAGCGTGGTGAGCGCTTCGCGCCCCGTGCTCGCCGTGAGCACCGTCATGCCGCGCCTTTCGAGCGCGCTCGACAGGGCGAAGATGTTCCGGACGTCGTCGTCCACGACCAGCACCGCCCGGCCGACCAGGTCGTCGTCGGAGCGGTAGAGCCGGTCCAGCATGCGCTGCTTCTCGGACGGAAGCTTCGAGATCACGCGGTGCAGGAAGAGCGATGTCTCGTCCAGGAGCCGCTCCGGAGACTCGACGCCCTTGACGACGACGCTCCGCGCGAGGGTGTGGAGCCGGGCGTCCTCCTCGGGCGACAGCTCCTTGCCGGTGAAGACCACGACCGGAAGGTCGGTCAGGGAGCCGTCCTCGCGGAGCTTCTCCAGCATCTCGAGCCCCGACATGTCCGGAAGCCTGAGGTCGACCACCGCGCAGTCGTACGCGACGGTCCGAAGCGCTTCGAGCGCCTCGCCGGCGGTGCCGGCGGTCTCGATCTCGATGTCGTCGTGCCCCAGGAGCTCCGAGATGCTCCGCTGCTCGAGCGCGTCGTCTTCCACGATGAGGAGCCTCTTCTTCCGGGGCGTCGCGTACTGCTTGATGCGCGAGAGTGCGGCTCCGAGCCCCTCCGTCGTCGTCGGCTTGGTGAGGAACGAGAAGGCGCCACGCGAGAGGCCGTGCTGCCGGTCTTCATCCAGCGTGACGATCTGGACGGGGATGTGCCGCGTCGCCGGATCCTGCTTCAGATGGCTCAGCACCGTCCAGCCGAGCATGTCCGGCAGGAAGATGTCGAGGGACACCGCGGACGGCATGAACTGGCGCGCCAGATCCAGCGCGTCCGAGCCGCGGTGCGCGACCAGGACCTTGAACCCTTCGTCGTGCGCCAGATCCATGAGCACGCGGGCGTAGGTCGGGTCGTCCTCGACCACG
Organism: Candidatus Eiseniibacteriota bacterium; assembly: GCA_035716085.1. Lineage (GTDB taxonomy): Bacteria > Eisenbacteria > RBG-16-71-46 > SZUA-252 > SZUA-252 > WS-9. Next base: position 2,431 of record DASTKC010000059.1, on the reverse strand, counting down.
AGGAGTGTGGCTTCTCCCGGAACGAGCTGCTCGCGGTCGTCCGGCACCTTCTCGATCGCGCGATCCGGAAGCCGCACCGAGGGGAATCGCGCCGGCGCCTTCACAGCACGGCCGTCGGTCTCTTCCGGCGTCGCGGCCGCCGGTCCGGCATAGTTGCGCGGCAGGTAGAGCGTGAACGTCGAGCCGCGGCCCGGCGTGGAGCGGAGCTGGATCTCGCCGCCAAGGAGGTGCGCGAGCTCGCGGCTGATGGCGAGTCCGAGCCCGGTGCCGCCGTACTTGCGGCTCGTGCTCGCGTCCGCCTGTTGGAATGCCTCGAAGATGATCTTCTGCTTCTCGGTCGGGATGCCGACGCCCGTGTCCGACACCTCGAACGACACCACCGTTCCCGCGTCGTCGAGGATCGGATTGCCGATGCTCCAGCCGCCCGTCGCCACCGCGACACTCAACCGCACCCCGCCGTGCTCGGTGAACTTGAACGCGTTCGAGAGCAGGTTCTTGAGCACCTGCTGGAGCCGCTTCGGATCGGTCGCCATACCGCTTCCGAGCTGCGGATCCACCTGGACCTCGAACGTGAGCCTCCGGTTCTCGGCCTCGTGCCGGAACGTGCGGCGGACCGTGTCGAGGAGCATCGTGAAGTAGATCTCCTCGGCCTCCACCGTCACCGTCCCCGACTCGATCTTCGAGAGGTCGAGGATGTCGGTGATCAAGTTGAGGAGGTCCGTGCCGGCCCCGTGGATGCTGCGCGCGAACTCGACCTGCTTCGGCGACAGGTTTCCATCCGCGTTGTCGCCGAGCTGCTGGCCCAGGATGAGGATCGAGTTGAGCGGCGTGCGGAGCTCGTGGGACATGTTGGCGAGGAACTCGGACTTGTACTTGGACGTGAGCGCGAGCTCGCTCGCCTTGTCCTCGAGCGCGCGCCGCGCCTGCTCGATCTCCTGATTCTTGCGCTCCACTTCGACGTTGCGCTCGGCGAGCTGCTGCGCCTTGAGGGCGAGCTGCTCGTTGGTCTGCTGGAGCTCCTTCTGCCGGAACTGGAGCTCGCTCGCGAGCTGCTGGGACTGCTGGAGGAGTCCCTCGGTCTGCATCGTGGCTTCGATCGAGTTGAACACGATGCCGACGCTGGCCGTGAGCTGGTCGAGGAAGGCGAGCTGGGCGGGAGCGAAGTCCCCGAGCGACGCGAGGCCCAGCACGGCTCGCGTCTCCCCTTCGAAGGTGACCGGCAGGACGACGAGACTCCGCGGCAGCGCCTGGAACATCGCGGTGTCGATCGGCGGCGTGTCGGGCGGAAGGCTCGTGACCAGGATGCGGCGCTTGTCCACGGCGCACTGGCCCACGAAGCCGACGCCCAGATCGAGCTCGTCCGGGTAGCCCTCCACCTTCGCGTTGCCGTAGCTCGCCAGCATGCGGAGCCGCGGCATGCCGGAGAGGTCCATCTGGTAGAGGATGCCCTGGTGCGCGTTGACCAGCGGCACGAGCTCCGTGAGGAGCATCCGTCCCACGGTGGCGAGGTCCCGCTGCCCCTGGAGCATCCCGGTGAACCGCGCGAGGTTGGTCTTGAGCCAGTCCTGCTCGCGGTTCTGATCGGTCGTGAGCTTGAGGTTGCGGATCATCGTGTTGATGTTGTCCTTGAGCTCCGCCACCTCGCCGCGCGCGTCGACCTGGATGGACCGCGTGAGATCGCCCTGCGTCACTGCGGTCGCCACCTCGGCGATCGCGCGGACCTGCGTGGTGAGATTCGCCGCGAGCAGGTTCACGTTCCCGGTCAGAGCCTTCCAGGTGCCGGCGGCGCCAGGGACGTTCGCCTGTCCGCCGAGGCGCCCGTCCACGCCCACCTCGCGCGCCACCGTGGTGACCTGGTCGGCGAAGGTCGCGAGCGTTCCGGTCATGTCGTTGATGGTGTCCGCGAGCGCCGCGACCTCGCCCTTCGCCTTCACGGTGAGGTTCTGCTTCAGGTCGCCGTTCGCGACGGCGGTCACGACCTTCACGATGCCGCGCACCTGCTCGGTGAGGTTCGCCGCCATGACGTTGACGGTGTCGGTGAGGTCCTTCCACGTGCCGGCGACGCCGGGCACGACTGCCTGGCCGCCCAGCTTTCCGTCGGTCCCGACCTCGCGCGCGACGCGCGTCACCTCGGCCGCGAACGCGTTCAGCTGATCGACCATCGTGTTGATGGTGTTCTTGAGCTCGAGGATCTCGCCCTTCACGTCCACCGTGATCTTGCGCGAGAGGTCCCCGCGGGCCACGGCGGTGGTCACCTCGGCGATGTTCCGGACCTGCGTCGTCAAGTTCGCGGCGAGGAGGTTCACGTTGTCGGTGAGGTCCTTCCACGTGCCGCCGACGCCGGCGACGACCGCCTGGCCGCCGAGCCGCCCGTCGGTTCCCACTTCTCGAGCGACGCGAGTCACCTCGGCAGCAAATGATCGAAGCTGCT
>DASTKC010000058.1:0-3948 GCA_035716085.1 Candidatus Eiseniibacteriota bacterium | reverse complement strand
CGCCGTCGTGAACGAGTTCATCGAATCGAGGTACGTCGCGAACCACTTCCAGTTGGCCGACGCCACCGCTTCGCCGAGCTGCGACGCGAATGGATACGTGCCGTCACGCTGACGCACGACCACGACCTCGAGCTGGCTCTTGGCGCGGTTCAGCTCCGTCTGGCTCACCCCGTTCGCCGCGAGATCGGCGAGGACCTTTTTCATCGCCGCCTCGACCTTCTCGTGTGTGACGCCGGGGGCCACCGTCGCGGTCGCGAGGAAGGGAAACGGGTCCATGAGGGTGTAGTTGCCCGCGTCGATGTCGGTCGCGAGCTTCGTCTCGACGAGCGCCTGGTAGAGCTTCGAATTCACCCCGTTCGAGAGGATCATCTGGATCAGATCGAGCGGGATGAAGTCGTGGTCGAGCGCGCCGGGACGGATGTAGCCGAGCTCCACGATCCCGACCTCGCCCGGCCGGTTCACGACCACGCGGCGCTCGCCTTCCTGCGGCGGCTCCACCGTGATCACCTTCGGAATCGGCGCTTTGGATCGTGGAAGCTTGCCGAACTCGCGATCGAACAACCGGAGGGCCTCCGCCGTATCGAAGTCGCCGACGAGCACGGCCTCGGCGTTGTCCGGCCAGAAGTACGTTCGGTAGTGCTCGCGGAGCTTTTCGGTGGAGACGCCCTCGATGTCGGAGCGATAGCCGATCGTGTCCCAGTGGTACGGGTGCGCCACGATGGCTGCGGCCACGACGGACTTCTCGAGCGCCCTGTAGGGGTTGTTCTCGCCGATCTCGTACTCGTTCCGCACCACGGACATCTCCGGCTGCCGCTCTGAATCGAGGATGAGCGCGCGGGCGATGCGGTCGGACTCGATCTGCATGGCCAGCTCGAGCTTGTCCGCGGGGAGGGTCGAGTAGCCGGTCATCCGGTCGTTCCAGGTGGTCATGTTGGTGGAGGAATAGTCCGCCCCCGCGCCGTACAGGACCTCCTGGAAGGTCGGCTTCTTGTTCGCCTTGCCGAAGTTCTTGGTGCTCTTGTTGAAGAGCATGTGCTCGAGGAGGTGAGCGGAGCCGGTGTTGCCTGGCGCCTCGTTCCTGGAGCCCACGTGGTAGACGACGAGGAACGTCACGACCGGAGCCGCATGATTGGGCGACACGTAGATGTTCATGCCGTTGGAACGGAGGCGGTACTGGGTGATGCCCGCGAGCGAATCGACCCGCTCGACGTTGGAGGGGATCCCCTTCGTCGAGGTGGAACGGGAATGGGACGTCTCGCGTGGCTGAGCCTGGGCGGAAGCGAAGAGAGCCGCGGAGAGCAGCGCGATCGCGAGCGACCGCGCTGCCATACGGCGAAATGGTAGCGCTACGGGGATTCGAACCCCGGTTTGATGGCTGAGAACCACCCGTCCTAACCCCTAGACGATAGCGCCATGGAAAACCGGCTCATTGAGCGGCAATTGCGTTAGTGGCTGGGGGAAGAGGATTCGAACCCCTGTACCGTGGTCCAGAGCCACGTGTCCTACCACTGGACGATCCCCCAAAAGAGCGGCCGATTCTAGCATCGGTTTCCGGGACCGTCAAACCGCGGGCCGGTCTTCCTGCGCATCGCGTTCTTCCGCGCGCTTCGGCTCGCTCCGGAAGTGGTGCCGGAGCCAGATTCCAAAGAGCACGAGGATTCCGACCACGACCACGAGATCGAACTTCCGCCAGTACTCCCGGATCGACTCCCAGTTCTCGCCGAAGTAGACGCCGACGTACCCGAGGCCGAGGCACCAGGGAAGGGAGCCGAGGAACGTGTAGAGCGTGAACTTCTTGAAATCCACCCGGGCCGATCCGGCGGGGAAGGAGATGAAGGTTCGCACGATCGGGAGGAGCCGGCTCCAGAACGCGACCTTGAGGCCATGCTTCTTGAGCCAGCCGTCCGCTCGGTCGTACTCCTCGATCCGGATGATCTTCCAGCGCGCGAGCCCCTCGGCGAGGGGGCGCCCCCCCTTCATTCCGAGCCAGTAGGCGATCCAGGAGCCGAAGACGTTGCCCACCGCGCCCGCCAGCGTGATGCCCCAGAGGGTGAACCGCCCCGTGGTCACGAGGTACCCCGAGAAGGGCATGATGATCTCGCTCGGAAGCGGGATGCAGGCGCTCTCGATCGTCATGCAAAGGACGATGCCCCCATAGCCGAGGGCTGCGATGACGCCCAGAATGAAGGCCGCGAGCGGCGCTACGATCTTGTCGAGCAGGTGATCCACGGCGCGGAACCGTACCCGAGACGGACTCGAGCCGACAAGCGGAAAGACTTACAACTTGAGGGGTTGTGCGGCCGCGTGCTAGCGTCCAAGGTAGACATGCATTCCCCTTCGCTTCGACGGCCCTGCCGGCTCGGGAGCCTGATCGTCCTGATTTTCGGCCTGGCTGCCCCCGCCACGCTCCATGCCGCCTCCAAGGTCGTCGCCCATACGGAGACGCCGTCCTCGATCTCCGCCATCTACGGCCGGGCCGTGTCCGTGGCGGGCGCGGGCGCGGGTCCCTACGTGATCCCGACCCAAACCGGGTTCGAGGTTCGGGACGCCGCTGCGCCTGCCTCCGGGCCACTAGGCGTCTGGCGCTCACCGGGGCCGATTCGCGAGGTGGCCTATGGAAACCAAGGGGTCTTCGGCGGCCCAGAGTTGGTCTTCACATTCGCCGGTGCGCAGGGCATCGGGATCGTCGACATCACAACGCCATCGACTCCCACCGGGGGTGCATCGAGGATCGATCCCACGCCTGCCGTACTCGGCGCCGTGTTGCAGCCCGCGGACGGACTCATCGCTTCCGATGGAGCCTCTCTCCAACCGTATCGGATCACCTTTGTGTTTGGAGATGGCATCCACCTCACGCCACTCGCGCCGATCTCCTACGCAGATGGGCGCCGCATCGTCGCGATCCGCGCACGCGCCGATTCGTTCCTCGTCGTGAGCGAGCGTGGCGCACCCGCGCCGAGAACCATCCTCACGCTCTATCAGCTCCAGGCCTCCGCATCCGCTCCGGTCCAGCTTCGCGAAGTCCAAGTTCCGCTCCAGACGCCGTCGGATCTCGCGTGGGACCGAGACATCGCCTTCGTCGCCGCGAGCTCCGGGGGCGTGGTGATCGCGAACATCGCGACCGGCGCGTTCCACACGACGGCGCTGCCCGGCTTTCGCGCCGTGCGTGCGCTCGATGTGAACGATTCGCTTGTCGTCATGGGGGTCGCTGCCTCGGGCCTCGCGAAGCTCCGCCGCAGCGGCGCGCTGGGCGACACGCTCGTCGGGTACACCGTGGAGGCGCTCCAGCAGGAGCCGATGCACGTTACGCTCTTGGGCTCGCGCGTCGTCATCGCGACTCAGGACGCGCTCGCTGCCAGCGAGCCCGACGAGGTCGCGCGGGGCGCGATCGAGTTCCGGGATCTCGAGAACCCGATCGCGGTGGAGCCGGCGGGAGGGACGGGCCGCGTTCGTCGCGTGGTGGCTGCGGGCGGATACGCCTACGTTGCCGACTACAGCGGCGGCCTTCGCGTGTACCACTCGAGCGCCACGGACTCGACCCTGGTCGGAGTGCTCCCCGCGACGTCGTCGGGGCGCGTGCTCGACCTCGCGGTCGATCCCGTGCGGAAGCGGGCGTATCTCGCGGCTTCCTCGGATGGGCTCGAGATCGTGGATGTCTCGGATCCGGCCTCGCCCGCGCTGCTCGGCACGCTGGTTCTCGCGGAGCGTGCGGCCGCGGTGGCCATCGTGGATTCGACAACCGTCATCGTCGGCGGACGAGGCACGGTCGTGGGCGGGGTGACCGTCGTCGATGTCTCGACGCCCAGCGCGCCAGCCCCGCTGGGACATCTCTTCCTCCAGGATCCGCGCGCGATCGCGGTGAAGGACGCCGTCGCATTCGTCGCCGATGCGACGCAGGGACTCGTGAGCGTGGACGTCGGCACGCCGAGCGACCCGAGCATGATCGGC
>DASTKC010000057.1:0-16282 GCA_035716085.1 Candidatus Eiseniibacteriota bacterium | reverse complement strand
GCGCCGGTGGAGGCGCGTTGGGATCCCTCGTTGCCAGCGGCTATCAACCGTCGTCCGGGACCCCGGGGCAGCGCGGCGTCGCAGGCGGAGGGGGCGGTGGTGGTGGCGGAGGCGGCGGCTCGGTTGTCTGTGGTGGCGGCGGCGGCGGCGGCGGATCCGGAGGCCTGGGTGGCTCCCCTGGACACGGCGGACGTGGAGGGGGAGGCTCGTTCGGCATCTTGATCACCCAGACCGAGGTCGTCGTTGTAGAGAGCAACACCATCGTGACGGCCAACGGCGGAGCCGGGGGCAATGGCACTTCGGGTCTTCGAGGCACAGCCATCTCTGATGGCCTCAACATGGCAGGTGCCAGGGGAGGTGTGAGTGCCGTTGGAGCTTATGCAGGCGGAAAGGGCGGCGACGGAGGTCCGGGCGGATACGGCGGCGCTGGTGGCGGAGGCGGTGGCGGACCGTCGATCGGGATCGCCTACTTGACCCCACCCACGATGAGCGGAAACGCCTTCACCCTCGGTGCCGCCGGCGCGGGCGGCTCTTCACCGGTGCATCCCGGTGAGGACGGTCAGAGCTACGGGACGAAGTCGTTCCTCCCTCTTCCTCCAATCCCCTGACGACCGGACCGCATCAGGAGTCGACTCCGATCTAGTTTGGGAACTGCGGGCCACCGCCAGCGCCAATACCACCGCCGTTCTTCGCGGTCGCGCTTGCCCTGTCACGGTTGGTCAGGTGAAGGTGGTGCCCCCCACCGAGCCGGATCCAGGGGGGACCATGACGCGCGCAATACCTGTCATTCCGCTGCTCTTTCTTTGCCTCGTAGCTGCACCTGCCCAAGCGTTCCTGATCACGGTTTATTTCAGCACAGACATCGGCAGTCTTGGCACCGGAGGTGGGAGTTTCTCCTCGATAGTTCCCTCATCCCATCGGGCGGCGGCTCGACCACCCTTGTGTTCGCCAAAATCAGACCCTACGATGCATGCGGTGCTGTCTCTTCAGCGGCACCAGCCGGTCTTCCAAAGGGGAGGAAGCCAACGATGAATCCACGCGACAGGAAGTTGCGCCTCAGCCGGACTACAGTGAGGGCTCTGATGCCGACGGCTGCCGGACAGGCGCGGGGAGGCTCTATGCACCTCGATACGAAGAACACACAGGGGCACTGTAATACCGGTTATAGCAACAGTCCTGAGTACTGCCACAATACATACGGTAACGACACCTGTGAGGCCACGTACTGCATCAACAACTGTGAGGACACTGCGTACTATTCCTGCATTGAAACCTGCTTTTGCACAGAAGCGACCTGCGTCTGCTAGACCCGAGCTCTGAAGTGTCGTGAAGACAGGGAGTCAGGTTGGCGCCACGGGCCCGTGCGCCTCCTGACTCGCCTCGGTTCATCCAGCGACAGCGCCCCGTAAGACTGACCTCTCTCGACCCCTCCACCTCGGATGGGAATGTGGTGCCGGAGGGGGGAATCGAACCCCCACGACCTTGCGGTCACGGGATTTTGAGTCCCGCGCGTCTGCCAATTTCACCACTCCGGCACAGAATCTAATTGACTTTTCGACACTTACTTAGCTATAATTCTTCCAGTTGTTCTGGAGCATCCCCCGATCCAGTGGAACTTTCTAACAGTTCGCGAGTCTAAAGTCTTGCGCATTGGGTGTGAAGTTCCCTGTAATCCACGTTCCCTGGGCGGCTTGACCCGGCGTTCGCCGGTGGGTTTCTTGGGCCTTATACAGGTCGTTCAGGATACGGTTTGCACGGGGAACTTCCATTCTCCTGAGAGGGCGGCGTAGCCGAAAGGCGGCGCCGCCCTTCTCGTTTACCCCCGGGCCACCATCGGCCCTCTACCCCGTCCCCCGCACCACCACGATCGTCAGGTCGTCGTCCTGGTCCCCCTCCCGGAACTCCCGGACCGCGTCCCAGATCCCCCGGACGATGAGGGCCGCCGGCTCCGCCTTCTTCCGGCGGACCACCTCCTGGAGCCGCTCCTCCCCGAAGAACTCCTGGCTGCCGTTCATGGCCTCCGTGACCCCGTCCGTGTAGAGGACCAGCACGTCCCCCGCGGGAATGTCGACCGACCGCTCCTTGTACGAGGCCGTCTGGAGCGTTCCCAGGAGCGGCCCCGTCGCGTCCAGCGAGTCGAAGCGATCCGCCCCGGCCCGGTACAGGAAGCCTGGGTTGTGGCCGGCGTTCACGTACGTGAAATGCCGGGCGCCGATATCCAAAACCCCATACAACGCCGTCACGAAGCGGTCCGCCTCGACGCTCTCCCAGAGGAGCCGGTTCACCTTCGTCATGATGGTGCGGATGGCGTAGTTGTTCCGGATCTCCGCGATCAGGGAGGCGCGGAACGAGGCCATGATCAGCGCGGCCGCGATCCCCTTCCCCGAGACGTCGCCCACGACCACGCCGAGCTGCTGGTCGGCGATCCGGATGAAATCGTAGTAGTCCCCGCCCACGAGCTCCGACGAGTAGTTCGCCCCCGCGATGTCGAAGTGCGGGAGCTCGGGGTTCCGCTCGGGCAGGAACGTGCGCTGGATGCGCTGCCCGATCGTGACCTCTTCCTCGAGCCGGCGCTTCTCCAAGACTTCCTCGTGGAGCCGCGTGCGCTCGATCGCGACCGCCGCCTGCGACGCGAACGCGGTCAGGAGCTCCATGTCCTCCGCCTCGTACGCGTCCCGTTCATCCGACTCGAGGTTGAACGCGCCGATCACCTCGCTCCCGATCCGGATCGGGGCCACCATCTCGCTTCGCGTCTCGTCGCGCGCGTTCATGTAGCGCGGGTCCGTGGTCACGTCGGAGACGATGACCCCCTGTCCCGTCTTCACGCACCAGCCGATCAGGCCCTTGCCCACCTTCAAGCGCACGGCCTCGTCCCGCGCGGGGTCGTAGCCGCGCAGCGTCTGGCGGTGAATCCACTGGGTGCGCTTGTCGACGAGATAGATGCCCGCGGCGTCGTAGCGGACGACCTGGAAGACGAGATCCAGGATCTGCTCGAGGAGGCGGTTCATCTCGAGGCTTCCCGAGATCTGCGTGGTCAGCTCGAGGAGGAGCTGGTTCTGGACCTTCTCGCGCATGGCCTCCGCGTAGAGGCGCGCGTTCCCGAGCGCGATCGAGACCTGGATGCCCAGCTCGCCGAAGAACTCCATCTCCTCGGGCGGGAGCGGGTCGCGATCGGCCTTCACCAGCACGGCCACGCCGAAGGGCTCGTTACCTCGACGCAACGGGATCGTGAGCACGCCGCCCAGGAGCGTACGAGGGCGGTCGCCCCACTCCTCGGGCACGAACACGGACTCGGCGACCCCGGCGTGGAACGCCGGAGCCTCCTCGGCGCACGCTTGCCCGGCGACGCCCTGGCCCACCTGGAGCCTGGGCCTGCGTCCCACGACGGGCGTGTTCCCCAGAGCCCACGGATAGAGGACCTCGGTCCGCGGGTCGAGCACCCACAGATTCAGCTCCGAGAAGGAGCCGGTGCTCAGCAGCAGGTCGCGCGCGCGGCGCACGAGGGCGTCGCGCTTGAGGAGGGCCAGCTCCCGAGAAGCGCGAACGAGAAAGCGAAGGCGATCGACCTCCGTGCGCACGGGTGTGGGCAGCGTCGCTTCCCCGCTCATCGCCTCCGACGGCTCCGAGCCGTTGCGTCGCCACGGGGTCCCTTCAGCTCCTCGAGGTAGGCGCGAAGCTCGCGCGGTCCGAGATGATCCGCCCGCCAGAGCGCGCGGAACACGCGCTCGCCGACGGCCGAGTAGCGCGGCGTCGAGGCGAGCGTGCGCGCGAAGACGCGCCGGCGCTCGCCGCGCGACATGGCCGGAAGGCCGCGGCGATTGAGCCGCCCGTCGATCCACACGTTCCAGAGCTCGTTCAAGGCCTCGCGGTCGGACTCGGGATGCCCGGAGAGATCGACACCGGACTCGTGATCGTCCTTGAGATGACAGAGTTCGTGCAGGCAGGCCTCCGCGAAGCTCCGCGCCGAGAACTGCCGCGCCATCAAGGGGGGCGTCCCCGAACGGCGGGCCCAGGTGCGGGACCACATGCGGCGCCGCTTCGGCGTCACGAAATTGCCGAGGGCGAACCAGAGCCGCGCGGCGCGATGGTCGTGCGTGTTCCACTCGATGTACGCGTGGTCGTCCCGATTGGCCGAGTCGATGAACACGTGGAGGTCGTGGATCACCCCCGCGAGCCCCAGCTCGCGCACGGCGTCCGCGAGCACGCGCTCGGCCGGCTCCCGCAGCGCGAAGTCGGGTGGATTCCACCGGACGCGCAGCGCCACGCCGCTCCCATCACCCGTCCCCCGTCGCGGCATCACTCCGCCAGGTGCGTGACCATGATGTGGAGCGCCGCCAGTCCGAAGAGGATGGCGACGGGATGGATGCCGAGGAGTCCCTTCCTTGGCTTCTTGACCTCCTGCTTCGGCCCAGGAAGAGGAGGCGTCGCTTGCGGCTGCGTTGTGGTCGTGGTCGTGGGCTGTGGGTTGGTCGGCAGCACGCCTGAAGGCATGAAGAGCGTATCGGGCGCGGCGCCCGTTGCGCTCGAGTCGGCGGTCGCACCTGGAGGGACCGTGTTCAAGTCGGGCCGGAAGGCGCCCGTCGTGTCCTCCACGGCCGGGGACGCCGGAGGCGGCGCCTGCTGCTGGGCGGATGGAGGCACGACGTCCAGCGTGTCGGCGTCGTCCTCTTCATCTTCGGTCGTATCCGGGAGCTCGAACGGCTGGTCGACGGGGGCCTGGGCGATCTGATCGAGGGGTGCTGTCGCCGGCGCATCCGCGGGGCGGGCGCCGGTCAGAGCGAGCAGCGTCGCGGCCGCGATCACGAGGACCGCCGCGCGCGCGAAGAGAATTCGCAGTGAGTTGTTTGGACGTTCGACCGTCGCCAATACTCGCCCTTCCCATGGACCCGCGGCATCGTTCCCACCCCCCCTGGCCGGATGGCGCTCGGCGCAGCATGCGCGATGCCTGGATTTTAGACGACGTGGAGCGCGGGGTGGTCCGGAAAGATCAGGGTTCCGACCGGAGCGCGTCGAAGCGATCCTGGTCGAGAAGGACTCCGTCCCGGAAGCGCAGCGGCGGCCCCGCGGGACCGTAATACCAGTGCTCCTCGGTGTGCCCGTACGGCGTGAGGAGGACCCTCCCCGTGGGATACCCCAGCTCGTCGAAAACGAGCCGCATATCGTCGGGCAGGCGGTCCCGCCAGTACTTCATCTTGAGGCCGTGGAGGAGGAGCTTTTCCTGGTGCCTCACATTGCCCGACCACCACTCGCGGCTCCGCAGGAAGTACACGGTGTCGGCATCGGCGTACAGGATCTGCGTCGGTCCCACGACGGTCGGCGGAGGGGGCTCGGAGCGGGCGAGACAGGTGAGGACGATGCCCAGGGCCATGATGGCGAGGGCCGAAGCCAGGGTCTTCTTCAGCATGCCTTGAACTGCCTTCGGATCGGGTCGACGGGGCCGGCCACGATGGGCCGGAACACCCGTAAGTATACCCGAAATGCCTCTAGATTCGGTAGAGGATTCGCCCGCAGTTCTCGCAGGTTTCGATAGTTGTGCCGGGCGTGTTTCGGCCGGCCGAGGACGTCGGCAGGCTCATCCGGCATCCCTGGCAGACCCGCCCTTCCACAGGCACCACGAGCCGGGGAATCCTCCGGCTCATCCGCTCATACGTCCGGAGGAGCGGCTCGTCGATCTGGCTGCGGAGCCGCTCCCGGGTCTTCTCCAGGCCCTTCACGTTCTGCCTGGCGAAGCCGAGGCGATCCTCGTGGGTCCCCATCTCGGGATCGCGGGAGTCCCGGAGCATGAGGTCGATGTCTTGAAGCGTGACGAGTGCGTCGAGCTGCTCATTCAGCGGCGGCATGGATCAAGATCTCCCGAACGGTTTCGAAATCGGGCGCGTCGCCTAGGCGCTGACGCGTCCGGGACAGCCGTACCGCACGCACGACGTCCGCGAGCACCTTGAGATAGATGGGGTCCCGCTCCGTCGGCGGGGCCACGACGAGGAAGAGCAGGTGCACCGGCTCTCCATCGACGGCGTCGAACTCGATCCCCTTCTGGGACCTGGCCACCAGCAACGCCCGCTCGGCGATCAGCGTGGACCGAGCGTGCGGCACGGCGATTCCCTTCCCCACGCCCGTGCTTCCGAGGGCTTCCCGCTCGCGCAGGAGCTCGGCCACGATCTCGGGCGAGCGTGTCACTCCGGTTGCGGCCAAGGCAGCCGCAAGCTCGTCGAGGACCTGTGCCTTCTTCTTGGATCGAAGCTCGGATACAAAGTGGACGGGTCTGAGAAGTGATTCGAGCGACGACGCGTTCTTCGAAGCGGCCAAGCTGGGGGACGTCATGTACCTCCGGGTCTTAGGTGGCGCTGGCTCCTGACCCTCGCACCCCACCTTACAAGACGCAATTCGCTGGTGACAAGCTCCTTATTGCGCACTGCCTCCTCGCGACCCGCCCGGCGAGGGGTCTAGGCCCTCTGAAGCTTGCCTCGTACTCCAGTGTCCCGTACGGGTTTACCTAGCCGTGCAATTGGCCCCTGGGTCGAGCCCTCCAGGCACGAGGATTGCGAACGTTTCACTCCGCGCGAACCACCACCCCTGGAGCCAAGCATGATCTCACCGAAGCAGCGTCGTCAAAAGCAGCTGGCCGTCGTGGTGGCCATCGGGCGGGAGCACTTCCTGACCGGGGTCCGGATGATGTACGCCTGCCGGTACGGGGACGCCCTGGTGCACTTCCAGGAAGCGGTCATGCTCGAGCCGAATTCCAAGGGGTACCTGAGCTACCTGGGCGTCGCGGTGGCGCACGCGGAGCGGAAGTACGCCGACGCGGAGCAGCTTTGCCGGCGCGCCATCGAAGCGGAGTACCACCGCCCCGAGCACTACTACAACCTCGGCGAGGTGCACTTCATGGCCGGGCGGAAGTCGGACGCCATCAAGTGCTTCAACCAGGCGCTCTCGTGGAACCCGAACTTCGAGGCCGCGCAGGACGCGCTCCGGAAGCTCGGCATCCGGAAAGCGCCGGTGCTCCCGATGCTGTCGCGGAGCCACCCAGTGAACGTGATCCTCGGCAAAGCCCTTCGCAAGAAAGTTCGCCGCCCGCTTCCCGCCTGATTCCCGCGCCCCAGCGGCGCGTCAGTAATTCGTCTTCCAGTCGATGAGTCCGCGCGAGCGCGCCACGTGCTCGCAGAAGCGGAACCACACCCACGCGAATATGGCGATCCCCACGGTCGAGAGGACGAGCACGAGCCAGAGCCTCCCGTCGCTCACGCCCTGGAGCACCTTCGAGAACGATTTCCCCAAGATCAACCTTCGCAAGAGCTCGAGCCAGTAGGTGAACGGGAGCCAGAGCGAGATCCGCTGCGCGAAACCCGGCAAGACCTCGATCGGAAACACCGCGCCGCTCAGTAGGTAGAAGACGCCGCTCAATCCCTCGTTCAAGTTGATGCTGTGCCTCGCGACCACCAGCGACACGCCGGCGAGCACGATCCCGAGCCATGCCACCGCGACCAGGCCGAGGAGCACGGCGAGGATCACGAGGCCCCACGGCGTATGGGGCGTGCCGATCGGAAGGTGGAGCACGAAGCGTCCGAACAGGAGCGCGACGATCACGCCGAGCGTCGCGGTGCCCATCTTCGCCATGCCCCGCCCGAAGAGATACGATCGGAGCGGCATGGGCGCGAGGTAGATGTACTTCAGCGTCTCGTAGTCCTCGCGGTCGCGGAACACGGTCCAGGAGATGCCGATCAGGACCTCGGTCACGTAGAGGAAGAACGTGTTCCCGAGGAAGAGAAAGAGGAAGGCCTCCCCCGTCGCGCTCGCGGGCGACACGATCTTCACCATGAAGTAGAGGATGAGGCTCGTCGCGAGCGGCTTCGCGATCGAGAACACGAGAAACGTGAACGGGTCCGCCCAGTTCGCGTCGATCTGCCAGCCCAGCCATGCGGAGGCGCCGATGACGTCGGCCTGGCGCCTCAGCGCGCCGGGGCGTTCCGCAGGCGGGCTCATCCGCCCCTCAGCGTGAGCCGCCCTTCCCGCTTTCCGAGGTTCTCCATCAGCGCGAGCGACTTGTGCGCCAGGAAGAGGAAGAAGGCGAGGAGGAGGATCTGGAGCGGCGGGATCCAGGCGAGCGGCAGGAGCCCGTGCGCCGCCTTCCCGTAGAGGATCTGGCGGATGCCGTCCAGGCCGAGCGTGATCGGAAGGAGCGACGCGAGCCCGGCGGCCACCGCGCCGAGCGCCCGCACCGGGAAGTAGAACCCCGAGAGGAGATGGATCGGCTCCTGGAAGAGCGTGGCCGTGTGCCAGACCTCGCGCCCCCAGAGGAGGAACAGGCTGCTCAGGATCATCCCGAGGCTGTAGACCGCGCCCAGCGTGAGGAGGAACATCAGGAACGCCGGAAACGCGCGATCGAGCGGGAGCGGCACGTGGTAGATGAGGATGCCCCCCGTCAGGATCACGATCGCGCGGCTCGTGGTCATGATCATGCCCCCGAGCGCCATGCCTAAGAGGATCGACATGCGCGAGACGGGCGCCATCAGATAGAGCTGGAGCTGGCCCTGCTCCTTTTCCCAGAAGAACTGGCTCGCCATGCTCCAGAGCACGTTGTTCCAGTAAGCGATCATCGCGCCCCCCAGGACGACGAACGCCTCGTAGATCTTGGGCGCGTGGAGTCCGCGATAGACGAGGATGAACGCGGACATCGCGAGGAACGGGAACACCGTCTCGCCGATGATCCATGACTTCTCGCGCCAGGAGGCGACGATCCTCACGCGGGCGCGCGCCTGGGCGGCGCCCCAGTTGAGCCGCAGGCGCTCGCGCCAGTCCGATGGAAGCACGCTAGGCACCCTGCCCGTCCGTGTCCTCGTCCTCGAGCCCTCGGCCGACCAGGTGGACGAACACGGTCTCGAGCGTCGGCTCCGACTTGGTGAGATTGAGGACGGACGCACCGCGCTCCTTGAGCCGGCCGAGCACCTCCCCGATCACCTGGTCCTCGACCACCGCCACGCGGAGCTCGATGGCGCCGGTCGCGGGATGGGCGTGGTGCGACAGGGATCGGACGCCATACACGTCCCGAAGGTCTTCGAACTGGGCCGTGCCTGTTCCGATCTGGAGCTCGAACACCGGCTCGCTCGAGATCGCGCGCTTGAGCGCGCGCGGCGTATCCAGCGCAAGGATCTGCCCCCGGTCGATGATCGCGACCCGGCCGCAGAGCTCATCCGCCTCGACCATGTAGTGGGTCGTGAGGAGGACCGTCCGATCCGGGCGCTCTTCGATCCACCGCGTCACGAACGCGCGGATGTCGCGAGCCGCCTCGACGTCCAGTCCCAGAGTGGGCTCGTCCAGGAAGACGATCTCCGGATCGCTCATGAACGCGCGCGCGAAGTTGAGCTTCTGCTTCATGCCGGTCGAGAGCGAGGAGAGGAGCGCGTCCGCCTTGGGGCCAAGCCCGGTCACGTCCATGAGCGCGTCCGCACGGCGGCGCGCCTCGGCGTGAGGCACTCCGTACAGGCGTGCGAAGAGATGGAGCGTCTCGCGAACCGTGAGGATCCCATAGCCGGACGTGTCCCCGCCCGAGACCATGTTGATCCGGCGCCTGACCTGGAGCGGATCGTTCACGACGTCGAAACCCGCCACGGTCGCGGTTCCCGTCGTCGGGAGGAGCAGCGTCGTGAGGATCTTGATGAGGGTGGTCTTGCCCGCGCCGTTCGGGCCGAGGAGCCCGAAGCACTCGCCCCGCTCGACGCGGAGATCCACTCCTTCGAGAGCGTGGACCTCGGCCTGCCGCCGCCGCGCCTTGAAGAGGCGCGTCAGCCGGTGGGTCTCGATGGCCGGAGCCGGGCCGCGCTGGGTCACTTCTTGAAGATCTTCTCGAGCGCCTCTTGAGCCTTCTTCAGAGGCTCGGAGACAGTCGTGTCCGCGCGCGCGGGCTTCTTGGCGGCGCGCGTCGTGTCGGCGCGGGATGTGTCCGCGTGAGCCTTGGACGTGTCGGCCCTCGTTGTGTCGGGACGGTTCCCGCGCATGATGTTCTCGAAGATCTCCTTGGCGAGACCCTTTCCCGCGGCCTCCACCGTGGATGCCGCCTTGAGCGACACCTTGGGGTTCGTCACGGTGCCTGTGATCGCGACCTTGATCGGGAGCCGCCCCTGCTCGTCGCGGGCGTAGTTGGCGAACTGGCCCAGGGCGGTGCTCGATTGGATCCGTCCCGGCGCGAGCTTGAGGAGAAGATCGAGGTCGAGCGACTTGTCGAAACCGGCGGAGCCCGCGAGCTGCATCAGGTCCTTGCCGAGAGCGCCGTTCACCTGGTTGAGCACGAGCCGGCCCTTGTCGATCTTGGCCGAGTACTGGAGCGTCTTGAAGACGAGGTCGCCGAGCGAGCCCGGTCCGTTCACCGTGCCGAGCGCCGACCGGAGCGCGTTGATGGTGGGGGTCTCGAGGATCTTTCCTTCCTCGACGTTCCCCTGGAGCGCTCCCGTGAGCGTGTTCATGGCCGCGAGACCGGGAAGGCCGGCGCCCGAGATGTCCGCCTGGCCGGTCGCGAATCCGGTGAGCCCGAGGTTCAAGGGCATCATGCCACCGACGAACTCCCGAACCGGGACGCGCTTCAGGTCGAAGTGCACGGCGTAGGACGGATCCTTCGTGATGTTCGCCACCTCGACCTTGCCCGCGAGGGTTCCGGTCCCCATGTCGCCCTGGATTGGAGCCGCGACGAGCTTGTCGGACGCGAAGGCGATCGGTGCCGAGAGATTGCGGATCGTCAGATTCCCCGAATGCACCTCTCCGATCGTCACGAGCCCGTCGAACGAGCGGAGGGGGATCGCGGGAGGCGGCGCCGGGGCCTTCGAGTCCTTGCCCTTCCCTTTCTCTTGCGCGGTCTTCGGATCCGCCCACTCCTCCGCGACGAACTTGTCCATCGACGCGCGGAACGTCCCGGTGCCGAGCGGCTTCCCTTGCTTCACGGCTCCGGTGAGCGACACGTTGGACGATCCGACCCTGGCGGTCATCGATCGCACGTTCGCGGTCTGCTGATCGCCGTCGATGTGGAACTGGAGATCGGTCACCGGGCGCTGGAGTCCCGTCACCGAGCCGCTGAGGTCCTTTCCGGTGACCGTCCAGCGGACGACCGGCGCGGCCGGGGGCTCGAGCGCGAACGTGGCGCCCACCTCGAGCGTGCCCATCGTCCAGACCGGCGTGTTCGGCATGAGCCCGTTCAAGCGAGTCGCCGGCGCGGAGACGTGGAGATCGCCTTTCGAGCCGCCGCCGGGCGCCGTCGATCCCGCGGCGGCCACCGCCAGCGCCACGCCGGAGCCTGCTCCCGTCGCATCCATCGTGAACTTCTGATCCGTGGTCGTCTCGTATCGCACCTGCACGCGATCGAGCGTGAACTTGTTGGGTCCCGCCTCGATCGAGAGGGGGCGGAGATTCGCCTCGCCGTTCTGCACCATCGCCTCGCTGGTGCCGCCGATGTCGATCTTCCAGGACGCGGTCGTCTTCCAGTCCACGGGAGTGCTCCCTGGGCTCTCCGGCATGAGGGCGCGGAACGCCGCGTCGCTCGACTTGAGAGCCTGCGGCTTCCCCGTGATCACGATCGCGAGCGGCATGGCATCGCTGCCTTCGGCCGGCTTCCGGAACGAGCCCGAGAGCTCGCTCGTGAGCGCTCCCACCTCGATGTGCCCTTGGGTGAACTCGTAGCGCTTCCCCTGATCCCGCGACTCGAGCGTCGCGGTCGCGTGGAGCGGCCCCGGCAAAGGGACCGCCTTCCCCTGAGCGGAAGGCTTCCAGGACACGCTGTCTCCCTTGGCCTCGATCTTCGCGCTTCGAAACGCGTCGAGATTGCCATCGATGGCGACGGATCCCGAGAGACCGCGCAGGTCGTAGCCGGATCCGTAGCGGTCGCGGCTGCGGACATCGACGCGGTCGAACCCGAGCTTGGGGAGATGGAGCGCGAAGGACGGCTTCTCCTCCTTCTTCTTTCCTTCTCCCGGCGGCTTCCCCCGCTCGTACATCGCGATGCCCGCGCCGTTCACCTGCGCCGCGTCGATCTCGACCTTGCGGAAGAGGAGCGGCAGGAGCCGGAAGCGCACGATGACTTCGCCGATGCGGCCGTCCAGGGACGGCTCCCCCTTGCCCTCGGCCGGCATGCGGATGGTCATTCCCTCGATCTTCACCCCGAACGAGAAGCCCTGGAGTCCCGTGGTCATGCGCGTCCATCGGATGGTCGCGCCCTGGTTCTTCGAGGCCATCTTCATCGCCTGGGACTCGACGAAATCCTTAGGCAGGAGGAGCCACGCGGCCAGGTAGACGAGCACGACGAGCCCCGCGATGGATCCGAGGACGATCCAGAGGATGCGCTTCCCGCGGGGCGCCGCGGCGGGTTTCGGCGTATCGGCCATGGATCAGCCTCTCGATGGGCGTTCGGTGTAGAACGCGCGGACGCAGGATGCCACGCGCTCGATCTGCTCCCGCGTGATCCCCGGGAAGAGGGGCAGCGAGATCACTTCGCCCGCGAGCTGCTCCGAGACCGGGAACGTCCCCGGACCGAGCCCCAAATGCGCGAACGCGGGCTGGATGTGGAGCGGGATCGGGTAGTAGATGCGGGTCGCGACCCCCTGCTCGCGAAGATACGACTGGAGCGCGTCGCGCCGCGGTGCCCGGATCGTGAATTGATGGTAGGTGTGCTTCGCGCCCGCGGGCTCTTCGGGAAGCGTGACCGGCACGCCGGCGAGCGCCTCGCGATAGGCCTGAGCCGCATCGCGTCGCGCGGTGACCCACGCCTCGAGATGGCGCAGCTTCGTGCGCAGGAACGCCGCCTGGAGTGCGTCCAGCCGGGCGTTCGTGCCGACGACGGTGTGCCGGTAATCGCCCGCATCTCCCTGACGCGAGAGGAGCCGCACGCGCCAGGCGACGTCGTCCCGGTCCGTGACGAAAGCCCCCGCGTCGCCGAGGGCTCCCAGGTTCTTGGTCGGGAAGAAGCTCAAGGTCGCACCCGCGTCCGCCTTCCCCACCGGCACGCCCTGGTCGGTCGCGCCGATCGCCTGCGCCGCGTCCTCGAGGAGCGGGATCGCGCGCGTCTGGGCCAGGCGCGTGAGCGGCGCGAGATCGCATGCGAGGCCGTACAGATGCACGGCAAGGATCGCCTTCGTGCGCGGTCCGAGACGCGACTCGACCGACGCCCAGTCCAATCCGAAGCGATGGGGCTCCACGTCGGCGAAGACCGGCGTCGCCCCTGCGTGCGCTACGGCACTCGCGGTGGCGAAGTACGTGAACGCGGGCAGGATCACCTCGTCCCCGGGCCCGACGCCCAGCGCCTGGAGCGCGAGCGTGATGGCCGAGGTTCCGGACGAGAGCCCGATCGCGTGGGTCAGCCCTGCGGCCTGAGCCAGCTCGCGCTCGAAGGCGTCGTGCTCCGCCCCGAGGATGAACTGCCCCGAGGTGAGCACCCGCTCGAAGTCGCGCTTCAGCTCCTCCGCGATCGCGCGATGCGCGAGTCCGAGGTCTAGGAGTGGGACGGGTGTCGCGGTGGACGCAGTGCCGGTCGGGACCGTCTTCACGAGCGCGCGCCCCTCGGCTCGGCCTCCGCACGCGCGCCCTTGTGCGCGGCGCGAAGCTGGTCGAGGAGCCGTTCCCGGTCCTTGTAGAGGCGCTTCAAGGGCCGCGCCTCGTGCTTCGAGAGCGCGTACGCCGCGAGGATCGGGAGCGCCACGGTCGAATCGACGTACGCGACCACCGCGTCCGGAAGGCGATCGGGATCGATCTTGCCCCAGCTCACGGCCTCGCCCGGCGTCGCGCCGGAGAGCCCGCCCGTGTCCACGCGGGCGTCCGTCACTTGTAGGAAGTAGTCGTGTCCCTCTTCCTCGATGCCGAGCACTTCCTGGATTTGCGGCTCGGTCTGGAGCGCGAAATTCTTGGGCGACCCGCCGCCCAGAATGAGGATCGCGCTCTTTCCGCCCTTCTGCTTGGCGTCGTACACGATCGCGGCCGTCTCGTTCACGTCGCGGAACACGTCCCAGTGCATCGCCGCTCCGTCGAGCCAGAGCTCCGCCGCGTTCATGCCGATCGAGCTGTCTCCCGGCGACGACGTGTAGACCGGCACCTCGAGCGCGTGCGCCTGCGCGAGGAGCGAGGTCTCCTTCTGCCCGAGCGCCTTCTCGCGCTCGAGGATGTACTTCCCGACGCGGTAGTGGAACTCCGCCGTGCCCATGGGCGCGCGGAACTCCGGCTGCCGCATGACCTCGCGGAAGAAGGAGTCGGTCGAGAGGAGCACGTCGTAGTCGAAGAAGATGTCGAAGATGCGCACGATCCCCTGCTCGCGCAGCGCGACGTCGTCCACGTTCGAGCGCCCCTGGTGCATCGTGAGGCCGATGCCGAAGTGGGTGTCGTGGTAGAGATTCGCCCCCGTCGAGATGATCCAGTCGACGAAGCCCGCCTTGAGGAGCGGGATGAGGCACGATCGGCCGAGGCCGGCCGGCGTGAGCGCGCCGCTCAGCGTGATGCCCACGGTCACGTCGGGCTCCAGCATCTTCTCGACGAAGAGCCGGCATCCCTCGCGGAGGCGGGCGCCGTTGTAGGCCAGGAACGACTGGTCGACGAGCTGGTCGACCGTGATGCCGGGACGGATGGGGTCCGGCGCGATCTTGGGTCCCTTCGATACTTTCTGGCCGGGGGCCATCATGCCCTCCCGTAGATGGGGATCAACGCGCCGGAGACGGCCGAGGCCGCGTCCGACGCGAGAAACGCGAGAAGCGCCGCGACCTGCTCGGGGCGCACCCAGTCATCGAATTTCCCTTTCGGCATCGCGGACCGGTTGGCCGCGGTGTCGATGGTGCTCGGCAGGACCGCGTTCGCCGTCACGCCGTCCGCGAGCAGCTCCTTGGCTAGCGTCCCGACGAGCCCGTGAAGGCCGATCTTGGCCGCGGCGTAGGCGGCCGCCCCGGGGTAGTACTGAATCGCGCCGCGCGAGGAAACGAAGAGGAGCCGTCCCGATCCCGTCCTCTTCGCGTGCGGGATCACGTGCTTCGCGGCCCAGAACGCGGAGAGGAGATTGACCTCGATCATGCTCCGGACGTCATTCGCATCCACGGACTCCACGTCCACGCCTCCCCGGTATCCCCCCGCGATGTGCGCGAGCACGCGAAGGCCGCCCATCGCCGACGCGGCTCTCGATGCCGCGTCGGCCATCGAGGACTCGTCGGTCACGTCGGCCACGAACCCATGGAGCTCGCCCGATCGAACCGAGTCCGGATGCGCGCTCGAAAGCGCGGTCCACTCGGCCTCGGAGCGGTACGGAACCGCGACCTTGAGTCCGTCCGCGAGGAACCGCGCGACCACCGCGCGACCGAGCCCTCCGGTCCCGCCCGTGACGAGCGCCGTGTTCGAAGCGGAGCTCACGCGCGTTCCCGCTCAGGGAGTGGCATAGCGCGCAGTATAGCGTGGGGTCTCCTGGACCCGCCAGAGCCCCTCGTGCGGCGCCCAGCCGATCGCGGCTCCCGCGATGCGGATCTCGACCTGGCCGCCGCGGGTCGGACCGAGGTGCACGCGCTCGCCCGCGCCGAGCACGACCGGGGCGCGCGACGGCTCGTCCGGGCCGCGCTCGACCGCGAGCTGCGGCACGACGACGACGGCCTCGGGATGCACGGCTTCGGCGTGCGCCCTCGCGACGAGCCACACGTGGATCGCGGCGCCCACCGCGACGACGAGGACCGCGGCGATCCCCAGGGTCCGAGGGAGACGGGTGACGCGCGAGGCGATCCCGAGCGCCGCTCCCACGAGGAGAAGAATGGCTCCGACCCAAGCGATCTCCGCGGTCGAGAGCGGGACCTCGCGAGGCACCTCGATCTCGTCCTGCGACTCCACGCCGCGCGCGCGCGCTGCCGCGACCGTGGCCTGCTTGAGGTTGATCTGGATGTCGCGGGCGCGCGGCTCGAGCCTCGCGGCCGCGGTCAAGAACGCCACCGCCGGACCGACGTCGCCCTTGTCCAGCGCCGCCGTCCCCGCGTTGTAGAGGACATCCGCGCGTGGAGGCGGTGCGGTGGCCGCGTGCCCCTCCGCCGCGACGACCAGCGTCGCCGTGACGATGAAGAGAGCCAGCCTCACGCGAGCCCCTCCCGGAAGCGGCGCACGAGCTCCGCGGCGCTCTGGAGCGCGGTCCCTCCCGCGCCTCGAGCATCGGGCGGCGCGTAGGCGAGCTGTTCGAGCCGCTCGAGCGACTCCTTCCACTGTGCGGCATCCTCAGCGGGCATGCCGGCCTTCGTGAGTCGCGTCGCGGCGTCCCCCACTGGGAGCCCTTCGATGTCGGCTGTGTATCGGGTTTCCG
>DASTKC010000056.1:0-2320 GCA_035716085.1 Candidatus Eiseniibacteriota bacterium | reverse complement strand
CGCGCAGCTCTCCTGCCCCGACATGCGGCTTCCGCTCCTCTACGCGCTCAGCTTCCCGGAGCGATGGACGTCCTCCCTGCCGCGGCTCGATCTCGCGAAGCTCGGGTCGCTCGCGTTCGAGGCTCCCGATCCCGCGCGCTCGCCCGGGCTCGCGCTCGCGCGCCGGGCGCTCGAACGCGGAGGCACCACCCCCGCCGTCCTGAACGCCGCGGACGAGGAGGCGGTGCAGCTCTTCCTGACCGGTGTGATCGGCTTCTCCGATCTCACCCGCCTCGTGGGCGAGGTCCTGGACGCGCACGCGCCTACGGGGCCGCTCACGCTCGAATCGATCGCGGACGCGGATCGTTGGGCGCGCGCCCGGCTCGCCGATCTGGCCGCCTCACGGGCGCGACGATGAGCCCGCCGAGAGCGCGGACCGCGCGCGCGAGCCGCGAGGCCATGAGCGCGGCCCCGGATCGCGATCGGCTCCTCGAGCTGAGCGCCGCGCTTCGCGACGTGCCGGTCGCGGTGGTCGGCGATCTCGTGCTCGACCGCTACTGGTTCGGCCGCTCGTCCCGCATCTCGCGCGAGGCTCCCGTCCTCATCCTCGACTTCGAGGAGGAGCGCGGCGTGCCCGGAGGGGCGGCGAACGCCGCCATGAACGCCCGATCGCTCGGGGGCCGTCCGAGGCTCGTGGGGCGCGTCGGCCGGGACGAGGCCGGGCGGGACCTCGCGCGCTCGCTCCGCGCCGAGGGGCTCGACCCGCGGTGGCTCCTCCGGGACAACGGCGCGGGCACGATCGTGAAGACCCGCATTCTCGCGGGATCCAGCCACACGTCGCGCCAGCAGATCGTGCGGCTGGATCGCGGACACGGAGCCCTGATGCCGCGCTCCGGCGAGCGGTCGCTCGAGCGCGCGCTCGCGCGGGCGATGAAAGGCTCGAGCGCGGCGCTCCTCTCCGATTACGGCTATGGCGTGCTCGCGCCTCCTCTTCGACGCGCCGCGATCGCGGCGGCCCGGCGCGCGGGACTTCCGGTGGTGGTGGACTCCCGGTACGCGCTCCGCTCCTATCGCGGCGTGACCCTGCTCACGCCGAACGAGCACGAGATCCGGGACGCGTTTCACCTTCCGTCGCTCGATACGGGAGCGCTGCGCCGCGCCGGGGAGGATCTCCGCGAGCGCACCGCGGCGCGCGGCGTCTGGATCACGCGCGGGAGCGACGGCATGATGCTGCTCGAGCGGGGCCGGAAGGCGCTCCGCATCCCGATCGTCGGATCCTCGGATGTGGCCGACGTGACGGGGGCCGGTGATGCGGTCTCCGCGGCCGCCACACTCGCGCTAGGTGCAGGGGCCTCGCTGGTCGAGGCCGCGCTCCTCGCGACGTACGCCGCGTCGGTCGTCGTGATGAAGCGGGGCACAGCGACGGTGTCGCGCGCCGAGCTGGACGCCGCGATCCGCGCGCACCCGGTTCCACGCCCGGAGCCGGCGTGAGCCGCGCCAAGATGCGCGACCGGGAGGAGCTGGCGAGGGCACTCGACCGGGATCCAGCGCTCCGCCGCGGCCTCGTCCTCGCCAACGGCCTCTTCGATCTCATCCACGTGGGGCACGTGCGCTACCTGGAGGGGGCGAGAGCTTGCGGTGAGAGGCTCCTCGTCGCCGTGAATTCGGATGATTCGGCGCGCCGCCTCAAGGGGCCGGATCGGCCCTACGTTCCGCTCGCCGAGCGCATGGAGATCGTCGCGGCGCTCGACTGCGTCGACTGGGTGATTGGATTCGACGAGCCGAACGTGGAGACGCTTCTTCGCGCCCTCCGGCCGGCCGTTCACGCGAAGGGGACCGACTACACCGTGGAGTCCGTCCCGGAGCGCGCCGTGGCGCGCGAGCTGGGGATCGAGACCGTCGTCGTGGGCGACTCCAAGGATCACGCGACGAGCGATCTCGCGCGCCGCGTTCGCGAGGGGCGCTGACGTGGAGGATCCGAAGCGGATCCTGGTCACGCGGATCCGGCAGATCGGGGACGTGATCCTCACGCTTCCGATCCTCGATGCCCTCCGAGCGCGCTTTCCCGACGCGACCATCGACTACTTGGCCGAGGGAGCGCCCGCGCAGGCGGCCATCGGACATCCCGCGCTCCGAAGGGTGCTCACGCTTCGAAAGTGGCCCGGCCTTCCGGGAGCACCCCATCTGCTCGCCGCGTTGCGGCGAGCACAGTATGACTGGGTGATCGATCTCTACGGCAATCCCCGAAGCGCTTTCCTAACGCGCGTCACCGGCGCGCCGGTTCGCATTGGACCGGCACGGCGGTCTCGACGACAGCACTACACGCACGCGATCCCAGCCC
>DASTKC010000055.1:0-3547 GCA_035716085.1 Candidatus Eiseniibacteriota bacterium | reverse complement strand
GATCGGGATCGTAGAGCTCGCGGTGCTCGAAGCGGCGGTCCGTGATCCGGTGATACTTGAGTCCGAGGTGGGTCCGCGTGCCGCCCGACGGAAGATCGGAGCGGACCTCGTCGAGCGGCAGATCGAATCCCTGGTCGCGGTAGTACTCGCGGTACTCGGGATCGCCGGGGTAGCCCTCGGTCGCGCTCCACACCTGACGCGACGCGTCCACGTCACGGCCCAGTGCGAGCACGCCGGCGCCCGTTCGAAACGGCGCGTAGGTTCCCGGGAGCGGACGGGGGCACGCGTTCGCGATCCCGTGCGCATCCACCACGAACCACCCGACTCCAAACTCCGCGAGGACCGACTCCACGCCCGGCGTGTAGCCGCATTCCGGGAGCCACATGCCCTCGGGTCCATGGCCTAGACGGCGCTCGAGCTCCCGTGCGGCGGTGCCGATCTGCGCGCGCCATGAGGGCGCGCCCATGTCCATCAGAGGAAGGAAGCCGTGCGTGGCGCCACAGGTGACGAGGCTCACGACGCCCGCCTTCTCCAGCGACGCGAACGCCTCGATGACATCGCGCCGGTATGTGTCCTCGTAGCGCCGCCGCCCCTCGCGGAAGCGGTCGAGGTAGTGGCGTGAGAGCCGCTCGAGCCCGGGCTCGTTCGCGTGGCGGCGGACGTCGCGCGCGGCCAGGTCCTCGAGGCGCGCGAGCCGGTGCGCGAGGCGCCCCCGGATCAGATCGTCGTCCAGCATCGCGATCAAGGTGGGCGAGAGGGAGAGGGTGATCCGCCCCCGCGCGCCACGGTCGGCACGCCGCTCGAGCACGCCGAGGAGCGGGAGATAGCACTCGAGCAGCGCCTCGACCAGCCAGCGCTCTTCGAGCGGATCCTCGTACTCGGGATGGCGCACGTACGGAAGATGCGCGTGGAGCAGGATCGAAAGGAATCCCGACGGGCCCGATGTGGTCACGATTCGCCGGGGCGGGTCGCGAGATAGCGCGCGACGGAGCTCGGAGATGTGCGCGGGGATCCGGACCGGGCGCGCGCGGCCTCGGCGTCGAGCCACGCGGCCGACGCGGGGTCGACGGACCAGGCGCCTGTCTCGGCGCAGGGCCCGTCCGGCGGCACCGGCATCCAGCGCGACGTGAGCAGTACGGCCAGTCCCGACGGCAAGTCGAGTCCCAGCTCGGCACGGGCGACGCCGCCGGACACTTGGAGATCGAAGAACCAGGTCTCGTCCCGAAGCGCGTCGGGAAGATCGATCGCAATCGTCGCGATCGGAGCCCCCTCCGGACTCGGTGCTTGATGCACGACGATGCGGTATCGGACCGGCGCTCGCGCCGCCTTCGCCATCGACTCCGCGCGCGCGTGGAGCTTGGACGAGATTTCCCAGATCGCGGCCGCGCGGTGCGGGTCGCGGACGAGGAGATGCAGCCGGTCCTCGTCGTAGCGCCGCCCACGAAGCGGAGCGGCCGGCGCCTCGGCCGGAGTCTGGGTCGCGAGGCGTTCGAGCGACGTCATGGATTCCCTTTCGTCAGCGGAGCAGGACCACGCGGCGCGCGATCTCGCCGTCCTTCCATCGTACGCGCAGATAGTAGACGCCGCTCGAGAGCGTCCGCCCGTTGTCGGCGGCTCCGTTCCAGTCCCACGTCATGAGACCCGTGTCCGGAATCCGGAACTCCCAGGCGCGGACGCGCCGCCCGCGGGCGTCGAAGATCTCCGCCTTCGTGACCGCCCCTCGGGGCGCGCGCACGCCCAGGTGAACCGGCCCGCGGCTCGGCGTCGGCGCGGCGCTCACCGAAGGCCTCGGCGCTCCCCCGCCCGGCGCGGGGGAACCGGACGACCCCGACACCGTGACGATGACGCTGTCCGGAACGAGCTGCTCCCGGCCACTCGAGTTGCGCGCCCGGAAGTGGATCACGTGGTCCGCCACCGGCAGGTTGAACGTGAGCGAGAAGCGCTCCGCCCCTTCATCCATCACGCCGTCGTCCGACGGGAGCGTGGTCCAGGGGCCGCCGTCGACCCGGTACCAGAGCGAGTCGATCGTAGCGATGGTAATCGAATCCCCTGCCCCGAACAGGAATGGATTCGTGTTCGGGAACGCGACGTCTCCGGCGGTGCCGGTGACGTGGATCGGGAACCCAGGCATGTTGCCGTAGTGGGTCGAGTCGGTCCGGACCGAGGGCCGGGTCTCGTAGAAGTCGAGGACGCCGGAGTGATCCCGGTCGACCCACCCGATCGAGCCCATGGTCGAGGAGCAGAGGCTGTCGGGATAGTTTCCCTTCATCATGCAGCGGTCGTCCTGTCCGCAGTAGCGCGGCGCCGGGATCACCGAATTGGAGTTGGGCCAGCCGAAGTATCCGGTCAAGAGCGTGCACGACCACCAGGCGCTGTTCGAGGCGTACTCGTCGAGCGCCCAGAACTGGTGCGTCATCTCGTGTTCCACGTAGTAGTCGAGCGCCGCGCTCCGGGTGTTCGCGTTGTTGATGGGCAAGACGAGCCATGGCCCGCCCAGATTCGCGTGGGCGATGAACCCATCCGGGAACGCACCGTCGGGGTCGGTGTCGTTCTGCACCGCGAGGATGAGCGTCCCCCAGTGTGCGCCGAGCCGCGCGCGCGCCGCGTTGACGACGTCGTAGGCCTCCTTCTCCGCGTCGGTGCCGTACCCCGCGATCGGCTTGAGCGCCTCCCGGATCCAATCGAGCTCGAAGCTCGTGGTCCGCGTGATCGGCTCGTAACCCGTCGGGACCGATGCGTGCACCTCGATCAGGAACGTGAGCGGGACGTCGTGGGCCGCGGCGAACGTGGTCCACTTGAGCAGGCCCCGCACCGCGGAGCGAGCGACCGAGTCGCGGAGCGCGGGCGTCCAGTCATAGAGGTTCGCGTCGATGCTGCCGTCGGATTCCGGGAAGATGAGCGAGACCGCGACGCGTCCCATCATGAATTCACTCGTATCCGTCCACCGGGCTCCGTGCGGGAGACCGGCCGGCATCGGCGGCGCGGCGTTCGGCCCTAGCCCTGGCCCGTCGATCCCGGTTCGGTCGAGCGGCGGCAGCATGTCGGCCCGGCCCTGGAAAGGATTGACGTCGGAATCCCCCGAGTAGGACGGCGCGCTGGACATTGGTGTCGCCGGATCCTCGGCCGGCCCGGTCACATCCAGGAAGCCGGCGGGCAATGCGCGGTGCGGGCCGCGCTCGCGAACGAAGAACGTGGACGGCAAGACGGCGACGTCGACGTGATAGCCCGCGCGCTCGAGCGCTTGGACGGTCTCCCGAGGATCGCCGCTCACGCCTTCGATCACGCGAACGCCTTGCGGCCGCGCGAGCGTGCGGAGCGCTTCGCGGCTGAAGCCCTCCGCGGACGTGGACGCGCTCACGGCCGCGCCCGCGGGAGCGGTCCCGAGCGCCACCACCGCGAGGAACGCGGCCCCGAGCGCGCGTCTCAATCTAGCGAAGCTGGACGACGCGCACCGCACGGCGCTCTCCTCCCGATTCCGCAACGATCCAGTACACGCCGCTTCCCGCCTGATTCGACCTCGCGTCCCTGCCGTCCCAGCGGATCAAGG
>DASTKC010000054.1:0-2264 GCA_035716085.1 Candidatus Eiseniibacteriota bacterium | reverse complement strand
GCATCGCTCTCGGGCTGGCGCTCCGCGGGGCTTCGCGGGTGACGGGCTACGATGCCAATCCTGCGAAAGGCGCCGCGGCGCTCGAGGCGAACGCCGTCGAAGCGGTTCTCGACGACATCGATCCAGCCTCGAGCGATCTGGTCGCCCTCGCGCTTCCGGCCACCCAGACGCCGGCGATGATCCAGGCGATCGCTCCACGCCTTCCAGCGCAGTCCATCCTCATGGATCTCGCACCCGTCATGCAGCCGTCCGTGGTCGCCGCCTCGAGCGCGGGCATCCTACAGCGCTTCGTGCCCGCACACCCCGTTCCGTCCGCACCGGAATCGACCGACCCTGGGCGTTTTCGTGGCGCAACGGTTCTGATCGGCGCATCGACCGATCCAGGCTCGCCCGGCGCGACGGTCGCCGACCTCTGGTCGTCGATCGGAGCGGTGCCCGCACCGGTGGCTCCCACGATCCACGACGCGCTCTTCGCGCTCACGCACGATCTCCCCGTCCTCTCGGCGGTCGCGCTCGTGCGCACGCTTCGACGG
Source organism: Candidatus Eiseniibacteriota bacterium (assembly GCA_035716085.1). GTDB lineage: Bacteria > Eisenbacteria > RBG-16-71-46 > SZUA-252 > SZUA-252 > WS-9. The sequence continues at coordinate 1,731 of DASTKC010000054.1, read as the reverse complement.
ACCGGAAGCCTCACGCGTCTCCTCGCGCCGGCGTCCCGCGCGATGCTCGACGCCGCGACGCGTGCGGCCGGAGCGGGCTCGTCCACCGACACGCTCGCGATCAACGCGCCGAAGCTCCTCCCGGCGCTCGAGCTCCTCGAGCGGGAAGTGCGCCGGCTGAGGCACGCGCTCGAGGAGGGAGGACCCGAGCTCGGGCATCTCCTCGACGAGGCCCGTCAGTTCCGCCAGGAGCTCGTGCGTTGAGCCGGGCGACGCTGCGTCCGTCCGGGCCGCTCCGGGGCGCCTGCACCGTCTCGGGAGACAAGTCGATCACCCAGCGCCTCATCCTGCTCGGCGCGCTCGCGCGGGGAACGACCCGCATCGAGGGGGGAAACGAAGGCGCCGACGCGCGGGCGGCGCTCGGAATCGTGAAGGCGCTGGGCGTGCCGGTGCGCGCGACCGGCGCGGGCTCGTGGACCATCCGCGGCGGCGCGCTCAAGGAGAGCGACCGCGTGCTCGACGCCAGGAACTCGGGCACGGCGCTGCGGCTCTCCATGGGGATGCTCGCGGCGCAGCCCTTCTTCTCCGTGCTCACGGGGGACGCGTCGCTCAGGCGGCGTCCGCTCTCCCGGGTGATCGAGCCGTTGCGCGCGCTCGGCGCGGATCTCTCCGCGCGCGACCAGGACCGCCTCGCGCCGGTCGCAATTCGCGGACGACGGCTCCACGGCGCGTCGGTGCGCACGCCGGTCGCGAGCGCCCAGGTGAAGAGCGCGCTCCTCCTCGCGGCGATCCAGGCCGAGGGGGATTCGATGATCGAGGAGGCGGCTCCAACGCGGGACCACACGGAGCGCCTGCTCCCGCGATTCGGCGCACCCGTCACGCAGGAGAACGGCCGCATCGCCGTCCGAGGGCCGGCCTCGCTCCAGGGGATCGAAGCCCGCGTTCCCGGCGATTTCAGCGCCGCGGCGTTCCTGTGGGCGGCCGCCGCGATCGTTCCGCGATCGGACGTGACCGTGCGCGGCGTCGGAGTGAATCCCACGCGCCGCGCGTTCCTCGATCTTCTCGCGCGTGCGGGAGCCCAGGTGGACGAGGTCGACCGGAGAGACGAGTCGGACGAGCCGGTGGCCGACGTGCGCGTGCGAGCCCATGCGCTCGAACCGATCCACGTCGACCCCGACGAGGCGCGCGGGATGATCGACGAGCTTCCGCTCGCGGCCGTGCTCGCCGCGTTCGCGAAGGGGGAGAGCGTCATCCGCGGCGCCGAGGAGCTTCGCGTGAAGGAATCGGACCGGATCGCGACCGTGGCGGCGGGACTCCGCGCGATCGGCGTCCCTTGCGAGGAGCGGCCCGACGGCTGGGTGATCCAGGGGACCGGCGCTCCACGAGGCGGATCCGTCGTCTCGGAGGGGGACCACCGGATCGCGATGGCGTTCCTCGTCGCCGGGCTTCGCGCCAAGGACGGCGTGCGCGTCGAGGGCGTCGAAGCGGCGGCCGTGTCCGACCCGGGCTTTCTCCCGCGATTGAAGGGTCTCCTTCGATGAAGCCCTTCGTGGTCGCGATCGACGGTCCCGCGGGAGCGGGGAAGAGCGTCACCGCCAAGGCCGTGGCGGAGCGCCTTGGGCTCAACGCCGTGGATTCGGGCGCGATGTACCGCGCCGTGGGGTGGCACGCGCTCCGATCGGGCGTCCCTCTCGACTCCGAAGCCGCGCTCCTCGGCCTCCTGTCGCGCGCGCGGATCGAGGCCGGCCCTCA
>DASTKC010000053.1:0-24848 GCA_035716085.1 Candidatus Eiseniibacteriota bacterium | reverse complement strand
CCCGGTGATTTCGAGCTCCGCCTCATTGAGCGTGGGCGAACCCGGCGTTCCACGAACGACACCGGAGATGCTGCCCGCATCCGAGGCACGCAACGGAAGGTCGAGCGGGCGATCGCTTCCGGCGGTCACGGCGAGGGACTTCGAGAGCGGGTCATATCCGAAGAGCGTTGTGTTCAGCGTCACGTTCGAGCCCGGCGTTACGGCCAAGGCGTACCGCCCGTCGGAGAAACTGACCGTAGAGGCGCTCGAGCCCGCTTGGCGGACGAGGGCGCCGGCGACCGGCGGCCCATTGGGCCCCTTCCGCACGGTGCCTCGAACGATTCCGTACGTCGCGTCGAGGCGGAAGACGTAGAGACCAGTCTCCATGTCGCTCGCGACGAAGATCCCCGAGGGAAAGAGCGGCGCGACTTCCCAGCATCCATGGAACCCGCCGTCACGCCCGTCGTAGGTGTCGTAGTACCCGATTTCCACGGGCCACGCCGGATTCGAGATGTCGTACACCCGCGCCCCAGTCGTGTAGTACGAGAGGAACAAGCGGTTGCCCCGAACAACGGGATCGTGGCCGATGCTTCGCGGAGGCATCCCCTCGAATGTGTACACACGCTGAATGTTGGCGAGGTTTTGGATGTCGTACACGTAGACGCCAAGGGGTGACGTCTCATCGGAAACGTAGAGGAACCGTTCGTCCGCGGATTCCCACGCACTGTGCGTGCGGCGGAAGAGTGTTCGATCGCCGCCTGGCTCCACACCAGCGGGCGTTTGAATCTCGGCAAGGAGTGAGGGCTGTGCCGGGTTGGTCAGATCCAAGATCCGGACCGTGCCCTGATTCTGCATGGAGGCGTATCCGCGCGTTCCGCGCACGTGAATGGTGTGGGTGTAGTTGGGCGCCTCGTCCCCGTACACGGCGATCACGGTCGGGTTCTCAGGATTCGCGAGAGATAAGATGAAGAGACCTTGCACGATGTTGCCCGACGGACCGGTCCCGGCCGCCCCCGGGGTATAGAGGAAACCACGGGCCGTGTCGATTTCGATGGTGTGTGACCACAGGATTGGAGAGTCGAAGTTGGAGATCCTCCGTGGATGCTCCGGATCCGCCATGTCCAGGATCGTGAGCCCACCGGGGTTGTAGTTGTTCACGAACTCGGTGGTGATATAGAAGTAGTGTTGGTATTGACGTCCCTCATGCCATTCGGAATCGGGAAGATTGAAGAACGCCACTTCCACTGGGTTCTGCGGATCGGCGAGGCGCACGATCGAGGCGCCCGACCGTGAAAACTCCACGGCGTACTCGCGCCCGTCGCTGTGGATGTACGACCAGCAGGAGGAGTAGCCGGCCATGGAATAGAGATCCATGTGCGAGAGGAGCGTGACATTGCGGCTCTGTTGCGCGCTCGCGGGCTCGGCGCCGAGGATCAGAAGCGCAAGAACCAACAGGGTTCGGGTCCAGCGGGGATAGGAAGGCGTGGTCAAGCGGGTCATGGTCGTTCCTCCCTAGGGTTGGGGAAACGTGGCCTTTTCGTCGAGGGCGTCTTTGAGCGTAACAGGTTAGACAGCGCCAAGGATGGCCTCACCCATAGGACGATCTCACGCACGCCCAAATACCTCCGTTTGCGGGCCGTAGCGTTGCCGGTCAATAATCGCAAGCTGCGTTGGTCCACGACCGGCTATCTGCTCCTCGACTATCGGATGGTCCGCTAGTTCGTGGGACCGAAGCCGACGACGTGATTGTCCAGCGGCAACTGGTTGCGATGGGGTCCAGGCTGCGGCGCCCTTTGGATCGTGCCGGCTCCTCCTCCGATGACTGCATCTAGACCGGACACGATGCCCTGATCCTCGAACCGCTTGAACACATACGGGAGCCCAACCGAGGAAAGCGGCGAGGCCCGGTCCGAGACATGGAAATGAAGGTGAGGATTCGACGTGTTGCCCGAGTTGCCGACAAGGCCCAGGACATCCCCCTCGGCGACGTGCTGACCGGCCCGCACACGAACGCTTCCTGTCTTGAAGTGGGCGTAGACGGCATAGCGCCGGCTACCGATGTCCACGATGACGTAGTTGCCTGTGGCGGTGGAGATCGTCTTGCCCTTCGGCATCGCGCCGGGTACCTCCTCCGGCTCTCCATCATGTGCAGCAGCCACGGTACCGCTCGCGACCGAGAACACGGGCGCGCCGAAGTAGGAGTAACTGGTGAGCTTGTCCACGGGACCGGTCAACAGCTTCCCATCCCGATCGAGCTGGACGAAGTCGATGGCAAAGCGTTCCGGCACGTAAAGCGCGCCGTCGATCGCGATGACCGCTGCGCGATGTGGATTGACGGCGTCGCAGCAGCCGTTGGCGACCAGCCAGTGGTCACCGCGCAAGGGTGGCGCGATCACCGCCGGGGGCCTGCGGTCGATCTCGACCCGGGCACCGGTGAAGGTCAGCGAGGAATCGAGCCCTACGCTTGCCGGTACGGGACCGCCGTGGTGGTCGTCGTCGGCTGCCGCGCGCACCTGGAGCGAGATCGTGAACCGATGGTCGATCGCACTCGGGAGCACCTCGTTCGGTAGTACGACATCCAGGTAGATGTAACCGGAATGCGAGGGACCGAAAACAGGGCCTTTCTCACCGCCGCCCATGATCGTCATGGCCGAAAGGGCCGACCCGGCCAGGCGACCCAACGTCCGGCCATTTCCCGCATCCAGGATCTCGAGTAAATCGATCGAAACCAGAAACCGGCTCGGGTTGACGACATGGAGCTCATAGGCGACGTGCGTCAGGCCGTCGTCTCCCGGTAACGGCTCCGCCTCGCCTAGGGGGCGAATCGACAGGATGCTTCCGACCTCCTGCGCGCCAAGAGCCAGAGCCGTCCGAGCCGGGAAGGTCGAAGCAAGGATCAGAACCGCGAGAAAGACGCACCGTACCGTCCGCAGCACCCGGCCTCCTAACGGATATCTGTGATCCGATTGTGGCCACGCCCTCTTACCCTCTCTTGCACTTTACCGACAGAAGGGATGAGCCCCGCTCTCAGGCCGCACGGCCGCCCCTCCGACGGAGCAGAGCTTACACCGAATATTCTGGGGACGAATCGGGTGGAATCTTACCGACTGGCGATCTGCTCATCGACGATCGCATCGCTCGCTAGTTAGTGGTGGCAACCTGGGGACGCGGCCCCTACCCTGGCTGGGATGCAGCCGCTGTCGGATGACCCGCGGGTGCCTCGTCCCAGGGAGGGAGAGCCATGATCTCGCGCTCGCACCCACTCGTCGCACTCGCCGCGCTATGCCTCGTCGCGTTCGCCCTCTACCCCGCCTCCGCCCCGGCCTCTGACGCGGACAACCTCGACAAGCTGCTCGCGCCCATCGCGCTCTATCCCGACGCGCTCCTGGCGCAGATCCTCACCGCTTCGACCAGCCCGGACCAGGTCACGGAGTTCAGCAAGTGGCTGAAGGACCAGACGGCCACCGGGAGCGATCTGCAGCAGGCGGCGATGAACGCGAAGTTTGACGCCGCGTTCGCCTCCCTCGCCATCTTCCCCGATGTCGTCAAGCTGCTGGCCGACAACATGGACTGGACGAAGGAGATCGGCACGGCCTACCTGAGCAGCAAGGATCAGGTCAACACGTCGATCCAGCGCCTCCGGGCCCAAGCCAAGGAGAAGGGCAATCTCAAATCGAACGAACAGCAGAAGGTCGAGGTCAATAGCGAGGGCGGGTCGCAGACGATCATCATCGAGCCGGCGAATCCGCAGGTCGTTTACGTACCCCAGTACGATCCGAACGTGGTCTACACGCAGTCGGCGTCGAGCTCGTCGAGCAACGATGCCGCGGTCGCGGCCCTCGTCGGCTTCACTCTGGGGATCGCGATCGGCGCCGCAATGAGCAACGACTATTACGGGTGGGGCGCCTGGGGCTACGGATGGCACGGCGGCGGCGCCTACTACCACCGCTCGGTCTGGGTCGTGCCCGCTCGTCCCCGCTACCCGTACGCGCGTCCCGTCCCGAACTATCGCCCGAGGGGCAACGTCGCGACGCCGCGCAACACCAATGTGAACCGGAACGGAAACAGCAACCGGACCAATGCTGGCAACCGGGTCGACAGCAAAGACGTGGATCGCCGCGATGCGAGCCGGGACAAGGCCAAAGCTGGCGACCGAGGCGGCGCCAAGACCGATCGGGAAAGCTCCACCGCGCGGGGACGTCCATCGACCAACGACAAGCCAGGTCGACCGGAATCGGACGCCTTCGGCGGCTATGGGAACGGATCCAGCACGCGCGCCTCGAGCGATCGCGGGCGATCGTCCGTGGCCTCGAGTAAGGGCGGCGGGAGCAGCCGCGGCGGCGGTCGCAGCGGTGGAGGCGGTGGAGGTCGGAGACGATGACCCCCGGGCGGCGTTTCGACAGGGAGCGCGCTCCCGTGCGCCTCCTCTCGGTGATCGCGATTCTCGGACTTGGTGTGGCGATGTCGAGCTGTTCGCAGAAACCGGCGGAGCAGCAGACGTTTGCGACGCCGGAGGCCGCGGTCGAGGCGATGTTCCATGCCCTTTCCGAGGGAGACACGACAGCCCTGCACGCCCTTCTCGGCCCGGATGCGTCCGATGTCATGAATCGGGCCGATCCGGTTCAGGCCGCGCGGGACCGCCAGGTCGTGATCGCGGCCATGATCGAGCGCTGGTGGCTCGAGGGAGAAGGACCGACGCGGACGGTGGTCGTGGGGAACGAGTCCTACCCGCTACCCATCCCACTGGTCGAGGAGAAGGGCCGCTGGAGATTCGATACCGCGGCGGGCAAGGAGGAGATGCTCTACCGGCGCATCGGGCGGAATGAGCTCGCCGTGATGGACGTCGCCGAAGCGTTCGTGGAAGCGCAGCACGAGTATGCCGCGACAGGTCATGACGGTGTGCCCAAGGGCGCATTCGCCCAGCGTATGCTGAGCCAGCCCGGACGACACGATGGACTCTTCTGGCCGGCCACGCCTGCGAGCCCCGCACCGAGTCCCATGGGAGAGCTCGCCGCCAAGGCGGCCGCCGAGGGCTACCGACGGCAGGAGGGTCCTGCTCCCTACGAGGGGTACTTCTTCAAGGTGCTGACCGCACAGGGTCCGAGCGCTGACGGCGGCGAACGCTCGTGGATCGTCGGGAGCAGGATGACCGGTGGATTCGGCTTGCTCGCGTGGCCGGCGGATTACGGCAAGAGCGGGGTGATGACGTTCCTGATCGGACCCGACGCCAAGCTTCGGCAGCAGGACCTGGGCGCCGAAACCCTCGCGCGGGCCGAGGCCATCAACTCCTTCGACCCGGACAGCTCCTGGAGCGTGCCTTAGGAACGCTCGCGGCCAATCTCTCTCACCTCGCGACCAATCGATCTGCGACTTACTCGCCAAGCCGACCGTGATCGCCTCCCCTACGATGGTTCTGGAGCAAATCGGCTGCTGACGGCACACGTGTGTGCACACATGCCGATTGTTTCGCTCGCAGCGCTCGCTTACACTGCCTGATTCCCATGCTCAAGACTTCTCCCTTTCATCCCCGCACCGCGCCCCTTGTGCGCGCGCAGACGTGGCGCCGCTGGGCGGGCTACCAGATGGCGAGCGCCTACGATCCGCATCCCGATCGGGAATACGCCGCGATCCGGAACTCCGCCGCGCTGATCGACGTGTCTCCGCTCCACAAGTACCGGATTACCGGCCGGGACGCCGAGCGCCTGCTGGACCGCATGATTACGCGCGACATGACCAAGCTCCGGGAGGGCCAGGTCTACTACACCCCCTGGTGCGATCACGCGGGGAAGGTCATCGACGACGGCACCGTGACGCGCCTGGGATCGAGCGAGTTTCGCCTGACGAGTGCGGATTCGTCGCTCCGGTGGCTTCACATGAACGCGTCGGGCATGGAGGTGGGGATCGAAGACATCTCCGAGAGCATGGGGGCCATGTCCCTCCAGGGCCCGCTCTCACGCGCCGTTCTGTCCCAGGCGTCCCCCGCCGATCTAGGGTCGCTCAAGTATTTCCGCATGGTCCCGACCACCGTGCGCGGGATCCCGGTTGCGATCTCGCGCACCGGTTACACGGGGGACCTCGGTTACGAGATCTGGGTGGACGCTGCGCAGGCCGTGAATCTCTGGGATGCGCTCGTCGAGGCGGGGACTTCCTACGGCGTCACGCCGGCGGGCGTGTGGGCGCTCGACATTGCGCGCATCGAGGCGGGGCTCATCATGCTGGACGTGGACTATTTCTCCTCGCACCACGCGCTGATCGAGGCGCGGAAGTCCACGCCCTACGAGATCAACCTCGGCTGGGCCGTGAGCGCGGACAAGGGTCCGTTCAACGGCCGCCGAGCGCTCGCGGCCGAGCGCACGCGGGGTGCCGCGTGGGGCTTCGTCGGGCTCGAGGTGGATTGGGTGGGCTTCGAGCGGCTTTTCGCGGCGCGCGGCCTCCCGCCCCAGGTTCCGAGCATCGCGTGGCGCGCGAGCGCGCCGATCTACAAGGACGGCAGGCAGGTCGGGTACGCCACGAGCGGCTGCTGGTCCCCGCTCCTCAAGAAGCTCCTCGCGCTCGCGCACCTCCGCGCCCCCCATTTCGCCCCCGGCACATCGGTGAGCCTCGAGGTCACCGTGGAGCACCACCGTGAGCGCGTGGACGCTGTGGTGCGGAAGCTTCCCTTCTACGATCCCCCGCGGAAGAAGGCATGAGCGCGCCGCGCTACGACGCGATCATCGTCGGAGGCGGGCACAACGGCCTCGTCGCAGCGGCGTATCTCGCGCGCGCGGGCCGGCGCACGCTCGTGCTCGAGCGGCGCCCCGTGCTGGGGGGCGCGGCGGTTACGGAGCAAGTCTTCCCGGGCTTCAAGTTCTCCGTTTTCTCCTACGTGGTGAGCCTGCTCCGGCCGGAGATCATCCGGGACCTGGATCTCCCGCGCCATGGGCTTCAGATCCTCCCGCTCGAGAGCACGGTGACTCCACTCGACAACGGCGACTACCTGGCATCGTGGGCCGACCCCGACGAGACACGCCGCGAGCTCTGCCGCCACTCGACGCGCGACGCCGACGCCACGATCCTTTTCGGGCGGCTCATGCACCACATGGCGATGGCGGTGAAACCGATCCTTGGAATGGTACCTCCGGACCCAGCCTCGCTCTCGCCGAAGGACCTCATGGGGCTCCTGAAGCTCGGGCGTCATTTCCGCGGGCTCGGCCCCGAACGCTTCCACGCACTCCACAAGCTGATGACCATGAGCAGTGCCGATTACCTCGACGAGTGGTTTGAGTTCGGCCCGCTCAAGGCCACGAAGTCGGCGAGTGGGATCATCGGGACGTTCCTGGGTCCGCGCTCGCCCGGGTCGGCCTACGTGCTCCTCCACCACTACATGGGCGAGATCGACGGCGCGTTCCGAGCGTGGGGTTTCCAGAAGGGTGGGACCGGCGGCATCAGCGAGGCGATCGCCGGCGCGGCCCGCGCGCACGGCGCCGAGATCCGAACCAGCGCCGCTGTGGAGCACGTTCTCGTCCGCGAGGGCCGGGCCATCGGCGTTGTCCTCGCCGGCGGCGAGGAGATTCCGGCGTCCACAGTGATCTCAGGCCTTGATCCGCGCCTTACGTTCACGCGCCTCGTTGATCCGAACGAGCTCCCCGACCCCCTCGTCGAGGGGATCCGCCGCTTCAAATTCCGCGGCTCCTCAGGCAAGGTGAACCTCGCGCTCTCGGGCCTTCCGGATTTCACGTGCCTGCCAGGGCACGGCCCCCATCTCCGCGGTGCGATCTCGATCAGCCCGAGCATCGAGTACCTCGAGCGGGCCTACGACGACGCGAAGTACGGCGAGTTCTCGCGGAATCCCTACATGGACATCGTGATTCCATCGATGATCGACCCAGGGATGGCTCCTCCCGGGAAGCACGTCATGAGCATCTTCGTCCAGTACGCACCCTACACGCTGAACGGCGGTTGGAACGACCAGAGGCGCGAGGCATTCGGCGACGCGGTCGTGAAGACGCTCGCGCGATATGCTCCCAACATCGAGTCGCTGATCCTTCATCGCCAGGTGCTCACCCCCGACGACATCGAGCGGATCACCGGGCTCTCCGAAGGGAACATCTTCCAGGGCGAGCTGGCGCTCCAGCAGCTCTTCTTCCTCCGGCCGGTCCCGGAGTGGGCGAAGTACCGGACGCCGATCCAGGGCTACTGGCAGTGCGGCGCGGGAACCCATCCCGGGGGCGGCATCATGGGGGCGTCGGGCCGTCTCGCAGCCCTGGAAATCTTGAGGTCGAGAGCGTGAGCGCCGGCACGTACGACGTTGTCGTGATCGGCGGGGGGGCGAACGGGCTCACGGCGGCCGCGACGCTTGGGCGCGCGGGCCGTCGCGTGCTCCTCGTCGAAGGCGATGCAGAGCTGGGCGGGCAGGCGCGCGTGATTGAGTTCGCACCTGGGTTCCGCGCAGCCCCACTCGGCCAGGACCCGGGCTGGATTCCCGAGACCGTGGCGCGTGCGCTCGGCATGAACGGGCTCGAACGCCTCGCCGCCGATCCGGGGATCGCGGTCCGCGCGGATGGGACGTACCTCACCCTTCCTCGAGACGCGGCCCGGGCCGCGGACGCGATCCGCGTCCACTCGCCTTCCGATGCGGCCAAGTGGCCTGAGTTCACGTCGCGGCTCCGGAAGCTGGCAGGGTTTCTCGAGACGCTTTACACAACGCCCGCTCCAGACATCAGCGCCTCCTCGCTGGGCGAGCTCCTCCCGCTCCTCTCCGTGGGGCGGAAGTTCCGCGCTCTGGGCCGGCGCGACATGGTGGAATTCCTTCGCACGCTCCCGCTCTCCGCGTGGGAGTTGGCTGACGACTGGTTTGAGTGCGCGCCGATCAAGGCCGCCATCGCGGCCGCTGGCGTCCAGCATCACCAACAGGGTCCCCGTTCCGGCGGCACAGGCTTCGTGCTGCTCCATCACCTGATCGGGGCTCCCGCGGGCGCTTTGCGCGGGCGCTCACCCTGGCGGAGTGGACCCGGTGCGTTCGCGAAGGCGGCAGAGGCTGCAGCGCGCCGGCAAGGGGTGGAGATTCGGACTAACGCGCGCGTGGGGCGAGTCGAAGTCCGCGACGACGCAGTCGCGGGCGTCGTGCTGCGAAACGGCGAGGAAATCGCGGCGCGCGCCGTGCTCTCCACCGCGAACCCCGCGGCTACCCTTCTCGACTGGGTCGATCCGGTCTGGTTGGATCCCGAATTTCTCCTCGCCGTGGGGAACATCCGCCACCGGGGCTCCACCGCGTTCGTGCTCTACGCGCTGGACGTGCTCCCCGATTTCCCCGGGCTCTCCTCGAAGGAGGCGCTCGCCGGCATCGTGTCGCTGACACCATCCGTGCGTGAGATCGAACAGGCTGCGGACGCAGCGAAGTTTGGCATGGTCTCGGAGCATCCGCACGTCGAGCTCTGGGCTCCCACGCTCCACTGGCCCGATCTCGCGCCGGGGCGCCACGTCATCGTCGCGCGCGCCCAGCACGCGCCCTACCGGCTCCGCGACGGCGCCGAGTGGAATCGGACTGCTCGGGAGGATTTGGCGAACCGAGTGACCGCCGCCATCGAAGGGGCGGCTCCTGCATTCAGTGCGCATGTGCTCCACCACGCGGTGCTCACGCCGCGTGACCTGGAGGAGCGATTCGGCCTCCGCGAGGGCGCCTTCTCCCAGGGAGAACTAGGGCTCGACCAGATCCTGTTCATGCGTCCGATCGCCGGGTGGGGAAACCACGCCACGCCGATCACGGGGCTATACTTGGGTGGTGCGGGAACCCACCCCGGCCCTGGAATCCTGGGGGGCGCCGGTTGGCTCGCCGGGCGGCAACTACTCGCGGATCTCCGCCGCCGGAGTCAGTAGACGAGGCCCATGAAGTCCTATCAGAGCACGACTGCGACGTACCAGCAGGGAGCGCGAACACTCCCCGGCGAGTTCTACACGTCCGAGCGAGTCCTGGCCGAGGAGCGGGAGCGCGTGTTCGCGCGCGGGTGGAATTGCGTCGGGCGCGCCTCGCGAATGGCGAGGCCCGGCGATTTCCTCGTCCGGGACGTCGCGGGGGAATCGATCCTCATCGTGCGCGACCGGGAGGGAGTTCTCCGGGCGTTCTTCAATATCTGCCGGCACCGCGGAACGCGGATCTGTCGCGAGGAGTCCGGGCAGCTCGGAGCCACGATCCAGTGCCCGTACCACGCGTGGACCTATTCCACGGACGGGCGGCTCGTGGGGGCGCCCCATATGCAGGACGTCGCCGGCTTCGACAAGCGGGATTATCCGCTCCATGCGGCGGCGCTTGCCGAGTGGGAGGGATTCCTGTTCGTCCACTTGGGAGAGAACCCCACTCCCTTCGAGGTCGCATGGGCACCGCTCCAGGGGAAGTTCGCGCGCTTCGGCCTTCCGGGCCTCGTCGTGGGACACTCCGTGTCCTACGAAGTCCGCGCGAACTGGAAGCTCGTGTTCCAGAACTATTCAGAGTGCCTCCATTGCCCCACGATTCATCCCAAGCTCGCGACCGTGCTCCCGTACCAGAGCGGCGCCAACGACCTCACTGAGGGGCCGTTCCTGGGCGGATACATGGAGATCAAGCCACCGAACGAGAGCGCGACGATGAGCGGACGCGCGTGCGGGCACCTTGTTTGCGGGGATCTCCCTGCGGAAGACCGGCGACGCGGCTTCTACTATTCGCTGATGCCGAACTTGCTCCTGAGCCTCCACCCTGATTACGTGAACTACTACCTCATCCGACCCCTAGCTGTCGACCGCACGCTGGTCGAGTCGGAGTGGATCTTCCACCCGGATACTGTCGCGGACGCGACGAGCAACATCCGGGACGCGATCGAGTTCTGGGACCTCACCAATCGCCAAGATTGGGACATCGTCGAGCAGAGCCAGCTCGGTGTCTCGTCCCGCCGGTATACACCGGGACCTTACTCCCCACGCGAGAGCGTCCCGGCGGCGTGGGACCGCGAATACCTGCGGCAGATGGATCGAGATTTGTAGCAGCATCCACGACTACTCCTGCCCGACCCAACCGTCCTCGCGGCTGTTCCCTTTGCTGTTCGGTCAGCGCGTCATCAGCTGTTCGTACAGGAGCTCGTACGGCCTTGGCTTCAGACCGAGATCGCCTCGGTAGGGTCGATCGAGGGCGAGCATCATGAAAATCACCAGGCCGATGAACCCCGCGAGCAGGCCGACCTGGAGGCGGTGGACGCCTGGGTCGAGAACCGGAAAGTAGAACGAAGAGATCAGGCTGATGAAGGCTCCCGCGACGATCACCAGCCATAGAATTCCAGGCAGCTTGCGCTCCACCGAGCCCAGGCGCATACGCCGGGCCTCCATCATCCGGTCGTAGGACGCGAGGGTCTCGAGCGCCAGCCCCTTCTCCGCCTCGGTGGAGGGTTCGAAGCGCACGAGCATGGCCTGGACCTCGTCCATGGCCCTCACGCCCTGGGTGGGAATCTGGCCCAGGTGCTGGAGCGGCCAGGACTCATGGATGACCTGATAGGTGTAGTCGCGAATCCGCTCGCGTATGGCGCTCCGTATCGGCTCGGGGTAATACGTGACGTTCCGGTAGAAGGTCGCCAGCGAGCTGGCCTCTTGCTCGTTGATCTCCTTGACCTTCTCGTAGCCCTCCCAAACCTGCACCGCGGTCAACGCGGTCGCGAGGCCATAGAACACCATGATGGACGCCAGCATCGCGGCGCCGAACTCCACGTCGGTCTCACCGAATCGCAGATGAGGCAGCCGGTGCTTGCGAAACCAACTGAGGCCCAGGAGCGAGAAGCCGACCAGGACCGCCAACAGGAGGGGTCCGGTCACGATCAGGGGGAGATCGAAGAGAAAGTCCAAGGCGCGCCCTCCTCCAAGAGATGCCGTGGCTCGGGATGGGTCACCCGGCCGCGCGTTGAGCCGACAGCCTCCCGGTCTTCTTGAGATAGCGCGCCACCAGGTACGCGGCGAGCGCCACAACCCAAACCGCGGCCAGGACGCGTGCACGCGGTCGGACCGAATCCCACCCCTGACGGACGGCGGCCTCCCACAACAGCAGCCAGAGCGCGGCCGTGATCCAGATGAACGTCGAGCCGTATTCCTTTCGGATGAGGCGCCCCCAATCGAAGGACATGCTCCGCATCGTGGCGGCGATGCCCTTCCATGACGGAAGGAATCGGTTCACGCGACGGCAATAATCGACGTACTCCTCCCCGAACCGCTTTCGCAGGAACTCTTCCTCGGCGAGGGTGATGCTCAGATAGGAGATGTAGAAGAACGGCACCCCGACAAGATAGCCCCAGGTCGAGTTCAGCACGATGAAGAGACCCAGAAATACCATCATGTTGCCCACGTAGAGCGGGTTTCGGGAGTGCGCGAAGATGCCGTCCTGGACCAGGCGGTCCGCGTGGATCTTCTTACCCTTGCCGCCGCGCCGGATGTACGCGAGCCCGATGACCACCGCGCGGAGCGTCTGTCCGGCGACGGCGACGCTCAGCCCGACCGCGTCCAGAATGAGATCCGCCCGTTCGCTCTCGAAGGGTGCACGCGGAAACGACACCGCGGCGATCGCGAGGAAGGCGAACGGAAAGATGAGATTTCGCCCTGAGAAGAGGAATTCGCCGAACCGCACGAGCGTGCGGTGGACGGCGGACGGCGCTACTTGGTCGCTATGATCGCGCAGAAGTTGTACCACTTGAAGAAGACGTCCACGTGCCGGAAACCCTGCTCGCGCAGGAGCTCCTTGTTCTCCTCGAGACGGTACGGGACGAGGATGTTCTCGAGTGCCTCGCGCTTCTGGGCGATCTCGAGGTCGCTGTAGCCGTTCTCGCGCTTCATCTCGTAATAGTGTTCGATGAAGAGCCGGTTGAATTCCGAGTTCTCCCCGAGCACCTTCTCGACGAGGATCAAGGCTCCGTTCTCCGTGAGACCTTCGTAGATGCTCCGGATCAGGCGATGGCGATACATGGGCCGGATGAACTGAAGCGTGAGCACCATGAGGACGACGGACGCGTTGTCGATGCGCACCCCGGCGTTCAGGTCGGCGAATTCCAGCTCGAACGGCCGGTCGAACTCCGATTCGGCGAGCTTGCGCCGCGCCTTCTCGAGCATCTCCGGCGAATTGTCGACTCCGATGTATCGGACATTCCGTTCGCGGGGAATGTGCTCCGCGATCTCGAGGATCGTGGTGCCGGTCGAGCAGCCCAGGTCGTAGATCGCGGTCCCCTCGGCGGCGTAGTCCGCCGCCAGCTCCCCGGTCATCCGTTGGATCTCGGCGTAGAACGGGACGGACCGTCCCAGCATGTCGTCGAAGACCGCGGCTGTTTTCTCGCCGAAGTCGAAGTCGGCGACCCGCTCGGCCGGTGCCGCGAAGATCTGATCCCGCGCGCTCGTCGCCTCTCCGGCGGCGCGCCGCGTCCTCAAGGTTCTATCCATTCCGTCCTCCCAGAACCGGTTCCCGGACCGCGGCGGCACGATGGCCCAGGTTGTCGAGAAACGCCGCAAATTCTTTAAGGTCGAACTGCTGGAATCCGTCCGAGAGCGCCTGGTCCGGCCGGTTGTGAATTTCGATCATCAGCCCGTTCGCGCCCACAGCCAGCGCCGCCCTCGCGCAGGGCAGCATGATGTCCTTCCGGCCGAGCGCATGGCTCAAGTCCACGATCACCGGCAGCGAGGTCTCCTGCTGGAGCAGGGGAACGGCCGCGATGTCGAGGGTGAACCGAGTGGTCCGCTGGAACGTGCGGATGCCGCGCTCGCAGAGGGCCACGCGATCATTGCCGCCGGCCAGGATGTATTCCGCCGAGAGGAGCAGCTCATCGGTCGTGGCCATGAAGGCGCGCTTCAAGAGGACCGGCTTGCCGGCGCGCCCCACGGCTTTGAGGAGCTCCGTGTTGTACATGTTCCGAGCGCCGATCTGAAGCATGTCGGCGTGCTCCGAGACGATGTCGACGGTGGCGGTGTCCAGGACTTCCGTGACGACGACGAGGCCGTGGCGATCTGCGGCGTTCCGCAAGAGCCGCAGCCCCTCTTCCCGCAGACCCTGGAAGGTGTATGGATTCGTCCGCGGCTTGAAGGCCCCCGCCCTGAGGACCTTCGGGCCGGGAATGCCGGCGACGAACTCGGCGATGGTGTCGATCTGCTCCGCCGTTTCGACGGAGCAAGGGCCCAGGAAGAGGACCGGCTCCGGCCCGCCAATCCGTACGTCACCGACCAGAAACCCCGATTCCGGCACGAGGTCCCTGCGGAGCACGCGCATTCCCTTCCGCCGCTCGAGATTCTGCAAGTCGAGCGAGACCCGGAAGATCGCCTTGAAGATCTCTTTCACTTCGGCGGGCCCAAAGGGTCCGAGGGCGGAGGAGGTGAGGCTCTGCAGCATCTCCTCCTCGCGCTTCGCGTCGTATCCGGCAATTCCGAGGGACCGCTTGAGGGCAGCGATTTCGAGGACGATCGAGCCCCGCCTCTGGATGGAGGCGAGGATGTTCTCGTTCAGAAGGTCGATCTCATGGCGCAGCTCAGCGAGTCGTGAATTCGTGATCGAGCACCTCGTCGTTGGAGCCGTACGGCCCCACCCCTGGGACGCGATGTTGACGCTGGCGTGCCCTTGCCGTAGCGCCGCGTCAGTAGAAGATAATCCGTCCGGCGGCTCCCGTCCACATCGGGAGTTTGCCCCGCTGGGAACGAAGCGGACGCAGCACAAGGGGCAGCTCCGACT
The DNA here is from genome assembly GCA_035716085.1 of Candidatus Eiseniibacteriota bacterium. Classification (GTDB taxonomy): domain Bacteria; phylum Eisenbacteria; class RBG-16-71-46; order SZUA-252; family SZUA-252; genus WS-9. The sequence continues at coordinate 10,177 of DASTKC010000053.1, read as the reverse complement.
CCTCAGCCCTAAAATGTGAAGAGGGCGCATGCCCCGTGGGGCTGCGCCCTCCCGTTCCTTAATCTCGTAGCTAGTCGGCTTTCTCAGCCTCCCTGCCCGCGACCGTGGCCATTGCCATTGCCCTGGCCGTGCTCCTTCTGGTCCCGCTCCTTCTGACTCCCACCACCACGGTTTCCGCCACCCCGATTTCGCTGCCCCTGAGACGCCTGCTGCGGGCGCTGCTCGGGCTGCTGCTGCACGCTCTGTGGCGGCTGCTGCACTCGCTCGGGCAGCTGCTGCAGGCGTTGGGGCTGCTGCTGCCGCTGATACCGCTCGCGCTGCTGTGGCGCCTGCTGCTGCCGGTACTGTGGCGCCTGCTGCTGTCGGAACTGCCGTTGCTGCCGATACTGCTGCACAGGCTGCTGCTGACGGTAGCGGTTCTGCTGCACCGAGTACTGGCCGCGCGACTGACGCGGGTACTGGTTCTCGTATCTCGTCCGATAGTACGTGTAGCTGGTCGGGTTGCTCGGGTAGTAGCGCCCCGCCCGGTAGGAGTAATAGGCCGCGCCTCGGTAATCCCGCCAGTGATGCCTGTACCGCACCGGAATGTAGCGAATGGAGTAAGGCACGGATTGATAGCCGATAAAGTAGAACGGCCCGTCGTAGTCGACCGAGCGGTACCACCCTCCGTTCCAGCAGTAGTACCAGTAGTTGCCGTAGCGATAGAGATCGTAGTCGTAATCATCGACGTAATACACCCGCGTGCCCGGAACGAGCACGACGTCGGGCTGCTCGTAGAATGCGAGGCGTGGGCCGATGTACGGGTCGCCGACGCGCAGGCTGAACGAGAAGCTCGTCGCTGCTGAAGCCTTTGGGCCCGGAGCGAGCAGCAGCACGAACGCTGCGAACGCGGCCCAGAGTGATCGATATCTCATAGGAGTTCCCACCTTTCTGGATATTCGTCGTGAATTACCGAAAGGTGACTTGTGCAACGCCTGTGCCATGGAAGGAGTCGAATCGGACGTCGCGATATGGTTGGGAATGAGGCAGATACAGCGAGGGCTATCAGGTGTTTCGAATTCGAGCGTTTTGGGGGATAGGAAGTCAGTACATTACAGCGACACTGCGACCAGTGGACGACACGGAGCCTTCCCCGTCTGACTTGGTAGGATCTCGGCCATGGACAACCCCGCCGACGTGATCCGGCGCCTGCGCGAGCAGGCCTTCCACCTAAGCGCCGCCGACCTGGAGCTATCCCCGACTCCCGCTCGGCCCCATGTCTGGTGCGCGATCATGGAGCTCGGGTATCCGACCGGAATCGCAACGTTGCTGTCGGTCGCCGAAGGCACGACGAGCCTCTACTTCAGCAATGGAGGGGGCGTCATCGGCGCGGGCGAGCACGAATCCGTGCGCGACGCCGCCGAGGTGTTTCTCGACGCGGTCGAAGCTCACCGGGCTATGTTGAGCCCTGTCGGGGACACACCCACGCCGCGTATCGGTCGCGTTCGATTCTACGCCCGCACGTTCGAGGGGACGCTTGGCGCGGAGGCGACCGAGGATCTGCTAGGCCAGAAGCTCCATCCATTGTCGCCCGTCTTCTTCGCGGGCCATGCTGTGATCACGGCGATAAGGGAGTCGAGCGAATCCTAGGAAGTCGCCGGCCTCGTCTACGGTGAGAGCGCCCGAACCCAGTCCGGCGATGTATCCGTAACGGGGTCCTTGGCGTATTCGAGCATGGCGCCGGACACCGTGTCATAGAGCTCGTAGGTTCCTGCGAAGTGAAGGCCTCCGCTGTAGATGGCCACTGCTTTGCCGTCCCTGGCGAACGACCAGGATCGGATGAAGCCCCCCGGCTCGAATTCCTGCACGAATCCCCCGCCACGGAGGAGCTTGAGCTTGTTCGCTACCTCGACCGTGTCGCCGACGCCGTTGTCGACGGAGTCGGCCGCAAGCACGCCCACCGTGTGTCGATCCGGGCTGAGCTGGGGATCCAGGTAGCGTCCCTGGAAGGTCACACGGATGTCCTGAGAGTCGACCTGCACCACGTGGAGGTTGCTGCCTCGATCGAGATAGACCCTCGCGACCGCGACGAGCGGAACTTCCGGGGCACGACGCGCCGGAGCTTGTGACGCGGGCGCCGGCGGAGCGGCGGGAGTCGGCGTATCCGCCACCTGCTTGGACGAGCTGCAGGAGGTGAACAGGATCACGGCGCCGACCAGCACCCAGGCTTGCACCCTTCCGAGGACGTTCAGGGCTCGCACTCGGTCTTGGGGTAGACGGCGCGGAAGCGCCCCTGGACGGTGATTGTGGATCCATGGGACGTCTCGCTCTCGAGGGTCGCGTCCACGCTGAAATCCACGGATATCGTCGAGGCCCCGCACTCGAAGGAGTTCAGCGTGATCGTCCCGGAAGCCAGCTGCTCGCTGCTGCTGTATTCGCCGGAGGGGGCGAAGAGGGTGACATACGGGACCTTGTGCGGAGGCACGACCGTCGTCGGCAACGTGTAGACGGCCCCCTGCGTGGCGGCATCCGCGAGGATCTCGATGTTCCACGACTTCTCTTGGAACGTGGGGTCGTAGTACATCACGTGAATGACGCGCTCGTTGATGAACCCGGGGTCGTAGTGGCCGCAGCACGTGAGGACGGAGTCTCCCATCTCGATGACAGATCCCCCCGACGTCCGAAAGACCAGGGAGTCCTCGACGAAGGGAGTCGGCGGCGGGCCCGTCGGAGTCATCGATTTGCTGCTGTGGTCGTCATCACTGCAACCCGGGAGGATGGCCAGGCTACCCAAGACCAAGAGCTGGATGCGGAGCGCGCACACCCGAGTAACGTTCATCTCGACCCCCTGTCCACCTCGTTGAGGCTCGACAGATGAGTCTACCTCAGGTGCTCCCTACAGCGCCCGCTTCCCGAACCAGCGGATCCCGAGGGCCAGCGTCACCACGATGTATCCCGCGGCCCACACGACCATCGCCACGCTCGGCACCGAGACGGGAGAGAACGGCGAGTTCCCGAGATCGCGAATCACCGAGGGCTGCATGTGGTATGCGGCGAGCTGCCAGAGGGATTCGCTCGGCATGATGAGGCTCGCCACCGTCCCGACCTGGCGCGCGGCGTCGTTCTGCGCCATCGTGCCGATCTGCTCGACCAGATTGCCGATGAAGGCGAGCCCGAAGAGGCCAAAGGCGAGCATCCCGTTCGTCACGGTGCTGAGCTTGGCGCCGCCCGCGATCGACAGCGTGAGCAGGACGGTGCCTTCGAGGAGGATGAGCGGCAGTCCGATCTCGAGCTTGGGCGGGGTGAACCCGGAGCGAAGGAACGTGATCGTCAGCACGCCCCCCGCAAGGAGCCCGAAGTAGCCCGCCATCACGATCCAGTGCCCCAGCCACTTTCCGAGCACGATGTCACGGCGGCGGATCGGCCGCACCGCGACCGTCTGGATCACGCCTGAGGCGATCTCCCCCGAAAGGGTGTCCACAGGCAGCAGGACCGCAGTCATGATGGTCAGGAAATTCGCGGCGAAGAGTCCCGCGAGGGTGAGCATGTTGAGGAAGACGCGCCGCTCGACGAGCGCCATTCCGCCCGCCTCTCCACGCACCATGAAGTGGAGCCCCAGACCGTAGAGCGTGAGGAATCCGGCGCCGGCGATCAGTGTGGCCATGAGAATCCGCTTCCGGAACGCCTCGTACAGCGTGAGGCGCGTGACGGCGAGAAGTCCGTGGGCGACGCTCATCCGGGTCTCTGATCCTCCCCCATCACCTCGAGGAACGTGGCCTCGAGGGACTTGCGCGCCACCCGCATCTCGTAGAGCGCAATGCCGCGCTCGACCAGGGCGCGCGCGAGCTCGGGAAGCAGGTCCTCCCGCGGAATCGAGACGCGCAGGCGCTCGGGGCCGTCCGCGGTGGACGTCGCGCCGTCCTCCACGATGCGGCCGATCCGGGCGACCGCGGCGCGGGCCTCCTCCGTGAGCGATCCCACGCGAAGGTCCACCTCCGTGGAACCGTCGATCTCCCCGAGCCTGAGGTCGCGGATCGTGCGCCCCTCCCTCACGAAGGTGACCCGATCGCAGGTCGCCTCCACCTCGCCCAGGATGTGAGAGTTCAGGAAGACCGTGGTGCCGTGCTCGCGGAGCTCGCGGATCACGTCGCGCACGAGGAGGCGTCCGAGCGGATCGAGCCCGGACGTGGGCTCGTCGAGGAACACGACATCTGGACGCCCGAGGAGCGCCTGCGCGAGACCCACGCGCTGCATCATCCCCTTGGAGTAGGTGCGAACCGGCCGGTGGGCCGCGTCGAGAAGGTCGACGCGCGCGAGGAGCGCATCCGCGCGCGCCTTCGTGTCGCGGGAGCTCATCCCGAGGAACCGGCCGTGCACGAGGAGGAGCTCGCGTCCGGTGAGCCAGTCGTGGAATCGGAAGTGCTCGGGCAGGAAGCCGATCCGCGCGCGGGTGGCGCGATGACCGATGGGCGCTCCGAGCACGGAGCCGGATCCGGACGTCGGCTCCACGAGTCCCAGGAGCATCTTGATCGAGGTCGTCTTCCCGGCCCCGTTCGGTCCGAGGAAGCCGAAGACCTCTCCCCGATGCACCTCGAGGGAAAGGTCCTCGACCGCGGTCTTGTCGCCGAACTGCTTCCGCAGCTCGCGCGTTTCGATGACGGGATCGGTCACGCCGTCAGGATGTCACGGCGACACGGAATTCGCCATCTGAAGCAGGTTCTCCGCCGAGAGATCGCCGCGCAGGCAGAACACTCGATCGCCCTCGCTCCACATCACCATCGCCCCCTTGCGCTTGGGCTTTCCCGGCGCGGGCGCCTCGTCCCCGGTCGTGATGATCATGAGTCCGGAGTTGCCGCGGACGGTCACCAGCCGGAACGTGGTCGCATTGAGCGGCACCGGAACGAGGAGCGTGGTCCGCCAGTCGGTGGTGCGCGCGATCCGCTTCGCCTCGGACGGGTCGAGCCCGAGGATCCGAAGCCCGATTTCCGCGAGCTGCTCGATATTCCATCCCGCGGGCACCGCGATCTCGGGGCTCAGCGCCTGGAGCAGGACCGCGCGGCGATTCGAGGACTGGAACCTCTGGATCACGATGGGCGGCTTCTTCACCTCGACCCACTGACCGTCCAGCCCACTCGGCACCGTCACCCCCTTCACGTCCAGCTTGTCGAGAACGGAGCGGAGCTTTGCCTCGCTCACCGAGAAGCGCATCGCCCCCGCACCCTGCACGAGGACGCTGTCGACCGCGAGGCTGTCCGGAAGGTAGGAGGGACTGCTCACCGCGAATCCGGCCTCCGCCGTGGCCGCCTGGGCGGTCGGAACGGACCGGGGCGGGCCCGGCTCGCGAATCATCTCCTCGTGATCGAAGACAAGGAAGCCCTTCTCCTTCTGGATCGACTGAAGCGCATCGAGCCGCGACTGGTCGAAGTTCACGGCCGCGAAGCGCCGCACGCGGAAGAGATCCAGGAGCGCTTGGGCGGAGACGCGCACCGACGGAATGGCGAAGAGGGCCACGACCACCCCCAGCGAGCAGGCTACGGCCACCGCGCGCAGCACGGGGCGCGGGAATCGGCGCGTGCGCTCGCTCCGGCGCAGCCGCTCGCGCAGATCGCGCGCGAATTCAGGGTCCGGCTCGCGGCGGTACTCGTGAAGCATCCGATCATCCATCGTGTGACTCCTTGTTCCAGTCGTCGCGAAGCGCTTCCACCGCACGGTGGAGGATCGTGCCGACGTTGGATTCGCTGAGGCCGGTCATCCGGGCGATGTCCCGGTTGGTGAGCTCGGCGCCGTACTTGAGCGCGAGGAGCTCGCGCTCCCGCTCGGATCGTCGTGCGAGCAGGGCCGCGAGGCGCGCCTCGTCGGACCTCCGCTCCGCAATCTCCTCGGGCGTGGGGCCGCCCGGAAGGTCGACCACCTCGTCGAGCGGCACGGACACCTTCGCTCGCCGGAAGTGATCGACGGCCACGTTCCGAGCCACCGCGAAGAGCCACGTCTCGAATCCGGCGCGGTCCTCGCGATATCGATCCCGCGCGCTCCAGGCCTTCTCGAACGTGATTCCGGTCAAATCCTCGGCCACGACGCCCGGGCCGACCCGGTACCGGAAGAAGTTGTAGACCCGCGGCAGCTCCTCCGCGAATCGCGCATCCCAGTCGGTCGCGCGCGCCTTCCTGGCCCAGAGCCAGAGGCGCGCCGCGGTCGCGTCACCGTTCGCCATGGCACCTCCGGATACGCGCGAGCGGGGCAGGTATCACAGATTTTCTTTCCCAGTGGTCCAGGGGGGCGCGGGACTGACTACAGCTTTCCGATCCCGGGACCCAACACGAAGACGAAGATCGCGAGCACGACGACCGCGGCCGCGATCCACCCCAGGCTGCGCGGGACACCCAGGGGCGGATCCTGAGCCAGGGCCGAGGGCGTTCGAGGCTTCGCGTGATACCACGCGAGGAGCGAGGTCCCCCCGAGCGACGCGGCGGCCGCCGAGATCAGCACGATCTGCACCCCCAGCGGATTGAAGATCCCCGCCACGACCAGCGTGGCCGCGCCGATGAAATACGGCAAGAGCATGAGCGTCTTTGCACGCCGCGGTCGTTCGACAGGATTGACTCCGAGGAACGGGTCGAGCGCGGGCATCAAGAGCCGGGGCGCCACGATGAAGTAGAGCCAGGCTCCGACGGCGGACATGACTCCCCGGAAGAGAAGGACCGGCTCCGCGCCCTGGATCACGCGCGCCCAGTCCCCGATCCCGCCGACTCCCGAGTAGAGCAGATAGCCGAACGCGGTGAGGAGGTTCACGGCCGCGAAGAGCCAGAGGAAGTAGCGCAGGGCCGGCGCCATGCCGGAGCGCTTTCGCAGCAGCAAGGCGACGATCGGCAAGCCCACGATGACGTTGACGATGCTTCCCGCGGCGGAGATGAGACGCTGGACCGTGTCGCTCGCCGTGGTCTCGTCGTAGTTGAAGAAGATCGCGTTGAACATCGTGGGGCGCGCCCCGAGGAGGAGGCACGCGCCGCCATGGCCGAGTCCTTCGTGGACGATGTTGGCGAGCGAATACGCGAGGACGGCGATGGCGACGATCGTGAGCCGATCGAGATCCTTCAACCGTTCCGCCACTCGAATCGGTACGCCAGCTCCGGCCCCTTCTCCCCCTCGTACGCCAGCTGCGCGATGAGAAGCGTGAAGGGCTCCATGTACCTCGCGATCTTGAGCGGACCTGCGTCCACAGGATCGAAGCCTACATCGCGGATCAGCGTCGCGGCCACGGTCTTGGCGTGCTCGTGGTCGCCGCAGTAGGCCAGGCTCGGTCGCGGACCCTTGTCCCGGGCGTCGAACACGTCGAACAGCACCTCGCTCGGCACGGTGTTGAACGCGAGCACGACCTGAGCGCGGGGCAATCGCTTCGCCAGCTCTTCCGCTCCCGAGGAGGTGTGGGCGATGACGAGGCCGGAGTCATCCTCGCTCATGGGAAGCGAGCAGCTCACGACGACCTTGCCCGACAGGTCGCCCGTCTGATGAAGCACGTCGTCGAGGCGCGACCAGTGGACGGCCAGGAGGACGGCATCGCATGCGGCGGCCTCCGCCGGCGTGCCCGCGCGCGCCTTCCCTCCCGCGGACCGGGCGAGCCCCTCGAGCTTCGCCCGCTGGCGCGCGTAGCTGAACACGACGTCGTGCCCGGCGCGGGCGAACAGGGTTCCGAGCTTCCCCCCCATGAGCCCCGAGCCCAGGATCCCGACGCGCACGCGCCTATCCGACCTTCCCGAGGAATTGGAGGACGCGCTCCCGAACCTGCGCGGCAGCCTTCTCGTCGTAGTCGGGCGTGCTCCGGTCCGTGAACAGATGGCGGTCGCCTGGATAGAGGAAGAGCTCCGTCCCAGGCACGGTCTCCGCGATCTGCTTCGCGACGTCCACGTCGCCCCAGTCGTCCTTCTCCATGGTGTGGATCTGGAGCGGAACGCCCGCGGGCCAGGAGCCACCGTAGTACTTGAGCGGGATGCTGCTGTGGAAAAGAAGCGCTCCGCGCGCGCCGGGGCGCGTCTGGGTGAGCTTCTGCGCCGGCATGGCCCCCAGCGAAAAGCCGGCGTAGACGATGTCTGCGGGCAGCTGATCCGCGGCGCTGACGCCGCGATCGGTGATCGTGTCGAACCCGGTTCTGTCGGCGTGGGCCACGCCCTCGTTCAGCTCGGTGAAGGTCTTGCCTTCGTACAGGTCCGGCGTATGGACGGTGTGCCCCGCTGCCCGAAGCTCGTCGGCGAACGCCTGTACGCCGGGCGTGAGTCCAAGCGCATGATGGAAGAGAAGGACGGTAGCCATAGAGGCCTCCCTATTTCGGAAGAACCGCGCGCCAGTCGATGCCTGCGGCATTGGCGACGTCGCGCAGCTCATCGGGGCACCTCTTCCAGAACGCCTCGGGATCCCGGAGCACGGGCTCCACGTCCCATCCAGCACGCTCGCCCCAGGCATCGGCGTCCCCACCTGAGGCTCGGACGGACTCGGCTACCGCGCTCCTGAAATCGGCGAACGACATGGATTCGGCGGGATCGACGGAGTCGTCTCCCTCGAGGATTCCGAGAAGGGTCAAACCCAGTGCCTGCGCGAGACGATGCAGGGTGTCAAAGGAGTGGCAACACCAAACGTCTTCCTCGAACCCCTCGATGTCCCAGTATTCCTCCCAGCTGATCCCGACCTTGTCCGCCATTTCGCCGTGCTCCAGGCCTGCGCGCTCTCGCGCCGCGCGGATCCGCTCGTTCGCCGTCACGGGGTCCGGGGTATCAGCCATCGGCTCAGCCGCGCCGGGCGACGCGGATGACGCGCCCCGCCCAGAGGTCATAGCGCGAGAGTGTCTCGTCGCTCTCGGGTTGGAAGCGGAACGTCAGCCCCTCGCCGGGAATGGGCGAGCTCTGGATGAGCTTTCCTCCGAGCCAGTCGAGCGTCATCACGCGCGAGCCCTTGGGGCCGGTGACGCGGACGAGGCTCCGTGCTCCGCTGGGCGGCGACACGGTGCTGCCGAGCACCTCGTGGCTGGTCACGCCGCCGATCGAGTCCGCGACCGCCTTCCAGAGCTGAAAGAAGTACGGATGGGCGGTCTCGACGAGGCTCGGGCTGAAAATCGAGTCGAGTCCAGTCGCTTCACCCGAAAGGAGCGGAAGCGTCGTGGTCTCGGCGAGGCGGTTGAGCGTGAGCGATTGGGCGCGTGCCATGGAGTCCGCCCCCGCGAGCGCGAACATTCCTTCCTGCGTTCGCGCGGTCAGCCAGACCTGGCCGCCGTGTGTGCGGGCGTCCACCGTCACGCCGGGCGCCACCGGAACCGGACCGTTCCAGCGTCGCAAGGCCGATTCGGGAACGTGGACGGGCGCCGGCGGCAGCGTGGGCTCCGGTCCGAAGAGAACCCGCGTGACCGTGTACGGGACGACGTCCCGATATCCGCGCCCTGCGTCGCGCGTGTTCGACAGGAAGATGATCGTCGCATGCTCGTCGACCATGCGCCGCATGTCCGCGTTGAACCCGCCGATGTCTCCCCCGTGCATGATGACGGTCGTGTTTCTCTGGCTCCGCACCACGAGCCACCCGCCCGCGTACGACGAGGTCGGGCTCATCGCCACTCCCGGCGCGAAGAGCTTGGCCGTCGTGGGGGCATCGAGCACGCGTCCCGAGCGAAGCGCCTGCTCCCACTTCCAGAGATCGCCCGTCGTCGAGATGATGCCGCCTGCGCCCACGACCTTCGGAGCGAGCGCGGCAGGATAGAGCGGCGGGTCGGGATCGGGATCCACGCTGGAGTAGGACGGCGTGCGCTTCGATCCGGTCCAGCGCGCGGTCTCGTCGACGAAGCCGGTCTCCGTCATGCCGGCCGGGGCGAAGATCTCCTGACGCATGTACTCATTGAAGGAGCGACCCGAGGCGCGGGCGATGAGGACCCCGAGCAAGTCGTAACCGGGACTCGAGTACGAGTAGCGCGCGCCTGGCGCGAAGTCGAGCGGGTACGAGAAGGTCTCGCGGACCATCGAGTCCACCGACACGGAATCGTAGAGGTCGCCCCGCCCGAGGTACGGAAGTCCCGACGTGTGATGGACGAGCTGGTCGATCGTGATGTCCTGCTTGTCGCCGGGCGCGCCCGGAAACCATTTCCCCAGGGTATCGGTCAGGTGGAGCTTGCCCTGGGACTCGAGCTTGTAGATGGCCGCCGCGGTGAACTGCTTGGAGAGCGAGC
>DASTKC010000052.1:0-7955 GCA_035716085.1 Candidatus Eiseniibacteriota bacterium | reverse complement strand
TCCGATCGCGCTCACGATCGGCGTCTTCGACGGACTTCACCGCGGCCATCAGGAGATCGTCGCCGCCACCCTGGCCGAAGCGCGTTCGCGCGGCGGAGCGGCCTGGGTCGCCACGTTCGATCCCCATCCCGACTCCGTGGTACGGGGCACGCCCGATCGCCCGTGGATCACACCGCCCGGCGAGCGCGCGTCCCTCCTTCACGCGATGGGGGTGGACCGGGTCGAGACGGTGCGGTTCGACGACGAGGTCCGCGGCCTCACCCCCGAGGGATTCCTCGACCGGGTGCTCGGTCCCGGCGCGCCGCTCCAGGCCCTGGTCGCCGGTCCGGACTTCCACATGGGAAAGGGCCGGGTCGGCGACCGGGGCTACCTCGAGGAGATGGGGCGGAAGCGCGGCTTCGTCTACCGCGAGGTTGCTTTCTTGGAGTCAGGAGAGGGCGGGGGCAAGCTCTCGAGCACGCGGCTCAGGCAAGAGATCGCCGCCGGGGCCATCGACCAGGCGGCCGACATCATGGGGAGGCCCTACGCGCTCGAGGGGACGGTGGGCTCCGGAGCGGGGCGGGGGACGACGCTTGGCTTCCCGACCGCGAACCTCGAAGTGAGGCCCGAGAAGCTCCTCCCGGCGCCGGGGATCTACCTCTCCCAGAACCAGTTCGACGGCCGGACCTGGCCGGGCATCACCTACGTGGGAAGCGCCGGGACCTTCGGCCCCGGGCCCGTGCGCGTGGAGGTGTTTCTTATCGATTACAACGGCGCTTTGAGGGGCCGATGGCTCAAAACGCTGCTGATTTCCCAGCTCCGCGCCGATAGAGTGTTCCGATCGGCCGATGAGCTGATCCGGGCGATGGATGACGATCTCGCCCGCGCACGCGCCTTCTGGGCCGGCGCCCGACAGGCAGACCCGGCTCGGTAGGAATGCCCTTGAAACCCCACCCCCCTGTGCTAGAGTGCTCGCTCGTACACAGAGAGGGAAAGTCAAGGAGGTGGCACCGGTGACGCTGACGCCTGAGAGGAAGCGCGAAGTAATCGGCCAATTCAAGACCCACGAGACGGATTCGGGGTCGGCCGAGGTCCAGATCGCCCTCCTCACCGAACGAATCAAGTACCTGACGGAGCACTTCAAGGTCCACAAGCGCGACCATCACAGTCGCCGGGGACTGCTCCGGATGGTAGGTCAGCGACGTAGGCTGCTCGATTACCTGAAATCGACGAAGATCGAGCGCTACCGGTTGGTGGTCAAGGAGCTTGGCCTCCGCAAGTAGCTCCTCCCGCGCGAGCGGGAACCTCGCCGCAATTCCTCCCTAGGACACTCCCGAGGCGCCTCGCCTGGCCAATGGCTCGCCAGGGGCGCCCGATGCCGTTCGAGAGTCATGGAGTTTCAGAGAGGAGAAACGAATGCCCGAATCAGTGAGCGTCGAGCTCGGCGGCCGCACCCTGTCCATCGAGGTCGGGAAGGTCGCCAAGCAGGCCTCGGGGGCCACTTGGGTCCAGTACGGCGAGACCGTCGTGCTGAACGCGGCGGTCGCGAGCAAGGACCCCATCGACAAGGACTTCTTCCCGCTGTCCGTCGAATACCGCGAGAAGACCTACGCCGCCGGAAAGATCCCGGGCGGCTTCTTCAAGCGCGAGGGCCGTCCCACCGAGAAGGAGATCCTGTCGAGCCGGCTCATCGACCGGCCGCTTCGGCCGCTCTTCCCGGACGGCTATCGCAACGAGATCCAGATCATGTCCACGGTCCTCTCGTCGGACCAGGCCAACGACGCCGACATCCTCGGACTCACGGGCGCCTCGGCGGCCCTCATGGTCTCGGACATTCCGTTCCCCGAGCCGGTCTCGGCGGTCCGCATCGGCTTCATCGGCGGCCAGCTCACGCTCAACCCGACCCATGCCGAGCTCGTCGAGTCGGAGCTCGACCTCGTGGTCGCGGCCACCGATTCGAACATCGTGATGGTGGAGGCGGGGGCGCGCGAGGTGTCGGAAGCGACGATCGTCGAGGCGCTCGAGTTCGCCCACGTCGCCATCCGGAAGATCAACCAGATCCAGCACGAGCTCCGCGCGCGCGTCGGAAAGCCGAAGCGCGAGTTCCCGCTCCCGAAGCGCAACGAGGCCCTGGATCGCCAGATCGCCGAGACCTATCGGGACCGCCTTCAGAAAGCAAACAAGATCTCGGAGAAGCTCGAGCGGCAGGCCGCCCTCGACACCCTCAAGGTCGAGGCGATCGAGCTGTTCGAGGGAACCCACCCGGGCTCGGCCAAGGACGTGCGGCGGGTGCTCGGCGAGCTCGAGGAGCGCGCCGTTCGCGAGACGATCGTCAAGGAGAAGAAGCGTCCTGACGGCCGCGGCTTCGACGAGATGCGGAAGGTGAATTGCGAAGTAGGCGTCCTTCCGCGCACGCACGGCTCCGCGCTCTTCACGCGCGGCCAGACGCAGGCGCTGGTCGTGGCCACGCTCGGCACGAAGGTGGACGAGCAGCGCGTGGAGGAGCTCGAGGGGCAGAGCTGGAAGAGCTACATGCTCCACTACAACTTCCCGCCCTACTCGGTCGGCGAGGTCCGTCCCTTCCGGGGCCCGGGCCGCCGCGAGATCGGGCACGGCGCGCTCGCCGAGCGCGCAATCGAGCCTCTGATCCCGAGCGACATCGACTTCCCGTACACGATTCGCATCGTCTCCGACATCCTCGAGTCGAACGGCTCGTCGTCGATGGCCACGGTCTGCGGCGGCAGCCTCTCGCTGATGGACTCGGGCGTGCCGATCAAGACCCACGTCGCGGGCGTCGCGATGGGCCTCGTCAAGGAGGGGAACGACTTCGCGATCCTCACGGACATCCAGGGCGTCGAGGATCACCTGGGCGACATGGACTTCAAGGTCGCGGGCACGCGAAACGGCGTCACGGCCCTCCAGATGGACATCAAGATCTCGGGCGTCTCCTACGCCCTCATGGCGGACGCGCTCGAGAAGGCGCGCCGGGCGAGAATGCACCTCCTCGACATCATGGATGCCGCCATCCAGACGCCGCGCGCGGAGCTTTCGCCGTACGCGCCGCGCATCTACATCATGCAGATCGACCCGGACAAGATCCGCGAGGTCATCGGTCCGGGCGGCAAGATGATCAAGAAGATCTCGGCCGAGACCGGCACGCAGATCGACATCGAGGACTCGGGCGAGGTCCGGATCGCCGCCTTCTCGGGCGCCGACGGCGACCGCGCGCGGGAGATCATCCGCTCGATCACCGAGGATCCCGAGATCGGCCGCGTCTACCAGGGCACGGTGCGACGCGTCGTGCCGTTCGGCGCGTTCGTCGAGATCTCGCCGGGCAAGGACGGGCTCGTCCACATCTCCGAGCTCGAGACGAAAAGGGTGGAGCGCGTCGAGGACGTCATCAACGAGGGGGACTCGGTCCTCGTCAAGGTGATCGGCATCGACCGCGAAGGGAAGATCAAGCTGAGCCGCAAGCAGGCGCTGCCGGGTCACGAGAACGATCCGGTGGTCGTGTCCGAGCCGCGCGGCGATCGCGGCGGTCGCGGCGGACGGGACGGCGGCCGGGATGGCGACCGTGGTCGCCGGCGTCCGGAGCCTTCGCGCCGCTAGCGGCGCCTCGGCGTCGCCGGTGCGGTTGACTGCCGAAGATTTCACGCGGGTCACGCTCCCCAACGGGATCACCATCGTTGGGGAGCGGATGCCCGCGGTTCGCTCCGTTGCGGTCGGGGCCTGGATCAAGGTCGGATCCCGGCACGAGGTCGGTCCCGAAGCCGGGGTCTCCCACTTTCTCGAGCACGTCGTCTTCAAGGGGACCAAGCGGCGCGACGCGCTCGCGATCGCGCTCTCCCTGGAATCGGTCGGCGGGAGCCTCGACGCGTTCACCGGCCGCGAAGTGACCTGCTACAACGCGCGCGTCCTCGAGGAGCACCTGGACCTCGCGGTCGATGTGATCGCCGATCTCGCTCTCTCCCCCAGGATCGATCCCGCCGACGTGGAGAAGGAGAAGGGAGTCATCCTCGAGGAGATCCATAGCTCCGAGGACACCCCCGACGACCGCGTCCACGACCTCTTCGCCGACACGGTCTGGCGCGGGCATCCGCTCGGACACCGCATCCTCGGCGACGAGGAGACCGTGTCCGCCTTCACGCCGGAGATGGTGGCCGAGTATCACGGCCGGCATTACACCGCGCCCAACCTGCTCCTGTCCGTGGCGGGAAGCTTCGACTGGGATCGCTTCGTCGGTCTCGTGGAGCGGCACTTCGTCGCCGGGCCCGGGCGCCCGGCTCGGAGCCGCGCCGAGACCTCACCCAACGGCGGCGGCGTCTTCCATCACGCCCAGGATCTGGCGCAGCAGCATCTCTGCATCGGCGGCGTCGGCCTGCCGCACGAGCATCCCGACCGGTTCGCGCTCGTTCTTCTGTCCTCGCTCCTGGGGGGCGGCATGAGCTCGCGACTCTTCCAGCGCGTGCGCGAGCAGGAGGGTCTCGCCTACTCGGTCTACACGTACGCCGATTCGTACGACGATACCGGCCTCTTCTGCGCGGCGATGAGCGTGCAGCCGGACAACGGCCCGCGCGCGCTCCAGCTCACGCTCGAGGAGTTCGATCGCGCGGCCCAGGAGGGGATTCCTCCGGACGAGCTCGATTCGGTGAAGATGCAGCTCAAGGGAAGCCTCCTGCTCGGCACCGAGAGCACGTCGAGCGAGATGACACGGCTCGCGCGGGCCGAGATCTACGCGGGCCGAAACGTTCCGGTGGCGGAGCTCATCGAGTCGATCGATCGGGTGACCGAGGCGGACGTGCGCCGCCTCGCGGGGGAGCTCTTCAAGCGCGAGCGGCTCAGCCTCGTCGCGCTCGGCGGGCGGGCGGAGCGGTCGTATGTGGCCGCGGATCTCCTCGACAAGAGCGCGCGGGGGGCCGCGTGACCACGGTTCCGCTCAAGATCACGCTCGAGGAGCACGCGGTCGGCGCGCCGGAGTATCAGTCGGAGCATGCCGCCGGGATGGATCTCGTCGCGGCCATCGATCGCGAGGTCGAGATCGCTCCGGGCGAGGTGGTCGCCGTTCCGACCGGGCTGCGTCTCGAGATCCCCGTCGGATACGAAGGCCAGGTGCGCCCCCGAAGCGGCCTCGCCGCGAAGCACGCCATCGGGGTTCCAAACGCTCCCGGCACGATCGACGCCGACTACCGCGGCGAGGTCAAGGTGCTGCTCGTGAACCTGGGCCGTACTCCCTATCGCGTCCAGCGCGGCGATCGGATCGCGCAGCTCGTGATCGCTCCCGTCGTCCGGGCCGCGATCGACGTGGTGGCCTCGCTCACCACGACGGCGCGCGGCGATGGCGGGTTCGGCCATACCGGGCGGTGAGGCGCTGGGGACCCGGGGCTCCATTCGGCGTGTTTGTCTCGATATGAAACGTCGATTCTCCTGGCTCGGAATGGCCATCGGCTCCGGCCTCCTGCTCCTCCTGCCCATGCGCACCACCGCGCCGACGGCGGCGAGGGCGGACGAGCCGGCGGCCACGCCCATACCCGCCGCGACTTCGCCCGCGTCTGCCGAGGTGGCCGCCGCCCCGGACACCGCGGACGCCGGGCCCCAGACCGGCCTCGCGCCGGTGCCGTGGAAGATCGGGGAGTACTTCCAGTTCGCGATCGATTGGAACGGACTGAACGGCGGCGGCTCGCTCATGCAGGTGCAGAACATCGTGCGCGTGGACGGGCGCCGGGCCTACCGCATCGTCACGAAGGCGGAATCGAACTCGTTCGTCTCCAAGTTCTACAAGGTGCGCGACCGGGCCGAATCCTTCGTCGACGCCGAGTCCCTTTACAGCGTCCGATTCGTGAAGCACCTGCGCGAGGGGGGCTACAAGAAGGACGTGGACGTCCGGTTCGACCAGGGCGCGGGGAAGGCGCGCTACGACGACGGCAAGGCCTACGACGTGCCGAAGCGCGTGCACGACGTGCTCTCCGCGTTCTACTATGTCCGCACCGTGCCCCTTCCGGACGGAGCGACCCTCTCGATTCCGACGCACGACAACGAGAAGACGTACGAGATGGTAGTGAAGGTGCACGGCCGGGAGAAGGTGGAGGTCCCGGCGGGCAAGTTCGATTGCGTGGTCGTCGAGCCGATCCTCAAATCGGAGGGCGTATTCAAGTCGAAGGGGAGCATCCTCGTCTATCTCTCGGACGACGCGCGCCGGATTCCCGTCATGGTGAAGAGCAAGATCCCGATCGGTTCGATCGCGGTGAGCCTCACCGACATGCGGCTCTCGTTCCCGGGACGGCATTGAGGCTGGCGCCGGGGGCCGCGCGATGAGCCGCCACTCCGAGATCGACCTCAAAGGCGTCCGCACCATCCCCGTCGCCCAGCGGCCGACGAAGGTCCGGACGGAACAGTTCGCTCCCGCGCCGGACCCCGATGCGCCCGTCGGGTCCTTCGACCAGTACCTCCCCGACCTGCTCACCGGGGCCGCGCTCCGCCGCCTCGTGGAAGCATGGGTTCTCGCGCGCGCCGACGGCCGGCCCGCGGTCGCGATGCTGGGCGGCCACGTCATCAAGACCGGCGTGCAGCGGCCGCTCCTGGCCCTCCTCGAGGCGGGAGCGTTCACGGCCGTCGCGATGAACGGGGCGGCGGCCATTCACGATTTCGAGATCGCGCTCTTCGGGAGCACGTCCGAGCCCGTCGAGGAGACGCTGGGTGCGGGACAGTTCGGCCTCGTCGAGGAGACGCCGGCGCTCATGAACCTCGCGGTCAACGAAGGCGTCAAGCGGGAGAAGGGAATGGGCGAGGCGCTCGGCGATTTCCTGAACGAGGCCGATGCGCCGCACGCGTCGCTCAGCCTCCTCGCGCGCGCCGCCCAGCTCGGGATTCCGTGCAGCGTGCACGTGGCGATCGGGACGGACACGCTCCATCAGCACCCGTCGTTCGACGGAGCGTCCACGGGCGCGGCCACGCACCGCGACTTCCGGATTTTCACCGCGGCGCTCCGCGATCTCGAAGGAGGCCTGGTGCTCAACTTCGGATCGGCGGTGATCCTGCCCGAGGTCTTCCTGAAAGCGCTCTCGACGGTGCGCAACCTCGGCCACGAGGCCGCCCGGTTCACCGCGGCGAACTTCGATCAGATCCGACACTACCGGCCCGAGAAGAATGTGCTCGAGCGCCCGCTTCTCGCGGGAGGCCACGGCCACTCGTTCGTCGGCCCGCACGAGCTCTGGATCCCGCTCCTGGCCGCGCTCTACCTCGGACGGCGTCCCACCGCGTGACGAAGACCCGGGTCCTGCTCGTCCTCTTCGGCCTCGCCCTGAGCGCGGCCGCGATCGTGATGCTGGGCCGCTCGATCGACGTCGGCGAGGCCATGCGCGCGATGGGCCGCGCGTCCATTCCCTGGTTCCTGGCGGCCAACCTCCTCACGATCGCCGTCTACTGGCTCCGATCGCTCCGCTGGCGCTCCCTCCTGAAGCCGCACGCGAGCCCGACCGTCGGACGGCTCTTCCGCGCGAACATGGTCGGCTTCCTCGCGATCAACATCCTGCCCGCGAGACTGGGAGAATTGGTCCGGGCCTTTGCGCTCGCCCGGAAGGAGCGAATCTCCACGGCCGCCGTCCTCGGATCCGTCGCCGTGGAGCGCATCCTCGACCTCGTCTTTCTGGGTATTTTTTGGGCGCTGTCGCTTCTGTTTGCGCCGCTTCCGCCCTGGTTCAAGTGGAGCGGCTACGCGACGATCGCGATCGCGGTGGTCGTGGGGGGTGGGATCTGGTTCCTGAATGCTGCGCGCGGACGATCGAGCCGTCTCCGAAGCGGGGTCATGGCGTGGGTGCCCCATCGGATGAAGGACCGGTTCTCGGCATCGGTGTCCGCGTTCGGGGAGGGCATCCAGATCGTTGGAAGGCCGGCCCTCCTCTTGGAGGCGGCCTTCTGGTCGGCAGCTTCGTGGCTGGTCAGCTGCGGGACCTTCCTGCTGGTGGGTCAGAGCCTTGGCA
>DASTKC010000051.1:0-17971 GCA_035716085.1 Candidatus Eiseniibacteriota bacterium | reverse complement strand
GTCGCGTTTGCCGCGCCCGCTGCGCTCGCAGCATCTGCCGCGCCCGCTGCGCCCGCTGCGCCGGCCGCATCTGCCGTGCCGGCCGCGTCCGCCGTGCCGGCCGTGCCGCGCGTGTTCGCGCTCCGCTTCGCGCGGATCGTGACCGGGGCCGGCCCCGTGATCGAGGATGCGGTCGTGATCGTCGAGGGGGACAAGATCCGCGCGATTGGTCCCGCGGCTCGAACGTCGCTCCCGGCCGGCGCGCAGGAGATCGACCTCACGCGCTACACCGGAATCCCCGGACTGATCGACGTGCACACCCACCTCACCTACTCGTGGGACGGCACGCCGGGAACGAATCCGTGGCAGCAGCTCTCCGCACGGCCCACCGCGGCGACGGTCTATCTCGCGCAAGGTAATGCAAAACACACGCTCGAGACCGGCGTCACCACGGTGCGCGACCTCGGCTCCTGGGACTACATGGACATCGCCATGCGCGATCTCATCGCGAGCGGCGCGATGATGGGCCCGCGGATGTTCGTCTGCGGGTACGGACTCCATCCGACCCTGAGTCCGAACCGCCCCGGCTACATGGAACCGCCGGGCGGGAACGCCGACGGAGCCGCCGAGGTGATGCGCGTCGTGCGGCAGAACATCGCGGCCGGCGCCGATGTGATCAAGGTCTACGGCTCGACCGGAAGCGCGGACGACGTGACCGGCGACGAGACCTACACGTATGAAGAGCTTAAGGCGGCGGTCGACGCGGCGAAGGGACGGGGCAAGCGCGTCGCGGTCCACTCGTATGGTCCCGACGGCGCGCGCGATGCCGTTCGGGCGGGCGCCACGTCGATCGAGCACGCGACCGACATGGACGATGCCACCCTCCGCGAGATGGCGAAGCGGGGCACGTTCTACGTTCCGACGATCGATCACAATCGCTATTACGCCGAGAATGCTTCGATCTTCGGCTACGACTCGTCCGCGGTGGCGCGGCTGAACGAGTACCGCGGGCGAAATGTGGAGACGCTTCGCCGCGCCGTGCGGGCGAAGGTGAAGGTGGCGATGGGCTCCGACGCCCTCTTCACGATGTGCGGCGAGAACACGCGCGAGCTCGAGTGGTTCGTGAAGGCGGGCATGACCCCGGCGCAGGCGCTCGCCGCGGCGACCGTGAACGGCGCCGCGCTCCTCGGGCAGGAGAAGCAGCTCGGCGCACTGGCGCCTGGCTACATGGCGGATATCGTGGCCGTCGAGGGGAATCCACTCACGGACATCCAGGCCGTCACCGCGCGCGTCCGGTGGGTGATGAAGGCGGGGCAGGTCGTCGTGGACCGGAGGTTGGGTACCGCGGAGCGCTGAGCGGTCGGGTACCGCGGGACGCTGAGCGGTTTGGTTCCGCGGAGCGCTGAGCGGCCCGCCACGGCTGGCCGCGGCCTGCGACGGCGTGCCGTGGCCTTTAGGTTTCCACCGGATCTGCCGATGATTCCGCCATGCGCCACTTCAGCGTCCGCGGCTTCGGCATTCGATTCGCCCTCGCCCTCGTCCTTCCCATCACGGGCATCGGGCTCGTGCTCTGGACAGTCGCCCAGCTCATCGTCTACCAGCTCGCCCACGCCTGACCCGGCCGGCTCCGCCGGGGGCTTGGCTCCCTTCACACCCACTCCCCGCTCCACCCGGGGCTTGCTCCCTTCACGCCAGCACTCCGTCCAATCACATTCATGCTGCTTCGATGGTCGCCATGCACCGCGCCGTGGTCACGCCTGTGCGTGGTTTCAACTGGCCCCGGGGCCAGTGGAACCGAATCGTTGCTGGCCAGGATTCTCGCCATCCCAATGTGAATGAAGAATTAACCCGCGAGCACCACCACGTCCGCATTCACGGCTGTGCGTCGTTTCAACTGGCCCCGGGGCCAGTAGGTCGGACGCCGGCTGGAACTGGGTTGCTCCCCCGGGCTCTCCGATCACTGGCCCCGGGGCCAGTGCGTGGGGCACTACAGTGGGCCTCGGTTGCTCCCGTCTGTGGTCTCAGACAACTGGCCCCGGGGCCAGTTGGCGGGAGCGTGGGGACGCTGGATCGGTCCTTCCGAGCGTCGCGGCGGACCCTCAGCAACTGGCCCCGGGGCCTGTAGCGTCAACGTTCGTTCACGGATCGGAGTAGGGTGCTTGCGGCAACTCGCGTGAAAGCCATGAACAGCCGGCCCGCCGCCCTACGTCCCCGTTCCCCCCGGCCTCGCGAAGAACGAAACGCCCCGCAGATTCTCATCCACCTTGAGCGGCTGATAGATCGAGGGGAATGCCCGCGCCCGGCAGTCGAGGCGCTCGCACAGGCGGCACGTGATCCCGACCGGCGCGGCGGCCTGCGGATTCGTGAGATCGAAACCGTCGGCGTACACCAGCCGCTTGGCCGACTCCACGTCGCACCCCAGGCCCACGGAATACAAGACTTCGGGCGTGTGATAGCCGCCGCGGTGCTTCCGGATCGTGCGTGCGAAGGAGAAGTAGAGGGTTCCGTCGGGGAAGCGGTCGAGCTGCGCGCGGATGACGTTCGGCTGGAGGAAGGCCGCGTGCACGTTCCATAGCGGGCAGAGGCCGCCGAACCTCGGAAACCGAAGCCCGGTGGCGCTGAACTTCTTCGAGATGTTTCCGGCGATGTCGACCCGCACCATGTGGAACGGGATCCCGCGCGCTCCGGAGCGGTTGAGCGTCGTGAGGCGATGGCAGATCTGCTCGAAGTTGGCGCGGAAGCGATGCTCGAGGAGGTCCGTGTCATAGCGCTCTTCCTCGGCGGCGCGAAAGAAGGCGTCGTAGGGCATGAGAAGCGCGCCGGCGAAGTAGTTCGCGAGCGCGACCCGGCAGAGCGCGCGCGACTCCGGCGACGTGAGCTGCTCGTCCTGGGCGATGCGATCCAGAGTGTCGGGGCAGGTGAGGAGCGCGGCCTGATGCGCGAGCTGGAAGTTGCGCGAGCCCCGCCTCAACACCTCGGACAGATGCAGCTCGCGCCGTTCCGGATCGAAGCGCCGCACCGCGTCCCCCATCTCACCCAGGCGGAGCACCCGCACGCGCACGCTGTGGCGCCGCTCCATGTAGTGCGCCATTCCCTCGAAGAAGTCCTGATCCTCGAGCTTGGCGTCTTTCCAGATCCGATCCGCCTCGGCTTCGAGCTCGGGGAAGTGGTTCACGTGACGCTGGACGAGGTCCGATACCTCCTCGGCCGCGAGTCCCGCGCGATCCACTCCGGAGAGATCCTGCCGGTCCACCACCTCGGCGGCGATGGATTCGGCGGATGCGCGCGCGTCCGTGTATGCGTGATGGAGCTGCACCACGGCGCGGGCGATGGCGGGACTCGACGATACGAACTCGCGGAGCTCCCGCTCGTCGAGGCGGCGCTCGCCGAAGAGCGGATCGCCGAAGGCCTCGGCGAGGTCCGACACGAGCCGCGCATCCTCGCCGATGGCGAAGGTTCTGAGGTCGATATTGAACGCGCGAGCCAGGGTGAGGAGGAGTCCCGCACCCAGCGGGCGGCGATCGTTCTCGATGAGGTTCAGGTACGAAGTAGAGATTCCGAGCCGGGCGGCCATGGCGGCCTGGGTCAGCCCCTCGGCCTGGCGGAGGGCGCGGATCTTCCGCCCCAGGGCTGGGGCTTTCAAGTTCGCTTCCACCAACACAGTTTACCACAGTTACAAATAAGGCATTGGTGAAATAGGTATTAGTAAATGCAGTAATTTATTGTAACACAATAAATTACTGGCTTTGATCCACAGATTCTGTCATTCTTGTTACATGAACTTGAGCGCACTCACATCGACAGGGGCTTCGGTCGAAGCCCCGGTCCGCCCAGGATACGAGCGGCTCCTCACGCCGGAGGCCCTGGCGTTCCTCGAGAGCCTCACGCGGGCGTTCCGGCCAACCCTCGAGCAGCTTCTCGGGGACCGCGCCAGCCGGCTCTCGATCGCCGCCCCACTCGAGTTCCTCGACGAGACGCTTCCGGTTCGGCAAGGCGACTGGACGATCGCGCCGGTCCCCGGCGATCTCACGCGACGCATCGTCGAGATCACGGGACCGGTCGACCGGAAGATGGTGATCAACGCGCTCAATTCCGGCGCGGATTGCTTCATGGCCGACTTCGAGGATTCGAACGCCCCGACCTGGAGCAACAACGTCGAAGGGCAGCTCAACCTCATGGACGCCGTTCGCCGCACGATCGACTACGTGGATCCGGCGTCGGGCAAGGAGTACCGGCTCGCCGATCGCACAGCCACGCTCATCGTTCGCCCGCGCGGGCTGCACCTCCCGGAGCGGCACCTCCACGTGGACGGACGGCCCGTCCCGGGAGCGCTGTTCGACTTCGGCCTCTACTTCTTCCACAACGCGCACGAGCTGATCCGGCGGGGAACCGGACCGTACTTCTATCTCCCCAAGCTGGAGAGCTATCGCGAGGCGCGTCTGTGGAACGAGGTCTTCCTCGCCGCCGAGGAGACGCTCGACGTCCCGCGCGGAACCATCAAGGCCACGGTGCTGATCGAGACGCTCCCGGCCGCGTTCCAGATGGACGAGATCCTCTACGAGCTGCGCGAGCACGTGGCCGGGCTCAACTGCGGCCGCTGGGACTACATCTTCTCCTTCATCAAGCAGCGGCGAAACGACCCCGCGGCCGTTCTGCCCGATCGCTCCCAGGTGACGATGACGCAGCCCTTCCTCCGCGCGTACACGCAGCTCTGCATTCGCACGTGCCATCGGCGCGGCGCGCACGCGATGGGGGGCATGGCGGCTCAGATCCCGATCAAGAGCGACCCGGAGGCGAACCACGCGGCGCTCGAGAAGGTGCGGCAGGACAAGCTCCGCGAGGTCACGGATGGCCACGACGGCACCTGGGTCGCGCATCCGGGGCTCGTGGCGCTCGCGCGCGAAGTGTTCGAGGCCGTCATGGACGGCCCCAATCAGCTCGACCGGAAGCGCGAGGACGTGGAGGTCACGGGGAGCGACCTTCTCGCCGTGCCGCGCGGAACGCGCACCGAAGAGGGCCTCAGGCTCAACGCCCGGGTCGGGATCCAGTACCTGGAAGCCTGGCTCGAGGGGCACGGCTGCGTCCCCCTCTACAACCTCATGGAGGACGCCGCGACCGCGGAGATCTCCCGAGCGCAGGTGTGGCAGTGGGTCCACCACAAGGCGCGCCTCGAAGACGGAGCCGTCGTCGACGCCGCGCATGTCCGCGCGGTCGTCGAGGACGAGATGCGCCATGTGGAGCAGGAGATCGGTTCCGAGAGATTCAGGAACGGGCGATTCACCGAAGCGTGTGACTTGTTTCTCGAGCTCTCCACGGCGGAGACGCTCGAAGAGTTTTTGACCATTCCGGCTTACAGCCGGATCGACTAGAGAGCGATCCGGCTCGAGTCGTCGACATCAAGGGGGACATCATGGCAACGACGCGCTTGAAACGAGCTCGAAACCGCATCACGCAGGCGCCCGCGCCGGCGGCTGTCCCGAACGTCGCCGCAGCGCGCGCAGTCCCGGCGGAACCGGCCCTCATGCCGCTCCCAGCTTCGCGCTGGGCCGGCGTGGTCCGTCCGTATCGCAACGAGGACGTCGAGCGGCTCCGCGGCTCGGTCAAGGTCGAGCACACGCTCGCCCAGCTCGGCGCCCGGCGCCTCTGGCATCTCCTTACGACGCGCGAGTACGTGAACGCGCTCGGCGCTCTGAGCGGCAACCAGGCGGTGCAGCAGGTGAAGGCGGGTCTCGAAGCGATCTACCTGAGCGGCTGGCAGGTGGCCGCGGATGCCAACCTCGCCGGGCAGACCTATCCCGACCAGAGCCTCTATCCCGCCAACAGCGTTCCGAGCGTGGTGCGCCGCATCAACCAGGCGCTCCTGCGCGCGGACCAGATCGAGCACGCGGAAGCTCGCAAGGCGCCGTCCCAGAACGGTCACTCCCAGAACGGCCACGGAGCCAACGGACACAACGCTCCGGCGGCGCGCACCTGGCTCGCACCCATCGTCGCTGACGCCGAGGCCGGCTTCGGCGGACCGCTCAACGCGTTCGAGCTCATGAAGTCCATGATCGAGGCGGGCGCGGCGGCCGTGCACTTCGAGGACCAGCTCTCCTCGGAGAAGAAGTGCGGCCATCTGGGCGGCAAGGTGCTCGTCCCGACCGGACACTTCATCCGCACGCTCGTGGCCGCGCGCCTCGCGGCGGACGTCCTCGACGTGCCGACCCTCATCGTCGCGCGCACCGACGCGGACAGCGCCAAGCTCATCACGAGCGACGTGGACGAGCGCGACCGGGAGTTCCTGACCGGCAACCGCACGTCGGAGGGATTCTTCGGCTACAAGGGCGGCATCGAGTGCGCCATCGCCCGTGCGATCGCCTACGCGCCCTACGCCGATCTCATCTGGATGGAGACGTCGACGCCCGATCTCGAGGAGGCGCGGCAGTTCGCCGAGGCGGTGCACGCCAAGTTCCCGGGCAAGATGCTCGCCTACAACTGCTCACCGTCCTTCAACTGGCGCGCGAAGCTCGATCCCGAGACCATCGCGAAGTTCCAGAAGGAGCTGGGAGCGATGGGCTACAAGTTCCAGTTCGTGACGCTCGCCGGCTTCCACTCGCTCAACCACGGCATGTTCGAGCTGGCGCGGGCGTACAAGGATCGCGGAATGGCGGGCTATGCCGAGCTCCAGACGGCGGAGTTCGACTCCGAGAAGCACGGCTACTCGGCCACGCGGCATCAGCGGGAAGTCGGGACCGGCTACTTCGACGAGGTGATGCAGGTCATCTCGAACGGAAGCTGCTCGACGCTCGCGCTCGACGGGAGCACCGAGAAGGCGCAGTTCTAGGGGGCCGCTACCCGGCCCAGGGCCGCGTCCGGCCCATCATCGAAGTGCAGCACCGGGGGCGTCCCTGAACGGGGGTTTGGGGACGCCTACCGTTTGGACGGCGTGGTCCCCACGTCGCCCCGGAGCCGGGTCGTCCCGCCGACGATGGCGGTCTGGGGCTTGAGCCCGAGCTGCGCCAGGTACTTCTCATCGCCGGGCTCGTGGAGCTGCCAGTAGGGAAGACGCTGGCTTCCCGCGAGCTCGCCCTGGTCGAGCCCTTCCGCAGGCGACCACCCGCCTCGCTGCGTCATGCCGGCGGCGGGGAGCCACGTCCAGCGAAGGATGCGGTGGGGATACGCGCGCTCCACCCAGAACGTCCCCTCGCGTCCGTCGGCGACCTTTACCACGTAGCGCACCGCGTCGAATCGTCCCGCCGGCACGGTCACGGCTTCCACGCCCTTGCCGCGCTCGATCACGGCTTGGGTCCAGATCAACGGTCTGTGCGTGAGCCGCCGGTAGAACGCCGCGGGAAGGAACGCGATCTTCCGCTTCTGCCCCGGCGCCAGCCAATCACTCCGGAGATCACGGAGCAGGATGAAGAGCTCCTCCTCGGCGATGCCGGGCTTCACGAGCGTCAGGCGGCGCGCGTCCGACTCCCCTTCGAAATAGCTCTGGTAGCGATCGGCGAGATGGTAGCGCTCGAAGAGCATTTCCTCGTACACGTTGCCGCACCACTCCGAGCCCGAGAACGAGATCTTCATCGGCGAGAAGTCGCGGCTCCGCGCGAACAGGGACACCATCGTGTTGTAGTCGTAGATCCCGGTCTGGAAATCGCGGATGAAGTTGAGCTTCAGCGCCTCGACCACGTCGGCGGAGCCGGGCGTGGGATGATCCACCTTCACGCGCTTGGCTTCGCTGAAGGGCTCGGTGACGTACACCATGACCGCGGTACCGGCCCGCGCGTGGCCGTAGCGGGTGACGGTGTAGCGGTAGCCGTCCAGCTCGGCCTTCCCGTCCTGCCAGTGGGATTCGAAGGCGGCGCCCATCGACACGAGCGCGAGTGCCGCGAGCCCTGCGATCGTCGCGGCGCGGCGGGGCGGCTGGGTCGGGCGACCCGGGCGGACGTCATTCACGGCAACAGTATAGCGCGATCCCGGCCGGGGTCTCCGTAGTTCCCCGTTGCGCCCCCCGTCGCCGGGGGTATGCTCGATGGTCGAATCCGGCGCCGCCGGCCTGGGTTTCCGGGCCGGTGTCCGGACCGTTAGAGGAGGGGCGATGAAGGAAATGACGGATCTCGCCTACGAAATCGAGCGGCTCGAGCAGGAGATCGCGGAGCGCTCGGAGCGGCTGGCCGAGCACAAGCGCTTGCTGCCGACGACTCCCGTCTCCGATTACACCCTGACCGGTCCCCACGGTCCGGTGAAGCTGTCGCAGCTCTTCGGCCAGGGCAAGGACCTCATCGTGATCCACAACATGGGGAAGGGCTGCCGCTACTGCACGCTCTGGGCCGACGGTTGGAACGGCATCCTGCCGCACCTCGAGAACCGTGCCGCCTTCGTCGTCATCACCCCGGATTCTCCCGACACCCAGGCGCAGCTCGCGCATTCCCGCGGCTGGAACTTCCGCATGATCTCCAGCCACGGCTCGATGTTCACCGAGGACATGGGATTCCGGAGCGAGAAGAGCTGGCTCCCGGGCGTCTCCACGTTCTACAAGAACGACGACGGGAGCATCGTCCGCGTGGCCCGCGCCGGGTTCGGGCCCTTCGATTCCTTCTGCTCCGCATGGCATCTGTTCGGGCTCCTCAAGGATGGCGTGAACGGCTGGGAGCCGAAATACCGGTACGGGACGTAGTCCGCATCCGGATTCGGGTCCTTGCTCCTGAGGGCCCTTCGTAAGGGGAGGGCTCTCTGAACGACGTCCGGCCTCGCTCGCCGGTTCCGCGGTTCGTCGTGCTCGCGCTCGCGATCGCGATTCCGCTCCTCGCGATCATGCAGGTCCAGGTCCGCTCGACGCACCGGAGCGTCGAGGAGAACGAGGCCCTCCGCGGCGCCGCGCTCGCGCGGCTCGGCGCGATGGCCGTGGACGAATACCTGCGCGGCATCGCCGACTACGCCGAAGCGTACGCCGAGCACCCCGAAATCCTCCAGGGAGCGAATCGCAGGGACGAGCGTGCGGTGCGCGCCGTCCTCGCGCGGCTGATCCGGGGCAATCCCCGCGTCGATCGCACGTTCGTCACCGATGTGACCGGTGTCGAGTGGAGCGATTACCCCCGCGACCCCTCCGTCATCGGGAAAAATTTCGCGTTCCGAGACTGGTTCCGCGGCGTCTCGTCCGGTGAGACCACCTACGTCTCTTCGTCGTATCACCGCATGGCGGGACGGCAGGAGCGCTCCATCGCCATCGCGACGCCGATCCGCTCGGGCACCGGCCCGGTCTCGGGCTATCTCGTGGCGCAGGTCCTCGTCTCCTCGCTCGAGCGCCAGCTCGCGCAGCCCGTGCGGCCGGATTCGGGCGGGATCGTGGTGATCGACCGCGACCGCGCCGTCGTCACCGAGCTCGGCTTTCCACCCGGCTCCGCCCCCGGTGTCGAGCTCGGCGCGCTGGTCCGCGCGAAGGACGGCGGAGGCTCGCTCGGTACGATCCAGGTCGGGGGCGCGCCGTACCTCGTCGCCGCCTCCCCCTCGCCCACCCTCGGCGGCCGCGTGCTGGCGCTCCGGAGCCTCCGTGCGGCGCTCGCTCCCGCGCGCGCCATGGAGCTCGTCGTCTTCCTGCTCGTCCTCGCGGTCGCGCTCCTCCTGGCCCTCTTCGTGACCGCCATGATCGAGCAGCGCTCGAGGAGAATCGCCGCGACCGAGCGCGAGCGCGCCGAAGCGACGTTGCGCGAGAGCGAACGGCGGTTCCGCGCCACGTTCGAGCAGGCGGCCGTCGGCATCGCCCATCTGAGCCTGGCGGGCGCGTTCGTGCGCGTGAACCAGCGGCTCTGCGACATCCTCGGCTACTCGCGCTCGGAGCTCCTCCACATGCGGGTCAAGGAATTCATGCGGCCCGAAGATCTGGCGGGGGGTGCGGGCTGCCCGCCGGAGGAAGTGCTCCAGCACATCGGCGAGTGGAAGGAAGGCATCTGCCGCGTGGATCAGGAGCTCAAGCGGAAGGACGGCACGATGGTCTGGTGCCATCTCACGCTCGCGCCGGTCTCCGACGGCTCCGGCACCCCGGAGTACTTCACCGCCGTGGTCGAGGACATCACCGAGCGGAAGCGCCTCGAGGAGCAGTTCCTCCAGGCGCAGAAGATGCGCGCCATCGGCCAGCTCGCCGGAGGCGTCGCACACGACTTCAACAATCTCCTCACCACGATCCTCGGCTACTGCGAGCTCATCCAGCGCAAGCTTCCCGTGAACGATGCGCTCCGCGGATACGTGGACGAGATCGCGATGGCGGGGCAGCGGGCGGCGGCGCTCACGTCGCAGCTCCTCGCGTTCGGGCGGAAGCAGATCCTGCGTCCGCTTCCCGTGAATCTGAACTCGGTCATCGAGGACATGGACCGTCTTCTACGACGGCTCGTGGGCGACGAGGTCCAGCTCGAGACCCGGCTCGACCCGAAGCTCGGCACGGTGCGCGCCGACCAGGGGCAGATGGAGCAGGTCTTGATGAACCTGGTGCTCAACGCCCGCGACGCGCTGCCGCACGGCGGCCGCGTGACGCTCGAGACGCGGAATGAATGGATCGAGTCAGGATCCGCCCCCGAGCGGACAGGCCTCGCGCCGGGCGCTTATGCCGTCGTATCCGTGAAGGACACCGGCGTCGGCATGGACTCGGCCGTCCGAGCGCAGCTCTTCGAGCCATTCTTCACGACGAAGGAGAAAGGGAAGGGGACCGGGCTCGGGCTGTCGACCGTGTACGGAATCGTGAAGCAATCCGGCGGCGGCATCACCGTCCAGAGCGAGCCGGGACAGGGGAGCCGCTTCGAGGTTTATCTCCCGACGGCGAAAGCGACCGACGTGCATGCCCCGCGCGTGAGCGAGCCGCACCCCGAGGAAGGCGCGCCCGCGGGGGGCAGCGAGACGATCCTCTTGGTCGAGGACGACGCCACGCTCCGCGCTCTCACGCACCGCGTGCTCGAGGAGCGGGGTTATCGCGTGCTGGAAGCGCCGAGCGGGATCGACGCGCTGGCGATGGTCGAGCGGATCCGCGAGCCGATCCACCTCCTCCTCACCGACGTCGTGATGCCGCGCATGAGCGGGGCGGCGCTCGCCGAAGGCGTGCGCGACCGGCACCCCGCGACGCGCGTCGTATTCATGTCGGGCTATACCGACGAGGCCGTCGTGCGTCAGGCCGCGGCCGGAGGCGGCATTCGGTTCATCCAGAAGCCGTACAAGCCCGAGGGACTTCTCCGCACCATCCGGGCCGCGCTCGACGCGCCCGACCCCGTGTCAAATCTTAAGTAATCCTTCCGCGGCCGCGGTGGCCACGTCGGAGCGGAGCGCTTTCAAGTCCCGATGACCGTCGGGATGGATCGCGTTCGTGAGGAGCACGACGTAGGCGTCGGCCTCGGGATCGATCCAGAGCGAGCCGCCGGTCCAGCCCGAGTGCCCGAACGACCGCTGCGAGAATCGCAGTCCGCGCGGCGCGGAGTAGGGACTCTGGATGTCGAAGCCGAATCCGCGGCGCGCTCCTACTCCGGGCTCGCATTGATCGGTGGTCATGGCGCGGACGGTCGCTTCCGCGAGCACGCGACGGCGGCCATAAGCCCCGCGCCTGAGGATCATCTCGCAGAACCGCGCGGTGTCGGCCGCCGTGCCGAACACGCCGGCGTGCCCTCCGATGCCCAGGAGCGCGCGCGACCGCGCCCGCGGATCGTGCACCACGCCGCGGAGCCAGCGGCCACGCACGAGCTCGGTGGGCGCCGTGTGCGGCCGATCCTTCACGCGAGTGCCGAATCGCGTGTCCTTGAGCCCGAGCGGACGGAAGAGCGCCTCCTGCGCGAGGACGTCGAGCCGCTTGCGCGCGCGCCGTTCGAGCACGATCTGGAGCAGGATGTAGCCGACATCGCTGTAGGTGAACTTCGTTCCCGGCTCGCTTTCGAGCGGCTCCTCCGCGATGGCCCGGACGAGCGCCGCCCGGGAGCCGCGGTAGTCCTCGATGGGATTGTCGGGCACGAAGCCGGCGGTGTGGGTGAGGAGCCGGTGGAGCGGAATCGTCCCGACCTGCGTGTCGCGGGTCTCGACCAGGTGGCGCTCGAGCGGGTCCGCGAGCCGGAGTCGGCCGTGCGTCGCCTCCTCGACCGCGAGCGGCGCCGTCGCCATCACCTTGGTGAGCGACGCGAGGTCGAAGATCGTCGCCGCGGTCATCGGCTCCCGCCGCGGGCGGACCGCGCGATGGCCGGCCACGACGCGATGGACCGGGCCCTGGCTCCGGCCGACGATCGCGACCGCGCCGGGGATGAGTCCCTCGGCGATCGCGGCCTTCACCCGCTCGTCGACGGCGCGGAATCGCTTGGCTGGCATGCGCGCGACAGGATACGTCATCGATGGGCGGGGGCGAAGCGCCGCGGGCTTCCGGGGTCAAGAAGCGGGGGGCTTTGCCGTTCTCTACTCGCAATGGACCCGCGCGCTTCCGTTGGGGTAGGAGGAGTCATGCAACGCGCCCTGCCGGCAGCACTCCTCCTGCCGGCGCTCGTCCTCGCCTCGATCCTCGCGCCCGCCCCCTCCCGCGCCAGCACCACCACCGCCACCTTACTCCGCAAGTCCGCGATCGCCGCCGGCTTGATCGGCGCCGCCTTCGCGCTCGATGGCGCGGTGAAGCGCGATGGCATCGACGAGGGCCCCGGCGAGGTGATCGAGGAGCCGGGAGAGGTCGTGGGCGCCGGGCAGTTCGTTTTCGGCGGGACGGCGGTGCTCGGCGCCATCGGGCTCGTCACGGGCGATCGCGAGGCGATGCACACCGCGAAGGATCTCGCCGTCGCGCTCACGGCGACATCGGCCGCGGTCTGGGCTCTCAAATACACGACCCACCGCGAGCGACCCGACGGCTCGAACCACTACTCCTTCCCGTCCGGCCACACCGCGGTGGCGTTCGCGGCCGCCTCCGTGATCGACAAGCGCTATGGCGGCATCGCCGGGTGGGGCGCGTACACGGCCGCCGCGCTCGCGGGCGAAGCGCGCATCGCGGACAACCACCACTATCTCTCCGACGTGGTCGCAGGCGCGGTCCTCGGGACCGTGATCGGTCACTTGGTCGCGCACGCTCCATAGGCTATCCTCCGCGGCCCATGCGCTCTCGGGCCCGGACCGCGATCTTCGCTCTGCTCCTCTTGCTGACGGACGCGATTCCGGCGTCCGCGGCGCCTCTAGCCGTCGCGACACCTGCGATGGTCGCGCCCGCCTCCTACGTCCCGGCCGCGCCGGCCCCGCTCGCCGCGCTCTCCTGGCGCAAGTCCGCCGCCTTCGCCGCCGCCGCAGCCTCGGACGCCCCCGATTCGATCCCCTCCGAGGTCACGCTGCCCGGCGGCTCGACGGTGCTCCGCGAGACCGTGATGGCGGGCGCCGCGATCGGCGTCGGCTTCCTCCTCGACGACACGATCGAACCTGGGTCCGGCGAGGACACATTCCTCGACAACGCCGGGCAGGCGCTCGGGAGCCCGGTCGTGCTCGTGGGGGGCACCGTTCTCATGGCGCTCTACGGATGGAAGGCGCACGCGCCCAAGGAGCTCAACACCGCGAAGCGGCTGGCGCTCGCGATCACGGCGACGAGCCTCACCGTGCTCACGCTCAAGACCACGACGAATCGAGAGCGTCCCGATGAGTCGGACGACCTGTCGTTCCCTTCGGGGCACACCGCGAACACGATGGCGGTCGCGACCGTGCTCGATCGCGAGTACGACGGCGTGGTCCCCTGGATCGCGTACGGCGCGGCCGCGTTCGTCGGAGCGAGCCGGGTCGCGGGGAACCACCACTGGTTCTCCGACGTGATGGCGGGCGCCGTGATCGGGCGGTTCTTCGGACGCCTCGTCACGCACAACGACGTCCAGCACCACAACGTCTCGCACCACTAGAATCGTAGAGTCATGATCCCGCTCCGCGACAAGAACCCATCGGGCACGTTTCCGCTCGTCACGCTCGCGATCATCGCGGGGTGCACGGTCACGTTCCTCTACGAGCTCGCCGCGCCCTCGCTCCAGCAGCTCTTTGCGTCCTACGCGCTCATCCCGGCGCGCGTCACGCTCGGGCTCGAGAGCGGGACCGGGCCGCTCGGGTCGCTCGGCGCCATCGTGCCGTTCCTCACCTCGATGTTCCTCCATGGAGGCTGGCTCCACCTGATCGGGAACATGTGGTACCTCTGGATCTTCGGCGACAACGTCGAGGACACGCTCGGACCGGTCCGCTACCTCCTCTTCTACTTCCTGTGCGGGATCGCCGCCGGGGCCACGCACGTGCTGGTCTCGCCCGGGTCCACGGCGCCCACCGTCGGCGCGAGCGGGGCCATCGCGGGGGTCCTCGCGGGCTACGCCTCGCTCTTCCCGCGCGCCCGTGTCGTCACGCTCATCCCGATCGTCTTCTACTTCTCGATCGTCGAGCTGCCCGCGGTCGCGCTCCTGGTCGTCTGGTTCCTCATCCAAGGCTTGAGCGGATTCCTGTCGCTGGGTGCGCCGGGTTCGACCGGGGTGGCGTGGGGGGCCCACGTGGGAGGCTTCCTGGCGGGGCTCATCCTCATTCGAATCTTACGTCCCCGCAAGGTGATGGCGTAATCCGCCGGGCGCGCGGGTACTACCGAGGTAGCAGGCCACCGTCGCTGCTTGACTCGCTCCTGCCTTCTGCCACAATGACCGGAATCCCGCGCACTTAACCCAAACCAGGGCAAGGCGATCCATGAATCGAACCACCCTCCGCCTGATCCTCGTGACCGTGGCTGTCCTTGGCTGCGTCGCCTGGCTCATCTCGTCCGGGGTCAAGGCGACGGGCATGCAGTACATGACCGTGACCGAGCTGGCCCAGCTCACGGCGCCTCCGCGCCAGGGCGGGTTCCGGCTCGACGGGAAGGTCCAGGCCGGGAGCATCGCGTACGACCAGAAGGCCCCGCGCCTCCACTTCCAGATGACCGACGGCAAGCAGGCGATCGGTGTCGTCTACGAAGGCCTCATGCCGGACGCCTTCGCGGACGGGCGCGAGGTCGTTGTGGAAGGCAGCTATCATCATGACGACCGCACGCTCCACGCCACGAAGCTCGTGACCAAGTGCCCGTCGAAGTACGAGGCGGAGGGTCTCGGCAAGGACCGCTCGTGAGCGAGATCGGGAAGCTCTCCCTCTTCCTCGCGTTCCTCTGCTCCTGCTACGCGGTCGGCGCGTTCGTGGTGGGTCTCAAATCGGGGATGGCCGGGCCGCTTCGGAGCGGCCGGCGCGCGGTATGGGCCGTCTGCGGCCTCACACTCCTCGCGACGATCCTCCTCGTGCGCGCGCTCGTCGCGCGCGACTTCTCCTACCGCTACGTGGCCGAGCACACGAGCCTCGATCTCCCGACGATGTACGCGTTCAGCTCGCTCTGGGCGGGGCAGGAGGGCTCGCTCCTCCTCTGGCTCCTCATCCTGAGCGCGTACGGCGCTGCGTTCCTCTGGTGCTACCGGAAGCGGCTCGATCCCTTCTACGACGCGGTCGCGATGGTGGTGGCCAGCGTCATGATCTTCTTCACATCGCTCCTCTCGTTCGTGTCGTCGCCGTTCCGGATTCTCGCGACGCCGCCGCCGGACGGGAACGGCTTGAATCCGCTCCTTCAGGATCCGGGGATGATGATCCACCCGCCGATCCTCTACACCGGTTACGTGGGCTTCATCATCCCGTTCGCGTTCGGGATCGCGGTCCTCATCATGAATCGCACCGGCACGCGCTGGATCGAGGAAGTGCGGCGCTGGACGCTCTTCAACTGGATGTTCCTCGGCTTCGGCATCCTGCTCGGCGCGCGGTGGGCGTACATCGAGCTGGGCTGGGGCGGCTACTGGGGCTGGGATCCGGTCGAGAACGCGTCGCTCATGCCCTGGCTCGTGGGAACGGCGTTCCTCCACTCGGTCATGATCGAGCAGCGCCGCGGCATGCTGAAGACCTGGAACATCGTGCTGATCGTGCTCACGTTCGAGCTCTCGATCTTCGGCACCTTCCTCACGCGGTCGGGCGTCCTCACCTCCGTTCACTCGTTCGCGGAGTCGGACATCGGCCCATGGTTCATGGGCTTCATCCTCGCCTCGGGGACGATCGCGACGGCGCTCATCCTCTATCGCAAGGCGCTCCTCGAATCCGAGAACCGGATGGACGCGGTGGTCTCGCGCGAGGGCTCGTTCCTCTTCAACAACGTGCTCTTCGTCGCGCTCTGCTTCGCGACGTTCCTGGGGACCACATTCCCGGTTCTCTCCGAGGCGGTGACGGGCTCCAAGATCTCGGTCTCGGCCCCCTTCTTCAACCGCGTGAACGTGCCGATCGCCCTGGCGCTCCTCATGCTCACCGGCATCGGGCCGGTGCTCTCGTGGAAGCGCGCGACGGGCGCGTTCGTGAAGCGGAACTTCATGATTCCGGCCTTCGTCGGCGTTCTCGCCACGCTCGTCTGCATCCCCTTCGGGCTGCGCGGCGTCTACCCGATCGTCTGCGTGTTCGGAGCCGCCTTCGTGATCGCGGCCGTCGTGATGGAGTTCGTGCGCGGCGTGCAGGCGCGTAGAGACGTGGACGCGCCGGCGAATCCGGCCGCGATCCTCCACCTGGTGCAGAAGAACAAGCGCCGCTACGGCGGCTACATCGTGCACCTGGGTGTCGTGATGATCTTCGTCGGCGTGCTCGGCTCCTCGGTGTTCCAG
Source organism: Candidatus Eiseniibacteriota bacterium (assembly GCA_035716085.1). Taxonomy (GTDB): domain Bacteria; phylum Eisenbacteria; class RBG-16-71-46; order SZUA-252; family SZUA-252; genus WS-9. The sequence continues at coordinate 1,355 of DASTKC010000051.1, read as the reverse complement.
AAGGAGGCGCACTCGCCGCTCCAGCCGGGGCAGTCGATGGCCATCGGCCCGTACGCGCTCACGCTGGATCGGGTCGAGGACACGCAGATCCAGAACGCCACGCAGACGCGCGCCCACGTGCAGGTGACCCGGAACGGCAAGCGGCTCGCCGACATGAATCCGTCCAAGGCGATGTACACGAAATCGCAGCAGCCCATGACCGAGGTCGCGCTCCGTTCGACCGCCGCCGAAGACCTCTATCTCATCCTGGGCGGCGTGAACGAGGACGGCTCCGCGTCGATCCAGGCCTACATCAATCCCCTCGTCGCGTTCGTTTGGGCGGGCGGCGTCGTGATGGTGATCGGCACGATCATCTGCCTCGCCGACCGCATGCGCTTGAAGCGGGAAGAAAAGCTCCTCGCATGATTCGTCCCTCCATCCTCGCCACCCTCGCGCTCGTAGCCGGCCTCCTCACGGCCTTCGCCGTTCCGGCGCACGCCACGGAGTCCGCCGCCGGCCGGAAGGATCCGGCGCGCGCCATCACGAGCCAGCTCATCTGTCCCTGCTCCTGCGGCGAGATCCTGAGCGGCTGCACGTGCGAGACCGGGAAGTCGATGCAAGGCTTCGTCACCGACGAGCTGAAAAAGGGGAGGACGAAGGACGAGGTCACGGCATCGCTCGTCTCGAAGTACGGCGAGGTGATCCTCGGCGCGCCCAAGGCGCAGGGATTCAACCTGCTCGTCTGGGTCCTGCCGTTCGTCGCCACGGCCATCGGCTTCGTCATCGCGGCCCTCGTGCTGAAGCGATGGGTGGGAAGGCCCCAGCCGGCCGGAGCGGGCGGCCTCGCTCTCCCCGGGCAGGCACCCAGGACGACGGCGGAGCAGGATCTCGCCGACTTGAGAGCGCGCGCCGAAGCCGAGCTGCGCGGCCTCGGCGAATGATCGTCGCCGCACAGCTTCTCCTCACCCTGGGGGTTCTCGCGTTCATCCTCACGCCGTTGATCCTGAATCGGGGCGAGCGGAGCTGGGCCGAGCCCGAGCTCGAAGCTCAGCGCCGTTCCATCGCCGAGCGGAAGGGGAGGCTCTACGGCCAGCTCCTCGATCTGGACTTCGACCGGGATTCGGGCAAGATCTCTCCGGAGGATCACGGGCGGCTCCGCGAGGAGATCATGGCGGAGGTGGTGCAGGTCCTGGCGGAAGAGGAGAAGACCGTGCCGCAAGGGCAGCGCCGTCCAGTGGTGCTCGAAGGAGGCGATCGCGTGGAGCGGATGATCGAGGAGTACAAGCGCGCACGCCGCCCGGGGGCGGGGGCCGCGCGGTGATGAAGCGCGCCGCCTCGCTGGGAGCGCTCCTCGCGCTCCTCGCGATCGCCGCGCC
>DASTKC010000050.1:0-6011 GCA_035716085.1 Candidatus Eiseniibacteriota bacterium | reverse complement strand
AATGAATGGGATTCGACCTGTGGAGCATGGGCCTGCAGGCTATCAGAGCGGCGGTCCCCCGTCAATCGAAGGGCCGGGCTCCGGGCAAATCGAGAGGCCGATGCAAAAAACCGGGCGATTTCTAGTCAAGGATACGCGCCTCCTTACCGAAATTTTATGTGTGAGGCCGGGGGGCCTCGCTAAGGAAGGCCAACATGAACGCAGTCCGAACCGCGCCCGGGGCCCTGCCCCGAGCCCAACGCGCGCTTCTCCTTGCCGCGGCAGCGGCCGCCGGCCTCGCCCTCTTCATGCCGGGCGCGGCGCACGGCGCGGTGGACCCTACCGCCCAAGTACCCGAATTCAACCGAATCTGTTCCGACCTCGTGCACGCCCGTGAGGACCTCCGTATGGGCCTGCTCGAGGAGCCCGCGTTCGGAAACCGCATCCTCGACCTCTTCGTGCAGGCCGACAGCCTGCGCACCGCGCTCCTCGCGACCGCCCCCGGGCTCAAGCTTCCGGGGACGCCCGCCTTCGCGATGGAGCGCGGCTTACGTTATTTGATCGAGTCGCTGCGCTGGAATTACGTGGGGGTGGACAGGGCGAACGGGTTCAATTTCGTGGATGCGGATCGCGCACTGCAGGCGGCCGTGGCGTGGCGGAGCGGGGCAATGGGTGGCGGTGCCGTGAGTATGGGGGTTGAGGCGGGACCGTAGCTGCTAACGAATCCTCATCTGAACCGGCTGTTCCTTCAGCTTGAAAACCACCTTCGTAGTGTCACGACCCACGACCTGCACTCCCTCACGAATCTCAGTCGCAAAGCCAATAAGCTTTACTTTGATCGCGTAAGCTCCAGCGGGCAGATTTGAAAGAAGGAAGTGACCGCCAGCGTCTGTTGACGCAGCTCGGGTGCTGTTCATGTCAAAGGCGATGGCGTACATAAGAGGGGCGTCCCGCTCATCGACCACAGTTCCCGAGATTACGCCGGCTTGATCAGCAGGGACTTCCTGAGACCGCATCATTCGCACCGCTACCTCTTTCAAGGCAAGCTCCACAAAGGTCACGCGACCCACATCGACTAGAACCCCGCCACGGGAGGTGGAGACGTACCCGGTCGCTCTTGCCGAGACGGAATATGAACCTGAAGGGACCCTGGCGAAGAGAAAGCTGCCGTCGGCATGAGTCAGCTGCTCTTCGGAGGTACCCGATATTGCGACGCGTACGTTTTCAATCCCCCTGAGATTCTCGTCCATCACCTTGCCCCTGAGGGTGCCGGTCTTCGAAGTTCCCTCGCCGCCGACCCGGGATCCGGAATGGGCGCATCCATCCGAGATAAGGGACATTGCTCCGAGGACGAGCAGCAACATCGCCTTCAGGTTTCTGGGAATCATGGAAACCTCGAAACCGGCTAGCCGTGAACCTCGGGGGACCTCAAGGTGTGTCGCGGGGGTGCCGAAGGGCTTCGTCGAGGGGAGGACTCGTTGGTGAAGCCTAAGAACGTGGTGAGGCAGGGTTGGTGGAGCTGGCGGGGATCGAACCCGCTACCTCTTGACTGCCAGTCAAGCGCTCTCCCATCTGAGCTACAGCCCCATCCCGTGCCGACAGGCGTCAATCTACCCGGGATGAGTCCGAGCGTCAACCCGAGCGCCCTCGGGTGGCCCGCGGCGCCCGGTGCCTTCCGGCGCGTCCGTCCGCGACTTTCCTTGACCCTAGGCCGATGCCCCGCGAGACTGCGGCCGTGATGAGCGCGGTCGAGCGGCGGTACCACTTCAGCGGCGTGGGAGGGAGCGGAATGGCCCCTCTTGCGATCCTCACGGCCTCACGGGGCGCCCTCGTGACCGGCTCCGACCGGAACCACGACCGCGGGATCGCCCTGCCGGTGTTCGACGCGCTTCGCGCCGCGGGCGTGCGCCTCGTTCCTCAGGACGGATCCGGCATCACGCCCGACCTCACCGCCTTCGTGCACTCCACCGCGGTCGAAACGGGCAATCCCGACTTCCTCCGCGCGGTGGAGCTCGATGTCCCTCGCATCCGCCGCGGCTCGTTCCTCGCACAGGTCGCGTCGGAGCACCGAACCATCGCCGTCGCCGGGACGAGCGGCAAGTCGTCCGTGACGACGATGATCGCGCACATCCTCGTCGAGGCTGGGCTCGATCCCTCCTTCCTCGGCGGCGGCGCCGCAGTGTCGCTGCCCGGCGCCATCCCGCCGGGTAGCATCCGCGTCGGCGGGAGCAACTGGCTCGTGATCGAGACCGACGAGAGCGATGGGAGCGTGGCCGAGTTCGCGCCGGCCATCTCCGTGCTCACGAACCTGAGCCGCGACCACAAGGAGATCGAGGAGGTCGCGCGCATGTTCGAGGCGCTCCTCACCGCGACCACCGAGTGCGCGGTCATGCATTCGGGCGACCCGATCCTGGGCCGTATCCGGCGTCCTGAATCCCTCCCCCACACCTATGTCGCCCTCGAAGGGCGGCAGGCGTGGATTCCACCGGACATGATCGCGCGCTCGATCGTGCTCGAGCCGGATTCGGTTCGCTTCGAGATCGATGACGTCGCGGTGAGCGTTCCCTTCCCAGGGATCCTCACGGTGGAGAACACGCTTCTCGCGATCGCCGCGGCCACGTGCGCCGGAGTCCCTCTCGCGGACGCGGCCCACGCCATGGGAACCTTCGCGGGCGTCCGCCGGCGCCTCGAGCGGATCGGCGCCGCGCGCGGAGTCGATGTCTACGACGACTTCGGTCACAACCCGGTCAAGATCCAGGCTGCGCTCGAGGCCTTGCGGCCCCGCGGCGCCTTCTGGGTCTACTACCAGCCGCACGGCTACGGCCCGACGCGCTTCTTCCGGAAGGAGCTGGTCGAGACCTTCCGTGCCTCGTTCCGCCCCGGCGACCATCTCCTCCTCGCGCCGATCTACGACGCGGGCGGAACGGCAGACCGCTCCATCCGGTCGGAGCACCTCGTCGAGGAGCTCCGTGGCCTCGGTGTGAACGCGACGCTCGCCGAGACACGCGGCGAGGCGGCCCGCGCGATCGCCCTGGGCTCGCGCCCCGGGGACCGCGCGGTCGTCATGGGAGCGCGCGACGACACGCTCCCCGCCTTCGCGCGCGACGTGCTACGCGCGATTCAGCAGCCGGCCGAAGTCGCGCCGCCGGCCCAGCGCTCCCGCTAGCCCCCCAATCAACATCAGTCCGGACGTCCCCGGAAGGGGCGCTGAGCTCGTGGTGGTCGACGTGGTCGTCACCGGCGGCTCCTCCACGACGTCCGGCCTCGGTCCTCCGCACGTTGCCGTCCACGCGCCGGTCGTGAAGCTGGTCCCGCCGAAGCTGAAGGTCGGAAGATCGAACCCGAATCCGATCTTGGCCGCCTCATCCGCGCGACCAAACGCGAGGACGTGCGCGAATCCCGCGATGTCCACGTGCTCGCCTGGATGGAGCGTGAGGTTGGCGAGGTAGGCCGCCAGCTCCGCGCCGGACGCGCCGGTGATCGAAATGAAGTTGTTGGCGACCCCCGTCGCGGCTCCTCCTCCACCGCCGTTCGAGCCCGACGCGGCGCCCATGATCGCGTCCAGCGTCTCGGTCATGTCGAGCGCGGTCCGGCTCACGGCGCCGTCCGTCCCGGCCGCGCCGTTCGATCCTCGGGCGCCTCCAGCCGCGATGTTCTGCCTGACCGTGTATCCGGCGAGTCCATAGACCTCGGTCAGCACCGACACGCCGGGGAGCGCGTCGGGAAAGAGGAGATCGACGTCAGAGATGTTCGTGAGGCGGAACGTCAGGTCCATCGGAAACGGAGCCGTGAGGTCCCAGATCGCCGGAACGCCGATCTGGGACAACGTGGTGCCCGTGAGCGATTCCTGCGCGAGCGGATCGGCGAGGACGGTCGAGCCGTCCATCCCCATCGCACCACCCACCAGGGTCAGTGAAATGACTGCGGCGTGAGCCGTGGAGAACGCGAACAGCGGGAGACAGACGACCAGGATGAAGCGGATCCAGCGTGGCACGGCGGCTCACCTCCATGGAATGGGACTCGAGGCTGGGGGCGAGCGGGGCAATGCGAAGGATGTGCCGAAAGGCAGAACCCGACGACTGGACCGAGGGAGAATCGCGAGGGCATGCTGCCGATCGAGGAGCGCAGCGACCGCGGTGGACGGCCTGCGACCGACCTCGTGGCCCCAAAGCGCAAACCGGCGTTGGCAGGATCGCCAACGCCGGTCGACGGTGCTACACCTACGCGGAGCCTAACCCACCAGCTCCGTGGTCACCTTGCCCTGCATGAAGAGCCCGAGGTAGTCGCGTCCGCCCGCCTTCGAGTCCGTCCCGCTCATGTTGAAGCCGCCGAAGGGATGGATGCCGACGAGAGCGCCCGTGCACTTCCGGTTGATGTAGAGGTTCCCGCAGAAGAGCCGCCGCTTGGCTTCCACGATCTTCGCGCGGTCCCTGGAGTAGTACGCACCGGTCAGACCGTAGATGGTCCCGTTGGCGATCGCGATCTCCTCCTCGAACGACGAGGCCGGAATGATCGCGAGCACGGGGCCGAAGATTTCCTCCTGCGCGATCCGCGCGTTCGCCTTCACGCCTCCGATCACGGTCGGCTGGAGGAAGAAGCCTGGACCCGAGTGCTTGCCGCCTCCGGAGAGGAGCCTTCCCTCGCCCTTCCCGACCTCCATGTACTCGAGGATCGTCTTCTCCGCCCGCGCGCTCACGACCGGGCCGAGGTAATTCTCACGCTTCTCGGTCGAGCCGATGGTCATGCCCGCGACCTTGTCCTTGAGGCGCTCCTCGAACTCCCCGACGAGACTCTGGTGCACGATCGCCCGCGAGCAGGCGGAGCACTTCTGCCCCTGGAACCCGAATGCGCCCGCGTAGACGCCGTTCACCGCCGCTTCGAGGTCGGCGCCTTCGTCGACGATCGTGAAGTCCTTGCCTCCCATCTCGAGGATCGCGCGCTTGAGCCAGATCTGGCCCTTCTGCACGCGCGCCGCCTTCTCGTTGATCCCGATTCCGACCGGCATCGAGCCGGTGAAGGCGACGAAGCGCACCTTGGGATGCTCGACTAAGGCGTCGCCCATGGCGCCGCCGGGACCGCTCAGGAAGTGAAGCGCTCCGGGAGGGACGCCCGCTTCCTCGAAGATCTCGAAGATGGTCCAGGCCGTGAGCGGAGCGTCGCTGCTCGGCTTCAGAATGGCCGTGTTGCCGGTCACGAGCGCGGCCGCCGTCATGCCCATCGCGATCGCGCACGGGAAATTCCAGGGCGGGATCACCGCGCCCACGCCGAGCGGGAGATATTCGAACACGTTGCTCTCGCCCGGATTCGGCGTGATGGGCTGGCGGTCCGAGTAGCGGAGCATCTCGCGCGCGTAGAACTCGAGGAAGTCGATCGCCTCCGCCGTGTCGCCGTCCGCCTCGCCCCAGTTCTTCCCCACCTCGAGCACCATGATCGCGCTCATCTCGTGGCGGCGCCGGCGCAGGATCCCCGCCGCGCGCAGGATGACGTTCGCGCGCTCCTCGGCCGGGATGGCGCTCCACGAGGCGAAGCCCTTGGCCGCGGCCTCGACGGCGAGGTTCACGTGCTCGACCGTGGCCTTGGAGAAGTTGCCGAGGCATTCCGATGGGTTGGCGGGGTTCGCGCTCTGGAAGTGGTCCGGGGTCGTGATCCGCTTCCCGTCGATGACGAGCGGATAGGACTTCCCCAAACGGGCCCGCACGCTCTCGAGCGCGGCGCGCATGCCGTTCTCGTGAGCGGGCAGTGCGTAATCGAGCAGGGCGGTGCTCGTGTACTCCTGAAGCATCACTTCTCCTTGTCGGGGGTCGGTGGATTCGAGGATACTGCGGCCCTCATGATATCCGCTCTGATGCTGGCTGTCATCCCGGGGGTCCTGCTCCCGTGGATCCTCATTCCGCTCCGGAGCCAGCTCCTGTTCGGCCTCCTCCCCGTGATCCCGCTCGCTTTGGTCTACGCGCGCTGGATCGCGTCGCGCCGCGCCGGCCTCGCGCTCGCCGGCGCGGGGCTCTGGGCCCTGGGCCTGTCCCTCTCCACGG
>DASTKC010000049.1:0-5597 GCA_035716085.1 Candidatus Eiseniibacteriota bacterium | reverse complement strand
CGCTGGATCCTCCTCGACTATGTCGACGTGGTCGTCCATGTGTTCCACGCGCGTGCACGCGAGTACTACCTTCTCGACAAGCTGTGGGGCGATGCTGCTCGTGAAGACGTGGCCGATTGAGGCCTATCTCGTCGATCGGGTCGAGGACGCGGTCTCCAAGACCGGCCTGACCCCGCCGGGCGGCGCGCGCGTCGAAATCGAGGTCCCGCGCGATCCGGATCACGGCGACTGGTCCACCAACGTCGCGCTCACCCTGGCCAAGACCGCGAAGCGCCCGCCGCGCGAGGTGGCGAAGGCGCTCGTCGACGCGCTCGAGATGGACGCGGCCGTGATCGCCGCCGTCGAGATCGCGGGCGCCGGCTTCATCAACTTCCGCCTCGCGCCCGCGTGGCTCCAGGAAACGGTCCGCCGCGTGCTCGGGGATCCCGACGGCTACGGCGGGAGCGACGCAGGGAAGGGCGAGCGGATCCTGGTCGAGTACGTGAGCGCCAATCCGACCGGCCCCCTCAACATCGTGAGCGCACGCGCCGCGAGCCTCGGCGACACGCTGCTCCGGCTTTTCAACGCGACGGGGCATCGCGCCGAAGGCGAGTTCTACGTGAACGACGCCGGGCTCCAGGCCGAGCTCTTCGGCGCCTCGGTGCGCACGCGCTTCCAGGAGCGGATCGGCGTTCCCGCGGATGCGATCCCGGAAGAGGGCTATCAGGGAGCGTACGTCGCCGACCTCGCCGCGGCGCTCGACGAGGCCGAGGGACGCGCGTGGCTCGCGCTCCCCGAAAGGGAGCAGCGCGCCCGCTTCGGTCGCTGGGGCATCGACAAGAACCTCGAGATCCAACGCCACGACCTGGAGCGCTTCGGCGCGCGGATGGACCGGTATTTCTTGGAGTCCAGCCTGCACGCGGGGGGCGCGGTCCAGGACGCGCGGGCCATGCTCGAGAAGCGGGGCGTGCTCGACGAGCGGGAGGGAGCGGTCTGGTTCCGCTCGACCGAGTTCGGCGACCAGGAGGACCGGGTCATCGTGCGGTCGAACGGCGAGCCGACGTACTTCCTCGCCGACACGGCCTATCACCACGACAAGTTCACGCGCGGCTTCGACCGGCTCATCGACATTCTGGGTCCGGATCACCACGGCCACGTGCAGCGGATGCAGGGGGTCCTCGACGCCCTCGGCTGGGAGAAGGACCGGTTCGAGGTGATCGTGGCGCAGTGGGTGCGCCTCCTCCGGGGCGGCGAGACGGTGAAGATGTCGAAGCGCGGCGGGGAGTTCATCACGCTCGAGGAGCTGGTGGAGGAGGTGGGCGTGGACGCTGCGCGCTTCTTCTTCCTCATGCGCCGTGCAGAAAGCCCCATGGACTTCGACCTCGAGCTGGCCGTGAAGCGGTCCGAGGACAATCCGGTCTACTACGTGCAGTACGCGCACGCGCGAATCGCGCACGTGCTCGACTACGCGCGGGCGCAGGGCGTGCCCGAGCCCGATCCCGAGCGGGCCGATCTCGCGCTCCTCGCCGAGCCGGAGACGCTCACGCTGCTCCGCGGACTCGCCGCGTTCCCGTCCCTGGTCCTGGCCTCGGCCCGGAGCCGCGAGCCGCACCGCATTCCCGCGTTTCTCAAGGATTTGGCGGCGAAGTTCCATTCCTTCTACCACCAGCATCGCGTCGTGACGTCCGACGCGCCGCTCACCGCCGCTCGCCTCCTTCTTACGAAGGCGACCGGAGCGGTGTTCCGGCGCGGGCTCGGCCTGCTCGGCGTGAGCGCGCCGGAGGCCATGTAGCGCATGAGCATCGCCGTCGTCGGCTCGATCGGACTCGACACGATCCAGACACCCGCGGGGCGGGTGACCGAGGTGCTGGGCGGTTCGGCCGCGTACTTCTCGCTCGCCGCGCGGCACTTCATGCCGGTCTCCCTGGTGGCCGTCGTGGGGAAGGACTTCCCCCGCGAGGCGCGCGCCCTCCTGGACCAGCCCGACGTGGACCTGGCGGGGCTCGAGATCCAGGACGGAAAGACGTTCCGGTGGGAAGGCGTCTACAGCGACGACATGAACACGCGCGAGACGATCCGGACGGAGCTCAACGTGTTCGAGCGCTTCAAGCCCGATCTCCCGGAGCGGACCCGCTCGCTCAAGAACGTCTTTCTCGCGAACATCGATCCCGTGCTCCAGCGCGAGGTCTTGGAGCAGCTCGATCAGCCGAGGCTGGTTCTCGCCGACACGATGAACTACTGGATCCGGACCAAGAAGGACGAGCTCCTCGAGACGCTGAAGAAGGTGCGGATCGTGATCATCAACGAGGAGGAGGCCCGCGAGCTGACCGGCGAAGCACTGACGCACAAGGCGGCGCGCGCCATTCTGTCGCTCGGCCCGGAAACGGTGGTCATCAAGCAGGGCGAGCACGGCGCGTTTCTCCAGGGCCCCGAGGTCTTCTTCACCTGTCCGGCCTATCCGATCGACAACGTCATCGATCCGACCGGCGCCGGTGACAGCTTCGCCGGCGGATTCGTCGGCGCCCTCGCGCGCATGGCCCGGGTGAACGACCACAATCTGAGGCGCGCGGTCGTGTACGGCTGCGTCCTCGCGTCGTTCACTGTCGAGGGCTTCGGCGTCTCGGGGCTCGCCAAAGCCGACCGCGATTCGATCCTCGCGCGCGCGGAGGCGATCTCCGACATGACCAAGTTCAATCTATCGGACACCGCGCGCATCCTGCGATGATGGGCGGACCGACGGCGACGGACCCCCGACGCGCGGGGATGCGTCGCAGGTCGGTATGGCCGCCCGCCCGAGACGTCGCGAGCGCGGGTTGCGAGATCGTGACGGTCCACATGACCTGGCACGGCCCTTGCCCGATGCGTTCGGCCTTCGGCCACGACACGACACGCGGAAAGGGGCGAGCTCGAGTGCCATGACGATGCCATGATGACGAAGCAACGCTCCATCCGTTCACCGCGAGCCTGGGCGTCCCGCGTCCTCTGGACGGTCGTGCCCTCGTTCTTCGCGGCCCTTCCGATCCTGATCGCGCTCTTCGGCGGCCCGGAGCTGCACGCGAGCCGCTGGGACTGGCCCGCGATCGCGGTCTGGGCCGTTCTCCTCTTCGCCGCCGAGGCGCTGCCCGTGCCGCTTCCGCGCGGCGGCACGATGACGATCGCCTCGATCCTCGACATCGCCGCGCTCCTTCTCTTCGGGCCCTGGATCGCGGCCGCGCTCGACCTCGTCACCACGATTCCGGCCCAGATGCTCATCTTGCGCAACCGGACGGGCACCGCGGCCTTGAGCGCCGGGCTCTACGCGTCGACCACCATCGTCGCCGGCGCGGCGTACCTCGCGGCGGGAGGCGCCCTGGGAGCGCCCCGCTTTCCTCAAGACCTCCTGCCGCTGCTCCTCGCCGGCTCGCTCTACTACGCCCTCAACACGGGCTGGGTGAGCCTCGTCCTAGGATCGCAGGTTCGCGAGCCAGCGATCACCATCTGGCGGCAGCAGTTCCAGGACGGGCTCGCGCAGTACGCGCTCTCGATCGGCTATGGCCTGCTCTTCGCGGTCGTGTGCATGACAGCGGGGCTCCCGGGCGTGCTCCTCCTCGTGCTTCCGCTCCTCTTCGCGCGCTACGCGCTCCGCCTCTACGCCGATCTCCGCCAGGACCATGTGAGCTTCGTGCGCGCGCTCAGCCTTGCGCTCGACGCCGTCGATCCGTACACGCACGAACACTCCGTCCGCGTCGCCGACTACTCCGTGCGCGTCGCCCGGCGCATGGGCCTGCCGGAGTCGGAGGTCGAGACCATCCGGTACGCCGCGCTCGTCCACGACATCGGCAAGATCGCGCAGCGCCCCGACGTGATCCGCAAGCCGGACACGCTCGACGAGGAGGAGCGGCGTCTCATGATGCGCCACCCGGAGGCGGGCGCCCGGATCATCGGGCAGGTCCGCGCGCTCGGCGACGCGGCCAAGATGGTCCGCACGCACCACTGGCGTCCCGACGGACGCGGCTATCCGCCGGGGCTCACGGAAGCGGACGTGCCGGTCGGGGCGCGCGTCATTCACGTCTGCGACGCGTTCGACGCGATGGTCTCCGACCGCCCGTACCGGAAGGGGCTGCCCGTGGCCCGCGCCCTCGGGGAGCTCACGCGCCACGCGGGCACGCAGTTCGACGCGGAGATCGTCTTCGCGCTCGTGGCGCTCCATGAAGAGGGACGGCTGATGACGGAGCCGGACGCGGCGCGCGCGGAGCACGCGCCCGCGGATGATCCCGACCGCCTCGAGGCCTTCGCGGGGGATCTTCCATGAGCCGCTACGAGGAAGCCGGGGTCAACATCAAGAAGGGGGAAGAGGCCGTCGAGCGCATCAAGGCGCACCTGCGCTCGACGTTCGTGCCCGGCGTGGTCGGCGACGTCGGCGCGTTCGCGGGAGCGTTTCGCATTCCCGAAGGCGGAGGACAGATCCTCCTCTCCTCCATCGACGGTGTCGGAACCAAGCTCAAGGTGGCGATTCTTTGCGACCGCCACGACACGGTCGGCTACGACCTCGTCTGCCATTCAGCCAACGACATCCTCGTGCACGGCGGCCGTCCGCTCTTCTTCCTCGACTACGTCGCGATGGGTGTTCTGGAGCCGGAGCGCGTGGAGCAGCTCGTGGCGGGACTGGCGCGCGGCTGCCGCGAGGTCGGGTGCGCGCTCATCGGCGGCGAGACCGCCGAGATGCCGGGGCTCTACCGCGAAGGCGATTACGACCTCGCGGGGGCGATCATCGGCATCGTCGAGGAATCGGGGCTCGTGGATGGATCGCGCGTGGCGCCCGGGGACGTGCTCCTCGGTCTCCCGAGCGTGGGCCTCCATACGAACGGCTACTCGCTCGCACGCACGATCCTCTTCGACCGGCTGAAGCTCCGCGCCGACGATCCCATGCCCGGCGGCGGCGGCACGGTGGGGGACGTTCTCTTGAGCCCGCACCCCTGGTACGGGCGGGAGGTGGCCGTGGCACGCGAGGTCGGCGACGTCCGCGCGATGGCCCACATCACCGGAGGCGGCCTCCCGGGGAACCTGATCCGCGTCCTCCCGGAGAAGTGCAGAGCGGACATTCGTGTCGGTTCCTGGCCCGTGCCCTTCGTCTTCCGCGCGCTCGTCGACGCGGGGGGCGTGCCCCAAGATGAAGCGCACCGCGTCTGGAACATGGGAATTGGATTCGTGCTCGTCGTGAAGCGTGCGGACGCGGACGCGGTCGAGAACGCGCTCCAAGCCAAGGGGCACGACGCGCACCGGATTGGTGAGATCGTCGCGGGGGAGCGGGAGGTTAGGCTCCTCTAGGGCTGGGGGTCGGAGATGCCGGTGGACGTGGTGCTCGAGCGTGCGGATTCCGCCCGGGCGGAAGGGGAGTCGCGCACCCTGGCCGATCTGATGCCGCGCGGGCCGGGCCCGTACGCGGACACGCTCGGCCTCGCCGGCTGGAGCCGGCCTCTCCTCGATCTCGGTGTCCGCATCGCGGCCCTCGCGCCGAGCCCCGCGACGGTCTTCGTGCACGGCGAGACCGGCACCGGGAAGGAGCTGATCGCTCGCGCGCTCCACGAGATGAGTCCCCGCCGCGAACGTCCCTTCCTCCCGCACAACTTCGCCGCCAT
>DASTKC010000048.1:0-9089 GCA_035716085.1 Candidatus Eiseniibacteriota bacterium | reverse complement strand
GGCGTCGTGTCCTGGGGCGTGCGGAACACCGGGATCTCGTGGTCGTTGGCGCGTCCCACCAGCTCGGACGGGATCTCGAGGCCCTTGGCGACGATGATGCAGGGCGCCTGGAACTGGAAGAACCGGTCCAGGGCGGCACGCCGCTCCTTGTCCTTGAGGGTACCCAGGTAGGCGAGCTCCGTGCGCCCGAAGATCTGGATGCGCTCGGCGAGGAAGTTCTCGGTGAAGCCCATGAGCGCCATCCCCGGACGGTTGATGTCGCTCATCGTGATCGGGACCTTGGACTCCAGCGACTCCGAGAGGTGCTCGAGGGAGAGCTGGTCCTTCTGCTGCTCGTAGAGCTGCGCGACCGTGAGGGTCGGCGGGCTAGTCGAGCTCAAGCAGCCCCACCTGTCCATCCTCGAGGCGGTAGGCCACGCGAAGCCCTTCCTCGCCGCGCTCGGCGAAGACGAGGACGGGCTTCCGGCTCTTCATGAGCGCTCGGGCGGCCTCCTCTGCGCTCAGGACGGGCCGCTTGGGCGGGCGGAGCCGGACCACCTCGATCGCGGCCTTGGCGCGCGGCGGGGTCTCGACCGCGGGCTCCATGCGGATGCTCGCGCCGCGCTTCTTCCGGTCCTTGAGCTTGTCCTTCTGCTTCTGGAGCGCCCGCTCCACCTTCGTCAGGACCTGGTCGAGCGAGGCCTTGGCCTCGCTGTCGGTCGCCTTGGTGAGGAGGTCGAGCGCATTCCCGTGGAGGCGAAGCTCGGCCGAGTGGCGGTAGCCCTCCTGCGTGACGACGAGATCGGCGCGGATGATCGCCGGATAGAACCGCGTCAGCCGCTCGAGACGCTCGACCGCGTATTCCCGGAACCCGGGCGTGGGCTTCCAGTGACGTCCCTTGATCGTGATCTCCATGCCACCCCCTATGGGTAAGACGCGCTCAGGCGTACCGGCGCCGCGCGCGGGCCGGCAGGAGGCGGAGCGCCTCCCGGTACTTCGCCACGGTGCGCCGCGCGATGCGGAGTCCCTGCTCGTGCAGGATCTCGGCGATGCGTTGATCGCTGAGCGGGTCCATCTTGTCCTCGTTGTTGATCAGGGTCAGGATCTTGTCCTTCGCGACCTTGGCGGAGACATCGTCCCCTTCCTCGGTCGCGAGGCCGCTCGAGAAGAAGTACTTCAGCTCGAAGACGCCGCGCGGCGTCTGGACGTACTTGTTGGTCGTGACGCGGCTCACGGTCGATTCGTGCATGCCGATCTGATTGGCGATCTGCTGGAGGGTGAGCGGCTTCAGCCCCTCCACGCCGCGCTCGAAGAACTCCCGCTGCTCCTCGACGATCCGGCGCATCACCTTGATCATCGTCTTGCGCCGCTGCTCGATCGTCTGGATGAGCCACTTCGCGGAGTTGAGCTTGTCCGAGATGAACTTCCGCGTCTCGTCCTGCCCGGCGCTCTTGTTGCGGAGCATCTGCTGGTAGGCCTGGCTGATCCGAAGCCGCGGAACGTTCCGGTCGTTGAGCGATACCACGAATTCGCCCGCCACGCGCTCGACGATCAGGTCGGGGGTGACGTACTTCGTCTCCTCGGCCGCGATCTCCTGTCCCGGCCGCGGGTCCAGGGTCGCGATGAGATCCCCCGCCGCCTGCACCTCCTCGATCGAGCACTTGAGGCCGCGCGCGATCTCACCGAAGCGCTTGGCGAGGAGATTGTCGAACTGCTCCTGCACGACCCGACCCGCGAGCGTTCCTTCATCCTTCCGCTGCACGAGCTGGATCCACAGGCACTCTTGGAGATTCCGCGCGCCGACTCCCGCGGGCTCGAACTTCTGGATCTCCGCGAGCACTTCCTCGACCTTCTCCGGCGCCACGGCGAACGCCTCGGCCACTTCTTCGACCGTCGTCTGGAGATAGCCGTTCTCGTCGATCGAGCCGATCAGGTACTCGCCGATGGCGAGATCCTCTTCGCCGCGCTCGAGGAGCCTGAGCTGCTCGATGAGATGATCCCCCAGGCTGCGCCGCGTGACGGGGACGCGCTCGTAGAACTCGGCGTCGGGGTCGTCGGTGCGCGGGGCCGACGGGATCTCGTAGTTGTCGGGCCAGAGCTCGTTCCAGTCGACTTCCTGGTTCTTGTCCGGCTCCGCGGTCTCGACCGGCTCCGCCTCGCCGTCCTGGCCCTCCTCCTTCTTGACCTCCTCGATCTCCTGCACCTCCTCGATCTCGTCCACTTCCTCGAGGAGAGGATTCCGCTCCAACTCCAGCTTCAGCGCCTGCTGGAGCTCGAGCGTCGGCATCTGGAGGAGCTTCAAGGCCTGCTGCAGACGCTGCGTCATGATCAGCGTCGGCTTCTGCTGCATGCTCAGGCCGTGTTTCATTTCCATGGCTCTAGCCCCTCAATCCAGTCGGAAGCGCTCGCCCAGGTAGATCTGGCGCGCGACCGGATCCTGCGCGAGCTCCTGGCCGGTGCCCTGCATCAGGATCTTGCCTTCGAACATGATGTACGCGTGGTCCGTCGTGGTCAGCGTTTCGCGTACGTTGTGGTCCGTGATGAGGATGCCCAGCCCCTTCTGTCGCAAGCGGGACACGATGTCCTGGATCTCCGCGACGGCGATCGGGTCGATCCCGACGAACGGCTCGTCGAGGAGGAGAAAGCCCGGCTGCGTGACGAGCGCGCGGGTGATCTCCACGCGCCGCCGCTCGCCTCCCGACAGGTTGTAGCCCTTCCGGTCCGCCAGGTGCGCGATGTTCAGCTCCTCGAGGAGCTGCTCGAGCCGCTGCGCCCGCTCCTTCGAGGAGAGCTTCAGCGTCTCGAGGATCGCGAGGATGTTCTCGCGGACGGTCAGGCGACGGAAGATCGACGGTTCCTGCGCCAGGTACCCGATTCCGATCCGGGCCCTCTGGTGCATGGGAAGCGACGTGATGTCCCGCCCGTCGATCGAGATCTGCCCGCCATCCGCGCGCAAGAGCCCGACGATCAGGTAGAACGTCGTGGTCTTCCCCGCCCCGTTCGGCCCCAAGAGGCCCACGACCTGGCCGCGGTCGACCTGGACGGTGACCTTGTTGACCACCTTCCAGTGTCCATAGTAGCGCTCCAGGTCCCGCGCCACGAGACCGCTCACCGCAGCGACCCCACCGAGTCGGGATTTTCGCCCGCCTGGGGCTGGACCTCGGCGCGCACCTCGCGCGCGAGGTGGAAATGCTCGAGATTGGCGTCGCTCTCGAAGCCGTACCCCGTCACCACATCCCCGTTTCGGGTCACGCGCACGAAGGCGTCGGAGACGATCTTGCCACTCGCGTTCTGCCACCTGAGCGAGTCGGTCTCGAGCGTCACGCCGCTCTCGGTCGTGACGCGCACCTTGCCCCGCGCCTCGAGGTCGTTCGTTCTCTGGAAGACCAGCCCCTGATCAGCGGTCAGGGACGAGTTCTTCTTCCCTTCCTTGTCGAAGAAGTCGATCCGGACCGTCTTGGCGTCGACGAGACTCTTGTCGTTGAACATCGCCGCGTACGACGCCCAGAGCGTCCAGCTCTTCTTTCCCTCCATGGACTCTGTGAGCGTGAAGTCCCTCGCTTCCTGGTCCGGAACCCGGACCTCCTCCCCGCTCGTCGTGGAGGGCGCATCTTTGTGGCAGCCCATGGCCAGGGCCGCGACTAGCATGGACAGTACCACGCCCGCGAAGCCACGGTCAAACCATTGGAACCGCATGGTCTTACCTCGCCCGAAGGTCGAGGCAATCGTGCAGGTGGAGCACCCCATCCGGGCGGCCGAGGCCGTCCAGAACGACCAGGGAGGTGATGGCCCCGCCAGGATTCTCCTCCATCGAGCGGACCGCCTGGGCGATCAGCGCCTCCTTCTCGATGGTCCGGGGCGACCGGGACATGACGCGGGATACGGGGAGCGAGAGGTCCGCGCTCCCCTGGAGCAGGATCCGCTTCAGGTCGCCATCCGTGAGGATGCCCAAGAGCACGCCCTCGCCGTCGACCACGGTCGTCATTCCGAGCCTCTTGTTCAGGATCTCGACCAGCGCCTCGTGGAGCGTGGCGGTCTCGGGCACGCGGGGGAGCGCCGTTCCCGTGTGCATTCGGTCCGCGACGCGCAGGAGCGCGACGCGCCCGAGGACGCCGCCCGGGTGGAGATAGGCGAAGTCCTCCCGCGTGAATCCCTTGAGCCGCATCAACACGATCGCGAGCGCGTCCCCGAGCGCGAGCATCGCGGTGGTCGTGGCGGTCGGGACCAGGTCCTCGGGGCCCGCCTCACGCGGACGGCCGACATCGAGAACGTGGTCCGCTCCGCGCGCGAGCGAGGATGTGGGATGGCACGTGATCGTGACGACGAGGACGCCATGGCGACGGAGCGCCGGCAGGAGCTCGAGCAGCTCCGCCGTCTCGCCGCTCTTCGACAGGAGGATCGCGGCGTCGTCGCGCGACACGATCCCGAGGTCGCCGTGCGCCGCGTCGGCCGGATGCACGAACGTCGCGGGCGTTCCGGTGCTCGTCAGGGTCGCCGCGATCTTCTTCGCCACGAGTCCCGACTTTCCGACCCCGAGCGCGAGGACCTGCCCCTTCACCGCCGCGACCGCGTGGACGGCGGCTTCGAACTCGGGACCGATCCGCGGCTTGAGCGCGAGGATGGCCTCCCCTTCGAGATCCAGGACCTCGCGTGCCCAGGCCGTGACCGAGCCGCTCGGGCTCGCCGCCTTCGACGCCGGTTCCACTTCCAGGCTTCGCTTCACGTGCGTCTCGTCTCCACAAGAGATGGATCGGCAACCGATTGGTGAACCTTCATGAGACTTCGGAGAAGCGGCTCCAGGTCCCCGAGCGGCCACTGTGACTCGCGGTCGGATCGAGCCCGTGCGGGATCGGGATGGGTCTCGATGAAAAGGCCGTCCGCCCCCGCGGCCACCGCCGCCCGAGCGAGGGCGGGGATGAACTCCCGCTGCCCTCCGGTCTCCACGCCCCCGGGGCGCTGCACCGAGTGCGTCGCGTCGAAGAAGACCGGGCAGCCGAGCCGGGCCATCGTCGGGATCGAGCGCATGTCCACGACGAGATCGCCATAGCCGAAAGTGGTCCCTCGCTCCGTCACGATCACGCCCGGCGCGCCCGCGGCGCGCACCTTCTCGACCGCGCGCCCCATCGACGCCGGATCGAGGAATTGCCCCTTCTTCACGTGCACCGGCTTCCCGCTCGCACCGGCCGCTTCGAGGAGCGCGGTCTGCCGGCAGAGGAACGCCGGGATCTGGAGGAGGTCGAGCGCGCGCGCCGCGTCGGACACGTCCGAGGTCTCGTGCACGTCGCTCGTCACCGGAACGCCGACTCGCTCCCGGATCCGGGCGAGCGATGCGAGGCCGCGCTCCGCGCCGGGACCGCGGTAGCTCTCCCGCGAGGAGCGGTTCGCCTTCGCGAACGAGGCCTTGAAGACGAAGGGCATCCCGAGCGAGACCGCGATCCGCTTCACCTCCTGCGCGACTTCCTCGGCCATCGTGTCGTCCTCGAGCACGCAGGGTCCCGCGATGAGCGCGAGACGGCCGGGCTCGATCCGGACCGATCCGACCGCGATGGGCTGGAACCGCGCGTCCACGTCAGTTCCGCGCCGCGCCCGCGCGCGAGTCGGAGGTGCCGGTCCTCTTGCCGCGCTCCTCGTTGGCCGCGCGGATGAAGCCCTGGAACAGCGGGTGCGGCTGATCCGGACGGGACCTGAGCTCCGGATGGAATTGCACGCCGACGAACCAGGGATGGTCGGGCAGCTCCACGATCTCGACGAGCGAGAGCTCGGGGTAGACGCCGGTCACGCGCATGCCCTTCGCCTCGAGCGGGGCCTGGTAGTCGTTATTGAACTCGAACCGGTGCCGGTGCCGCTCGGACACCTCGCTCGCGCCGTACGCTTCGGAGGCGCGGCTTCCCGGCGCGACGACGCACCGGTAGGCGCCGAGGCGCATCGTGCCCCCCTTCTTCGTGACGCCGTGCTGCGACTCGAGAAGGGCGATCACCGGGTGCGGCGTCTCGGGGTCGAACTCCGAGGAGTCGGCTCCGTCGAGCCCCGCCAGGTCGCGGGCCATCTCGATCACGGCGCACTGCATGCCGAGACAGATTCCGAAGAACGGCACCCGGCGCTCCCGCGCGTACCGCGCCGCGAGCACCATCCCCTGGGTGCCACGGTCGCCGAAGCCGCCCGGGATCAGGATGCCGTGGGACGAGCCGAGGAGCGCGTCGGGACCGTCCATCTCGATCCGCTCGGAATCGACCCAGTCGATCTTCACCGACACGCCGTTCGCGGCGCCGCCGTGCGTGATGGCCTCCGAGATGCTTTTGTACGCGTCCCTGAGATGCGTGTACTTGCCCACGACGGAGATCGTGACCGAGTCGCGTGCGGCCTTGACGCGCTCCTGGTACCGCTGCCACGCGGAGAGGTCCGCGGGCCCCGCGTCGAGGCGCAGCATATCGACGACGAGGTCGTCCAGGCCGCCCCGGTGGAACATGAGCGGGACCTCGTAGATCGACGAGACGTCGATCGCCTCGATCACGGCCTGCGTCGGCACGTTGCAGAAGAGCCCGATCTTCTCCTTCACCTCTTGCGGAATCGGCACCTCGGAGCGGGCGAGGAGGATGTCGGGCTGGATACCGATCGCGCGGAGCTCCTTCACGGAGTGCTGCGTCGGCTTGGTCTTGATCTCCCGCGCGGCGCCCAGGTGCGGCACGAGGGTCACATGGATGAAGAGCGTGTTCACGGTGGAGAGCTCGAGCCTGAGCTGGCGGATCGCCTCGAGGAACGGAAGGCTCTCGATGTCGCCCACCGTGCCCCCGATCTCGACGATCGCCACGTCCACGGGCTTCTTCCCGCGCGTCAAGGCGAGCATGCGCGACTTGATCTCGTCCGTGACGTGCGGGATCACCTGCACCGTACGGCCGAGATAGTCGCCGCGGCGCTCCTTCTGGATGATCGTGTCGTAGATCTGGCCCGCGGTGACGTTGTTCTGGCGCCCCATCGAGACGCCGAGGAAGCGCTCGTAGTGACCCACGTCGAGATCCGTCTCGGCGCCGTCGTCGGTCACGAACACTTCACCATGCTGGTACGGACTCATCGTCCCGGGATCGACGTTCAGGTAGGGATCGAACTTCTGGAGCGTCACCGAGAGCCCGCGGCTCTTCAGCAGCGAGCCGATGGCGGACGCGGCGATTCCCTTTCCGAGCGACGAGACGACTCCGCCCGTGACGAACACGAACTTGGTCATGATCGCGACCTCCCTTCCCCCCAGAGGGCCCGAGCACGGTCCAGATCCTCGGGCGTATCGATTCCCACGGATTCGTAGTCGCCCACGGCGACGTGGATCGGAATTCCATTCGACAGCGCACGAAGCTGCTCCAACCGCTCCGCACGCTCGAGCGGCGCCGGCTCCATGCGCGCGAGCTCGAGGAGCGTGCGCCGGCGATATGCGTAGACGCCCACGTGAAGAAGGCGTGGCGCGCCCGGATCCATCCCCGAGGGAATGGGCGAGCGCGAGAAGTAGAGCGCGCGATTCGCGCGGTCGCGCACCAGCTTCACCTTGTTCGGATCGTCCGGAGACGCCCACGCCGGAAACGGCGCCGCGAGGGTCCCCATCACCACGTCCGGACTCTCGAAGAGCCGGACGAGATGATCGAGGCCAGCGGGGCTCACGAACGGCTCGTCGCCTTGCACGTTGACGAAGACTTGGTCGGGATCGGGCGCCGGAGCATCCGAGAGAATCCCCACCGCTTCCGCCACGCGGTCGAGCCCGGACGCGTGATCGGCGCGCGTCATGATCGCCTGCCCCCCCGCGCCGCGGACGGCCTCCGCGATCCGTTCGCTGTCCGTCGCCACCCACACGTCCCTGAGGCACGACGCCTCCCGCACGCGCTCGAGCACGCGGACGATCAGAGGAGCGCCGCCGAGATCCTGTAAGGCCTTTTCAGAGAGACGGGTGGAGTGGAGTCGCGCCGGGATGATGGCCACGGCGCCTTGGGTGGACCGCGAGAGGCCCTCGCGATCCGCGGAGGCGGTCTGCGGACGGGGCACGAGCCATGCTATCCAACGCGTGTGGGGCGCGTCAAGAGGCGGCGGGATCCCTAATGAAGTCCCGTCGCGACGTAGATCTCGGAAAGGTTGCGATCGATCCCGTAGGCGATGGTCTTCGCATCCCCCGTGGCGCGCATCAAGGTGGCGCTGAGAACGCCGGCGGGACTTCGCGGCGTGATGACCCGGATGACGCGCCGGGTTCCGGTAACGAGGTCGATCCCGAAAAGCGTCGGCCGTCGGGATCCGATCTCGGACACGAAGATCTCCCGGCCATCGCGGCTGAAACCGGCGCAGTACAAGCGCTCGCTGGGAGCGAGTCCCGGTATGTCGATGGAGGAGCCATCCGTCACGGAGTAGAGCTTGTGGAGGGGGGACACAGCGGCGTAGCGGCCGTCCGGGGCCACATGTACGCTCCCCGCCGTGAAATCCACGCCCTGGAGGACCGGGCGCGGATCGCCTCCCGCGACATCCTGGACGTAGCCTTTCACGGTCCCAGTCGAGTCCTCCCCCATGGAGAAGACTCCGCTGCCGTCGGGGAGCCACGCAGCCTGATAGTGAGTTCGAATGGGCCCGCGCGGAAGCGTCCTGGCCTGCCCCGCTCCCGTGGGAAAGAGGAGGAGCTCCGTCGGGGGATCGAGCGTCGTCGCGAGGGCGTACCGACCGTCTGGCGACAGTGCCGCCGCGTTCCCGCCCCCCAGCTTCACGACCGGCGACCCGTCCGTTCCCCGGATGCAGACCGCGTACTCGCCACCCACCGCGTCTCCTTCTTCCGTGAAGAGAATCGTGTGGCCATCATCGCTCAGATCCGCGAGGACGGACCAGTCTCCCCACGTGAGCTCGCGCTCCTCGGTTGCACCAGGCACGAGCACGTGGAGCTCCGCCCGGTGGTTGTCCCGGACGAAGAGTACTCGCCCATCGGGAGCGATGTCGGTGATCCGCATGCCTCCGGGGCTCCCCGCCACCTTCCGGACCGTCCCGTCCAGCGTGGCCGCGTAGATCTCTGCCCCGGTGCCGCCTCGGGTGGCTGAGAACCAGATCTCTTTTCCATCGGGGCGCCATGCGATGCCCTGGCAGCTCCCGAATCCCGA
>DASTKC010000047.1:0-6058 GCA_035716085.1 Candidatus Eiseniibacteriota bacterium | reverse complement strand
TGTACGCGAACGTCGTCTGCTGGATCTCGAGCCCGAGCGGCTCGGTCCGGCCCGCGCTGCCGTTCGTGTGCCGGGACGCCTGGGCGTCGTTGTACACGCTCCAGATCGTCGCGTCGCCGAGAACCACGGGGTTCCCCAGCGAGTCGAGCGGCGCGCCCTGACCAGCCGGCGGAGGAGCGGACGGCCAGTTCACGTAGTCCGGACTGGTCGTATTCCCTGCATCCAGCCGGTAGTTCCGGAACGACTGGTTGTCGACCTGGAAGGTCCCGTTGTACATGGGGCCGGGCGCGAACTCCTGGGAATATTCGGCAACGGCGGTCCGGATCTCCCCGTTGACCTTGGCTCCGACCCAGATCCCCGCCGCGAACAGGGCCGTCTTCAGGGTTCCGTTCGGGAACCTCAATCCAGGCTGCGACGTGGCGAGATCCCACCCGAACGAGCCGTGGTTCGTGACGAACATGTCCAGATTGTTCACGTTCATCCGGTCGTCGTTGTCGAGGCTCTTCGCCGCCTTCCGGATGGCTTTCTTGGATCCCGTTACGGTCGCGCCGCCGCTCTTCATGGCCGCGATCGCGGGATGAACCGCGACGAGCCCGAGGACCAGCGCCACGGCCGCCATCCTCACCCTGTGGTGCATGCTTCGTCCCTCCTTGGACGTCCAGCGGTTGCCGTGGCCATCGCTAAAAGCTCAGCCGCGCGCCAAAGCGCACCTGGCGCGGGTTGCCGAAGTAATCGGGGTTCAGCTCGGCGGCGTGATAGAGCTCTTGATCCTCGGGCGTGCTGAACGCAGCCTGCCCGGCATCGGTATTCAGGTAGTTCGTGCTCTCCGCGCTGCCCGTCGCGGTGTAGACCGCGTAGACGTTCTTCCGGTTGGTGATGTTCTTGACCAGCACGTAGGCCTCGATGTTCTGGCCCCGGCCGATACCGAACGCCTTGCTCGCCTTGAGATCCGCCGTCGCCGTCCACGGGCCGTACTGCGAGTTGATCTCACCCGTCGGCGTCGGGAACGTCGCGCCGAGCGTCACCGCGTTGTAGACCTTGGTCGGCGTGTAGGGCGTCCCACTCGCGGCATTGAAGAGAACGTTGATACCGGTGTTCTCGAGCCACCTGGTACCGCCCCAGGTCGGGCCTTCACCCGCGCCGAACCGGTAGTCGAAGTTGAGGGTGAACCGATGCCGCTGGTCGAACGAGAGCGGCGTCGCGAGCTTCGGGGGCTCCTGGGCCGTCCACGCGATCGTCCGCTGCGACTGCGAGATCGACCCGGTGCCGCGCGCCCACGAGAGGCTATAAGCCGCGTTCATGGACACGTGCCCCGTCCGGCGCATGGTGTACGCCAGGTCGAGACCCTTGATCGTCGCGAAGTCCGTGTTCCGGTACGACGAGAACGCGTTCGGCGACGATCGGATCGTGACGATCTCGACGAGATCCTTCACGTCCTTGTAGTAGATCGTGGCGTCGATGCGGGACCGCTCGTTCGGCGTGTGCTGGATGCCCAGCTCGTACGCCGTCGTCTCCTCCGGCTTCAGATTCGGGTTGCCGAATCCGACGAAGTAGCCGCCGTTGTTGATCTTGTATTCGAGGAAGGTGTAGCTCGCGTAGAGGTCCTGGAGATTTGGCTGCTGGAAGAATTGCCCGTAGTTCACGTGGAGCAGCGTCTGGTCGGTGACCGGGAACCCGATTCCGAGGCGCGGGCTGAGCCGCTGGTACACCTTCGAGTCTTCGAGGTCCGTCGGATCGAGCGTGGTCGGATTGTTCGTCGTATCCACGCCTCCGAATTCGGGCCCCAGGGGGAGCGTCTCGCTCTTCAGCGCGTGCGTGGCGGGGGTCAGATAGTCCCAGCGAAGGCCGGCGTTCACGACCAGCCCAAGCTGCTCGAACTTACCCTGGACGTACGCAGAAGCGACCTTGGGGTGCTTGGCCGCGTCCAGCGGATCGTCGTAGATCCCGTTCCCATTCAAGTCGTTGAACGGCTCGCCCTCGTCGTAGCTGTTGTTGCCGTTCGTGTCGGTGAAGGTGTCGCCGTCGTTCAGCTCGTTCCCTAGTGCGTCGTAGCCGTAGTGGTCGACGTCGATCACGTTGTCGGGGTTGCCGTTCTTGTCGAACGCCTGGGTGGGCGTGTAGTGATCGAAGTACCGCAGTGTGTGGCGCTGAAAGTCGCCGCCCGCCTTGAGCTGCAGCTTCTGGGTGACCTGGTTCGTGTAGTTCGCCGCCATGCCCCAGTACGACGATTTCCGGTGCAGGAGGTCGTTCCAGACGTGCGACTCGTCCGCGCCCGTTGCGGGATCGTCGCCGTTCCAGTAGAGGGCCAGATCGTCGAAGGACGGGTTGCCTTCGGGCCTCGCATAGCCCCTCAGGTCATCGAAGTAGATGCCGTCTCCACGGATGCGCTCCGTCGAGAACATGTTCGCCCGGAGCTCGTAGAACGATCGGTTGTTGACCGTGTGGTTCCAGGAACCGAACGCGGACCAGTTCTCGTCCTTGTAACGCGGCGAGTGCGCCAGGTTGAACCGATAGGAGCTCAAGAACTGCCGCCAGTCGTCCTTGTTGTAGGTGCCGCCGACCCGGATCGTCTTGGTCGGCGAGAGCTTGTACGCCATCTTCGCGGCGGTCGCCCACGACTCGCTGTCGTTGGCCGGCAGGACGCCGTCTTCGAAGACGCCGGGCTGCTGAGGCAGGAACAGCTCATCCGTGATGAAGCTCGGCTTCCGGTCGTCGATGTTCTGGTGCTCGCCGGAGAGGAAGAAGGTCAGGTTCTTGAACTTCGGAGTGATCGGACCGCCGAGCGACGCCGCCAGGATCGTGTGGTCGCCGCGGCGATCGAGGTAATCCCCGAGCTGACCCTCGACGGATCCAGCGTAGCGATCCCCTCCCTCTCGGGTCACGACGTTCACGATGCCCGAGTTGATGCGCCCGTACTCGGCATTGAACCCGCCGGACTGCACCACGACCTCGTCGATCGCGTCATTCGCGATGGACGTCGTCGAGAAGCCGGTGAGCGGGTCCTGCTGCGAGAATCCATCCACGTAGTAGGCCACCTCGTTGGGGCGGCCACCGCGGATGATGAGGGTGTTGCTGTTCTGGATCTCGGTCCCGGCGCTCACCTGATTCAGATTGTTCAGGTTGAACGAGACCACACCCGCTTGCTGGGCCACCGCCTCCTGGTAGCCGCGCAGCGGCTGGTTCTTGATCTCGTCGCCATTCAAGAACTTGGTGGTGGTGGTGACGTCCTTCTGGATGAGCGGACGCTCCCCCTTGACCTGGACCTCCTGAACGTCCTTGAGGACCGTCGAGGTCATGGTGAAATCGACCTTGGCGTTGAAGTCCGGGAACACCTCGACGCCCTCGCGTACTTGAGGGATGTACCCGAGCAAGGCGACCCGGACGGTGTACTTGCCGGGGAGCAGATTGAGGATGAAATAGTGACCCTGAGCGTCGGTCGTGGCTCCCCGCTTCAACTCGGGGATGGTGACCGTCGCGAGCCCGATGGGCTCGCTCGTGGCCGCGTCACGGATGGTCCCCGTGATCCCGCCGGCGGTTCCGGCGCGGGCCGTGCCCCCAAAAACAAAAAGGGCGCAGCCCACGATCAAAACCGTGGCTACGCCTAACCCGCGGCGCACGCGAAGTCGCGTCATGACTGGCCCTCCCCTCCAAAGCTGTGGAACGCCTTCCGAAGGGTCACTCGATCCCTGAGTGTCGTCCGCCATCCGTCCCCTCATCCCCACGGGAGCTGGACCCTGCCAACTCCATCGTCACACACCGGGTATCCCTTTAAGGCACATCCACGTTGACCGGCTTGATGAACCTCCTGACTTTGCGTGTGTGCTCACCGACAGCGCCGGACCGGCGCCGCAACACCATGCCCTGTGGTTCAGTAGAAGTCCGCTTTCAAGCGGTGTCAACACTTTTTCACAAAAAAGGGCCGCCCGGCGGGAATTCGCCGGGCGGCCTTGCTGCTCCCGTGGCGGGGTCAAACCCGCCGCGGTTGGGTCTAGAAGTGGTACGTCGCCGAAGCGCGCGTGGCCGGGGTCGCCTCGTCGCCCGACAGAATCCAGCCGCCCGACATCGGGAAGGCCTCGTTCAGCGTCAGGTCGAAGTCGAGGTTGTTCCACCGGATACCGGCGCCCAGGTTGAAGTCGAAGCTCGACTCGTGCGTCTTGATCTTGAGCGACGTCCCGTCGAAGGCCGTCGTCTCGGTCTCGTTGTTCTCGAGGGACTGCGTCGCGCCCATCCGGATCTTCAGCCAGCTCGTGGCCTCGGTCTCGAGACCGGCGAAGAAGATCGGCAGGAGCATGGTCTTCTCTTCGAACGTCTTGGTCTCGGCGTTGAGCGCGCCGTCGTTCGAGTCGTTGCGGTCGTACTCGTGCTTCGCCTCGCCGACCGAGGCTCCGAAGATGAGCAGGTTGTTGTCGTTCACGCGCATGTTGTGGGAGAGACCGACACCCCAGGTCTTGTACGTCTCGTCGATGTCGCGGGGCTCGACGCCGATGCCCGAGTTCGTCACCGTGTAGCCGAGGTCGTCGTTCACGTACCACGCGGCCGGGTACCAGGTCGCGCGATCGCCCTTGTTCATGATGCCGCGAACGAAGAGTGCATAGGACATGTTGCCGTTGTCTTCCCACGACTCGCCGGCGACGCCGCCGGTGGTGATGCTGCGATCGAGGCTGTACTTGCGCAGGGTGAGGGCCGCCTCGACGCGGTTGTCGTTGGACAGATGGAGCGCGACCGCCGGGGTCACGCCGAACGTGTTGAGCTCGAACGGCCCACTCAGGATCGCATCCGGGTTGAACGCACCGAACGGATACGGATCCAGAGCGCCGCCGAACGTGTCGATGCCATGGGACTCCGCCGAATTATTGGCGTTGTCCGAGATCTCGATCTTCGAGTTGGTGAGGTCGAGACGAACAGCGAGGTCGAGCTTGTCGAAGCCCTTGCCCCAGATCACGTCGATCTGCTGGTTGGTCAGATTGTTCGGGAACGACGAGTTGTTGTCGTTCTGCTCCATCTGGAACGCGATGGCGCCGAAATTCGTGAAGTTCTTGATGATGGTGAGACTCTGCTCGGTCTCCTTGGTGACCGGATTGACGTCACCGTCCGGGTTGTGACCGAGCTCGGCGAGAACGAGATTGTTTTGACGAACCACCGACGTGGGATACGGGTAGATGTTCACGTAGTCGTCAGTGAATTGGCTTAAGTAAGGGACCGAGCCCAAACCCATCCCCTCGACTCGCGAAAGCGAAGCCTCGCTCACGCCCGCCGAAAGCACGAGTAGAGCGACCGCACACGTCACTACGATCAGCTTGCGCTGAAACATACTGGTTTGGCCTCCTTGGTGTCGGACCCTGGCCCATCCAGGGTCGCGCCCGAGCCGTGCTCACTTATGTTCGGCGTTAGGCCCGGGAAGATCCGGTGGAGCATTCCCAGCTCGCTTGGACCTTTTTCGCCACCTCCTTTCCGTTCAAGTTGTCGTGCGCTGTCTGGACAAGACGAAGTCGCCCAACTCGTTTCAACGGCGGACGACCGCCTGGATCACGCCGAGCGGGACACTAGGCACCTGATTCCAGGCCTGTCAAACGCTAATTTGCAAAGAAAATGATAATCGATTGCGACCCTTGGGCTTAGCTGGCCATTCCCCATGGGTGGAGCGGGTGGTGGGCTAGTCGATCTTGCTGCTTCGGGAGTCGTCGATCTGGTACTGGCCGAAACCCTTCTCATCCACGAAGAAGAACGTGTAGCGGGCTCGGTAGTAGTACCAAATCTCCTCGGGCGGGCCCTCGAACCGGAAGGGGTTCCGCACGACCTCATCGGGCTGGCCATACTTGATGTAGATCCGCCCCATGTCGGTCCTCCAGCCCTGCGTTCCCGCCGAGAAGTGCTGGTTCGCGTAGGTGACCCGCTTGTAGAACTCGTCCCGGGCCTCGTTTTGGGGGGTTTCCGGGCTGGGGTCCCTCGCCTTCCAGAAATTCGTCCAGAAGGTGAGCTTCTCCTCGGAGGTCTTGAGGCGATCCATGTCGCGACCCTCCTCCTCCGTCGCGATATACCGGAGGACCTCCAACTGGGT
>DASTKC010000046.1:0-13173 GCA_035716085.1 Candidatus Eiseniibacteriota bacterium | reverse complement strand
GAGCTACGATGCGCGGCTCGCGATCGCGGCTCTTCGGAACGCGGCCATACCCGCGCTCCAGCCCTATCTCTCGGGCGTGCGTGGGATTCGTTCGCAGGACCGGGCGGCGCGCACGCTCGCTCAGATCGCCACGCCGGCCGCGCTCCGCGCCCTGCTCGGACTCGTGCGGAGCAGCGACCGAGCGCTCCGCCAGCTCGGGCTCGAGAACGCGAGCAAGATCCGCGTCACGGTCGGTCGACCGGTGATGTCCCGCACGCGCGTGCACAAGCTCTTCCTGCGCGAGCTCCGCGAATACCGCGAGTGGATCGTGCCCTCCCACGCGATGGCCCAGCACTTAGCACCGGAGGTGCGGCTCCTGGGGGAGAGCTTCCGCGAGTACGCGGACATGGCGCTCGAGCGGGGATTCCGCGCGCTCTCGTGCTGGTACGATCCCAAGCCCCTCTCCGGAGCGTTCGAGCGGCTCAAGACGCGAGGGACGGAGGACGATGCGCCGGCGCTCGAGTACTTGAGCCACGTGCTGCCCCGGACCATCTTCCGTCACGTGGAAACTCAGTTCGAGACCCTGACCGCTCCCTCCGAGGACTATGCCGGCGATGTGAGTCGAGGGCTCGCTGGGTGGATCGCGAGCGCGTGGCGGTCGGGCGACGCCTGGCTCCGCGCGTGCGCGGTGCGCGCGTCCCGCTGGGCCACCGATCTCGAGCCGGGCTTGTTCGACACGTCGGAAGCGGATTCGAGCTCCATCGTTCGGGCCGAGCTCAAGGCGGTCCGGTCTCAATCGGAGGAGGCGCCGTCGTGGATCCTGACGCCGCGGCCCCTCTCCCCTTAGGAGAGGACGGCATGCTGACACCGGTCGAGCGCGTTCTGATCTTGAAGGGAGTGGATCTCCTCAAGGACGTGGGGCCGCGCCATCTCCTCGGCCTCGCCAACGTCGCGCGCGAGGTGGAGATCTTCGATGGGGACTCGATCTACGAGGAGAAGGACGCTGCCGACGCGCTCTACATCGTCGTCGAGGGGCGCGTGCGCCTCTCGACCGACGGCCGGACCATGTCCGAAGTGGGGCCGGGCGAAGCGTTCGGAACCTGGTCCCTGGTGGACGACTCGGCGCGCGGGCACCGCGCCATGTGCGCCGACTCGGGGCGCGTCCTGGCGCTCAACCGGGAGGACTTCTACGACCTGGCCGCCGCGGATCTGACCCTCTTGACCGAGCTCGTTCGAGTGCTCGCGAAGCGTCTTCGCGCGCTCACGGCCGAGCGCCCGCAGGAAGAGCAGCGCGTCGAAGGGGAAGGCATCGAGAAACCCGAGGCGCTCGTCCAGGAAGACGAGGCCGCGCAGACTCCCGAGGCGGTGCCTCCCACGGCTGGATCGGCGCTGGCCGCGGCAGCGCTGGGCAAGCCCCTGCCGACCCCGACCGAGTCGGAACCCGCACCGGTCGCACCCGACCCGTCC
Organism: Candidatus Eiseniibacteriota bacterium; assembly: GCA_035716085.1. Taxonomy (GTDB): domain Bacteria; phylum Eisenbacteria; class RBG-16-71-46; order SZUA-252; family SZUA-252; genus WS-9. Next base: position 11,727 of record DASTKC010000046.1, on the reverse strand, counting down.
GTCGCGCCGGGGGGCGTTCCGATCCCGAAGCCGATCGTGCCTCCGGCCGAGGAGAAGCCTCTTCCCTGAGGCGGTTTCGGCCGCCTAGTTCGTGTGCGCGAGCGACTGGAAGCGCTTCCCCAGCACGAACGCGACGATGAGCCAGATCCCGACGAGCGCGACCGCGGTGAGCGCGAACTGCCGCGGACCGAACGCGAGCCACGTGGTTCCCGCGAAGACGAGCCCAGCCGACGCGAGGTCTCCCAGCCGCACGAAGAAGGTATCGTTCGCCTGCTTGGCCTTGTACTTGGCCTCGCGGCTCGTCGGGAGGTAGAGCGCGTTCCTCGTGGTGTTCTGGACCGAGTAGTCGAGCGAGTTCTCGGCGATCTTCGCGCCCCGGATGAACGCGACGACGGGGATGAACGCCATCGCGAGGTAGCCGAACAAGGCCACGAACGGGAGCACCATGAGCCCCGCGCGCACGCCGAGGTACTTGAGGATGCGCGACACGACGAGGGCCTGGAGGAGCGCCGAGATGACGTTCACCCAGGTGAAGTAGTTTCCGTAGAACTCCCCGATGATCTTCTTCTCGTCCAAGCCTCCCGCCGCAGCCGCTCCCGCGTGCGCCGTGTAGTTCGCGACCACGGTCTTGCCGAGGATGTACTCGCCGGTCGTGTTCACGAGATTGCTGAGGAGCATGAGCACGGCGATGAGGAGGAGATAGCGGTCCGCGAAGACGAGGGCGAAGCCGGAGCGTCCCTTGACGCTCGAGTCACCGGACCTCTCGGCCCGGTCTCCTTCGGTCTCCCCCTCGCCCTCTCCGTCCTTGCTCGCCTTCTCGCGCGCGTTCACCACGTTCGTGAGGAGCATGCATATGCCAAGGAGCACCGCGGCGGCGATGAGGAACGGGTAGGGACCGTACTGCGACACGAGCTTCCCCGTGAAGAAGGAGCCCGCGATCGCGCCGAGCGACGCCCCGAATCCTACGATCGCGAAGAGCCGCTTCCCCTGGTCGACCGTATACACGTCGTTCGCGAAGGCCCAGAGCTGCGCGATGACCATCAGGTTGAAGATCCCCACCCAGATGAAGAAGGGGATCCCGATCGCCACGCCAGCCTGATTCAGGAAGAAGAACGCGACGAGGCACAGGATGAAGAACGCCGTGACCCCGTTGATGAGCGGCACGCGTGACACGCGCGACGCGAGCGCGCTGTAGACCGGCACGAGGATCATCAAGAGCCCCGCGATCGCCGCGGCGGAGTAGCTCTTCACCTCGGCCCCGCCCTGGACCGTGAGGATGAGCGGCTCCCGGATCGTCTTCAGCAGGTAGTACGCCGCGAGCAGGAGGAAGATATTCAGCATGAGGAGAACGGCTGTGACACCCTCTCCCGCGCGCACGTCCGCGAAGAGGTTCAGCGCGCGGTCGAGCACGCCGCGTGGCGGCTCACTGGAGCGGGCGTTGGGAACGGCGTCGGCTCGAGTGCTCATGGATCCCCCCTCGGTGATTCAGGCCCGCGTCACTTCGTGGCGGGCGGCGGACTCGACTCGATCCGCTTGCTGGCGGCGGACGTGGAGTCGTTGGATGCGGCCTTGGGCTTCTTCAAATCCTCCGACTGCGGTCCCGACTTCCCCTGGGGCACCGGCATCTTCTGCTGGTCGACCTCCGGTACGCCAAAGCGCTCGAGGTCGATGGTCACGCGATCGGCCAGGCGCACCTTGCCCCCCTTCTCGACCGCGTACGTGTAGAACTCCCCGCCTCCGAACCATAGTCGCATGTGGATGAAATGGTAGAAGCGTCCCGTGTAGACGTTCTCCGGCTTCACGACCGATCCCGCCACATGGTACTCGGAGTACAGGGCGGCGCTCTGCGCCGGCCCGGGAATGTCGTGGAGCGGCGAGCCCGCCCCTCCCGTGACGAGATTGATGAGCACCGCGTCGGGCCACGTGAAGATCGCGCGCTGGTACGCGTGCTCGTGTCCGCTCGCGATGATTCCGATCTTGGCCTCGTAGAGGGCGCGCACCATGCGGTCCCGTCGCTCCCTCAGCACGGCGTCGTTCTGCCACTCGGTGCGATGGTATCCCGCCGAGAACGGCGGGTTGTGCAGGAACACGAAGGCCGGGCCCTTGTGCTCCTTGAGTCGCGCCACCATCCAGTCGATCTGCTCGTCGGAGTACTTCACCTCGACCTCCCGCGAATAGAAGTTCGCGGGATCGGTCATCGGATTCGAGTCGAGCGCGATGAACCGGACCCAGCCGTCCGCCGAGTCGAAGCAGTAGTAGAGCCGGTCCCCGCTGATCGGAAGGCCGGTCCCCGCCCACCAGTTCGCGAGCCCGTCCTCGGTGTCCGTGCGCTCGTGATTTCCGGCGACCGCGAGATAGGGCGCGCGGCTCGACAGCGGCCGGATGAGCCCGAGAAAGCGCTCCCAATGGGCCGGGCGCCGCCCATCCTTGACCAAGTCCCCCGTGTTGATCACCGCGGTGACGGCTTCCCCGCGGCGCTCCAGGCTGTCCACCTTCGCGAGCATGGCCTTGTTGACGTCCTTCTCCGCGCCGTAGGTGGGCATGTGGCGGATTGCCGGCACCAGATCGCGCACCAAGGCCGCGTCCGGGATCATTCCCTTCACGAGAATGATCGGGATCGCCAGGAGCCCGCGCGCGATCTTGAGCGGGTTGAGCGAGACCATGTGCTTGACGTGCTGGTACTCGGGGCGAAGGCGCATCGTGCGGAACGCGGGGCGGTTGTCGCCGCAAAGGATGAGGTTGAGCGTGTCGGCCGTGAATCCACGGTTCAGCCTGCCCAGGTAGCGCCGGGTCGAATCGCCGGTCTGCGGCACGAAGCCGATCAAGCTGTCGGTCCCGAACAGCGCGCGCATCGGGGGCTGCGGCACGGGCGAGCCCGGGGCGGGCGAAACGTGCGCCGTCGGCTGCTCCACGTACTGAAGGCGTCCGGTCTTTGCGCATCCGGCGGGAAGGAGAACGAGAAGCGCCAGGAGGACGGCGGGCACGCCAAGGCCGGCGCGAATACGATCCGCGCCTCCCGGCGACCAACCGTCCGCCGGGATCATTCGTGCCGGACCTCCGTGACCGCCCAGTCGGCGCCACGATGCGCGAGCGTGACCTTGACCGGCTTCGCATCCACGCCCTGGGCGCGGATCTCGAGGATGAGTGGATTGTGGACGCGGGCGAGCGGCCCCTCGTCGAGCGGGAGCTCCGGTGACGTCAGGCGAACGGCATGGACCACGCCGTCCTTGTCCTTGCCCGTGACCACTTCGTATTCGCGCGGCTTCGCGGCTCCGACGTCGACCGCGAGGTCCCGGAAGCGAAGCGTGTTCCCCTCGACGACGAAGAAGTCGAGCGGCGTGACTTCCTTGAACCATGTCCGCGCGATCTTGTTGCGGCGATCCACGAGAACGCGGAACAGGTAGTCGCGCGCGGTCGGGTCCTCGTAGCCGGCGGCATCGATGGCAGCGGCAATTTGCGCATCCGTGAAGGACGCCACGAGCTTCGCCCCCCAATAGGCGTCGGCGCGCGTCATCTCGCGCCAGGGAGGGATCGCCTGATAGGCCTTCCAGCCCTTCGGCTTGAATCCCTCCGACTCGAAGTTGCCCACGGAGGGGATGCCGGACTCCTGCTTCACCTTCCTCCAGGGCTCGACGACGAAGCCGAGGGTCAGGATCCGCTTCATGGTCCAGCCGAGGTCGATCCGCTCTTCGTAGCCGGTCGGAAGCTGCTTGGGACCCTGACCCGCGGCGCCGAGCGATCCGCTCGCGTCGAGCAGGTTGTGCACGAGATGCCCCTCCTTCGACCCCTCGTCCTCGCGGAACATGTCGAGGGACTGCTGGTCCTTCACGTCCCAGTTGTTGACCCAGGAGTAGACCACGTAGAGGCCCCTTAGCTCCCGTCGATTCTTGTGGTGGTACCAGTCGTTCGGATCGTCGTCGCGACGGTTGCTGAAGCTCAACGGGCCGGCCGGCTTCCCCTTGAGGAAGAGGCTCGCGGCAGCGTAGTACCGGCCGTTCGCGGTCGCGCCCTCGCGAAGCATGGCGTCCAGATATTCCTCGGTGAACGGCTTCTCACCGTCCTTGCCCTTCAGGAGCTCGTCGTCGATCTTGAGCTCGTCCCTCGTGAACGAGAACGCCTCGTCCTGGGAGAAATTATAGCCCGCGGCCCAGACGAGCCGGCTCGACACGACCGCCGCGCCGGATCCGAGCTGCGGATACCCCTTCGGATCGAGCTTCACGATCCACTTGCGGTCCGCCGCGTCCTTGATCTGGAACCCCGGCGTCACGCCCCCCTTCTTGGTGCTCTTGATCGTATAAGGCGGCTGGGGATGGACAGGACCTTCCGGGCCGTTCTTGATCTCCTCCGGCTTGAGCGCGCGCACGTGGTTGCGCGGGGTGAACCAGCTGGACGCCGGCACCTCGTCGTACTTGTTGATGTTGACCGCGCGCTGGTTCGTGGTCACGCCGACCGGCTGGAGCGCCCAGAGGATCTTGTCCGGAATGTCAAACGCGCTCCCGAGCTGATCCATGATCCCCTCGCGGTAGAGGTTCTCCGCGAGATTGGGATCGCGCACCTTGGGCATCGAGATGGGATGGTCGTCCCGATCGATGCAGGCGGAGGAATCGATCGGGACGCCCGTGCCGTGCGGGGTCGCGGCGGCCGCGGGATGAGCCAGCGCAGCCCCGAGGACCCAGCCCACGACGAGCGCGAGCGCGCCACGCCGGATGTCCGAGCGCGCCATCAGAAGTCCCCCTTCAGATCGAGGTACACCGCGGTGCCCTCGTGGCTGTGCCCGATCTCGAGACGCGCCGAGGTCGACGCGCTCAAACGCGTGCGGAGACCGCCCCCGATGGAGCGGTGCGCTTCGCTCGCCTTGAACGCCTCGGCATAGGGGGCCACCTCCCCGTACTGGAGGAAGAGATCGGCCCAGATGCGTCGCCACGCGACCCAGCGGTACTCCGCGTGCGCCAGCATCAGCTGGCGATCCACGAACCGGTTGCCCTTGAAGCCGGCGAAGCGAACCTCGTTGGCCGACGTCGGCATGCGGTAGAACGGGATCTCCTCCGAGCTCCCGACCTGGTCGACCCCTTGGTAGACGTAGCGCAGCGCGATCACCCGCCGCTTCGAGAGCACGGGCATGTACGCGCGCGCTTCGCCGGACCAGTCGTAATAGTCGAGGTTGTGCTCGTCGATGCTCTCCTTGCGCAGCACGCGGCCCCGGAGGTGCACGCCGAGTGTGGGATCGGTTCGCGAGTCGGTCGAGGCCAGGTCCGCGCCGGCCCCATAGCCGATCACCTTGGTATCCGACTCCAGCCCCGGCACGTCATCCGGCGAGAACACGTCCTGGGCACGCGGCACGCCAGTGTAGCCTGGGCCCACGTTCACGTCCGATATGCCGACGAGGGCGTAGACGCGCCGATACGGATCGGCCCCGAAGTGAACGCCGACGCCGCCGGCGTTCTCGCGCCTCAAGTAGATGGTCTTGTTGTAGACCGCCTCATTACCCAGGCCGTAGAAGCGCCGGTTGGGGAGGTAGTCGTAGCTCGCGTTCGCGGTGACGCCGAGCGGCATGTGCCGATCGGTGACGGCCGCACGGAAGTGGATCTTGCGCGTGTCCTTGGTGGACCAGGTCGCGGTCAGATTCGACCGGGCGCCGAGGCCGCCGTGCCCCTGAATGCTCACGCCCGCCGCAGGACCCGATGTTCCGGAGATCCCGAACGCGGGACCGATGCGTACGCCGAGCCACTCCACGCGCTGCGGCGGCTGGACGACGTAGTCGCTCGCGAACCCAACGACCTTCTCGCTGCCGCGCGCGACCATGCGCACCGGGAAGAAGACCAGGCGGAACGGAGTGCGGAGGACAGTCTCAGCGGTGCGCTCGTGATCGGGAGCCGCGACCCTCGCATCGTCACGCACAGGCTCGACGCAGTAGGACGGGGCGACCCAGGTGCTGTCTCCATAGCGCCCCGTGCCGGAACCCTCCTGCGCGATGGCCATCCTCGCGAACGCGAGGATCGCGATGGCGCACGGAAGGAATGCCGCGAGCGGCAGCATTCGGAAACCGAGGTTGATGAAGGAAAAAGTCAGAGGGCCCTCCTTATCTAGGGGGAATGGGTTGGGTGGGGAACCGCCCAGTTCCCATTGGAAGGCCGTTGGAGGGCCCCCTTACGACGGACGACTGGGGACCGGATCAGTGGATCGTCATGCGGTCTGACCAGTCATGAACCTGACGCTCCGCTTCGTCGCGGGCGATTCCGTAGCGCTCCTGGATCTTGCCAATGAGCGCATCGCGCCGCCCGGCGACCACGTCCAGATCGTCGTCCGTGAGCTTGCCCCACTGCTCCCGAGCCTTGCCACGGACTTGCCTCCAAGTGCCTTCGATCTGATCCCAGTTCATCGCGTCCCCCCAACCCAAAGGGCGGTCTTTAAATTGGAGCAGAGCCAGAATGCGGGGCGAACATACTGCCGTCATAATCGGCCCAGTCGTTAGCCCGAACCCCCAGCGCCTGCTCGCATCGTTGGGGCCGGTCGGTTGCCGGCCCGTAAGCTCGTGACCCGGGCAAAAGCAGCTATCATGCCGTTTTGAAGGAATGCGTAACTTGTTGAATATCAGTAGTGTCACGGGGCTGATGGGGTAGGCGGTGTAATTCCTACATCGGTAGGGAACGGCATTTACAAAATGGGGCTCCGCCTCGACGGCGGAGCCCCTCGGTCTTCCTGGGACGGTCAGCCCCGGGTCTTTTCCGCTCCCGCGTTGTCCAGGATCTCCCGGGCCAGCTTCACCCGGTCGTGGTGGGCATAGACGCCGAGCAGGATGCCGCCCTTGCTCAGCTCACCGTGATAGAACTTCGCTTCGTGCTCGGGGATGCCGAGTCCGGTCAGGGCGCCGATCAGGCCCCCGGCGGCTCCGCCGGCCCCGAGCCCAGTCAGGGCCGCGACCACGGGCCCCGCAGCCAGGAACGAAAGCGGGGGTACCGAGATCGTGGCGACCGCTGCGAGACCCGCGGCCACGGCGCCGAGCGCACCGCCGACGGCGGCCCCGGTCGCCGCCCCTTCGGGCGCCTTTGTGGTCTGTTTCACGGCGAACTCCCGCCCGTGCGTGGTCTCGGAAACGAGAAGGCTGATGTCTTCGGGCGCGAAGCCGGAGCGGATGAGCTCTTCGCTCGCGAGCTCGGCGCTTTCTCGAGACTGAAAGATTCCAGTGACTAGCTTAGACACGTCGAACCTCCTTTATTCCTGCCCGTCGGAACGGGTCGGATCCGGTTCTATTTGCGCTTGGAAGACCGCGGAACCTTGGCGCCTTTCTCGCGCGCCTCGCTGAGTCCGATCGCGATGGCCTGCTTGCGGCTCTTGACCGTGGCTCCGCTCCTTCCGCTCTTCAACGTTCCGTGTTTCTTCTTGTGCATCGCGCGCTCGACCGACTTCTGCGCGGCTTGTCCGTATCGTGGCATGAGTGCTTCCCTCCGGGCTCTTGTGTCCTCTCCTTGACGTGCTGCTTCCATCCCAGGTCCGATCGAACGCGCGCAGCCCGTTGCGCGAACCGGACGAACGAATGACATCGCAGAGTTCATGCCACGGCGAGCGTTCCCCCTCTGTTACGGGACCGCTATGGGACATCCGTGGAACGATCCAAGGTCGTCTGTGCAATGCCTTCCACCGAAATCCCCCAAACCTACACGCGGTTACCTCACGAAACCGGGACATAGCGTCGGCACAATGCCTGCTATTCGAGGGATCGTGAACCCCGACCGAGTGGTCCGAGAGCGCCTGCGCATCGCGCAGGTATCACCCCTCTACGAGTCCGTGCCTCCACGCAGGTACGGAGGCACGGAGCGCGTCGTCAGTTACCTGACCGAGGAGCTCGTGGCACAAGGGCACGACGTGACCCTGTTCGCGAGCGGCGATTCACGGACGTCGGCGCGCCTCGTTCCAGCCACGCCGCGCGCTCTTCGCCTGGACAGCCGCTGCCGGGACCCGCTCGCGCACCACGTGCTGATGATCGAGGCGGTGTTCGCCCAGCAGGGGTGCTTCGATCTCATCCACTTCCACTGCGACTACCTCCACTTCCCGCTCTCGCGGCGATCCCGCACGCCGACCCTGACCACGCTGCACGGGCGGCTCGACCTGCCGGATCTCGCACCGCTCTACCGCGAATACGTCGACATGCCGCTCGTCTCGATCTCGAACGCGCAGCGCGAGCCCATTCCACGCGCCAACTGGCGCCAGACGATCCACCACGGCCTCCCGGCGGGCATCTCGAGGCTCTACCCGGACCGCGGCCGGTATCTCGCCTTCCTGGGACGCGTGTCTCCGGAGAAGCGGGTGGACCGCGCCATCGAGATCGCGCATCGTTCAGGTCTCCCGATCAAGATCGCGGCCAAGGTGGACGCGGCCGATCGCGAGTACTTCGAGGATGTGGTGCGTCCCCTCCTCTCCGGCCCCGGCATCGATTTCGTCGGAGAGATCGCGGAGGAGGACAAGGACGCGTTCCTGGGCCACGCGCTCGCGCTCCTCTTCCCGATCGACTGGCCCGAGCCGTTCGGACTCGTGATGATCGAGGCCATGGCGCGAGGCACGCCCGTCATCGCGTTTCCGGGGGGCTCGGTGCACGAGGTGGTGGAGAACGGCCTCACCGGGTTCGTGGTGAGCGAGATCCCGGAAGCGGTCCGAGCGGTGGAGCGCGTCTTCTCCCTCGACCGGGCGGCCATCCGCCGCGAGTTCGAGCGGCGCTTCACGGCCCACCGCATGGCGCGCGACTACGCCGGGCTCTACGCGCGCCAAATCGAGGAGCGTGCGCGCAGAGCATTCGAACCAGCGTTGCGCGCAGAGCATGCGAACCAGCGTCGATGACCTGATCCAGATCCAGGACCGCTACTACATCCTGGCCAGCTCGTCGCGGATCGACGATCGCACCCGCGTGCTCAAGCACGACGACCTTTTCGCCGTGCTCGACCGCTTCGGGGAGCTCGCCCCGCAGGGCTTCGGCGAGCTCGGGCTCTACTACGACGGGACGCGCTTCCTCTCGCGGCTCGGCATCTCCCTGGGGCATCACCGTCCGCTCCTCCTGAGCTCCACGCTCAGCCGGGACAATACGCGGCTCCTGGTGGATCTCACGAATCCCGATCTCCCGGCGGAGGACGGGGTGGTCATTCCGCGTGGAACGATCCACCTTTGCCGCGAGGTCCTCCTGTGGAACGGAGTCGCCTACGACCAGCTCCGGCTCGTCAATCACGGGCGAACCCCCGTCTCGGTCGACCTTTCGATCCATCTCGACGCGGATTTCACCGACATCTTCGAGGTCCGCGGCACGCACCGTGAGCGAAGCGGTCGGCGCGCGCCGGTCGTCTGCTCGCCCACGGGAATGGAGTTCGCATACGACGGGCTCGATGACCGTCGCCGGGTGACGCGCGTCGTCTTCTCGGAGGCGCCCCGGTCGCAGTCGGGCTCGGAGTCGGTCTTCGCCCTGCGCCTCACGCCGCACGAGCCGTGGACGCTCGTGACGACCTACGCGTGCGAGATCAGTGACCGCGCGGCGGGTGGAGCGCTGACCTTCCGCGACGCGCTCGAGAAGCGGCACGACGACCTGGCCACGAGCCTCGCGCGCGATTCGACGATCGTGACCTCGAACCCCGCGTTCAACGACTGGCTCGAGCGCTCGATCGCCGATCTCCACATGATGGTCACCCGGACGGCCCAGGGACCGTATCCGTATGCCGGCGTGCCGTGGTTCAGCACGCCGTTCGGACGGGACGGGATCTGGACCGCGCTCATGACCCTCTGGATCAGCCCTGAGATCGCCCGCGGCGTTCTTCGCTTTCTCGCGGCCCACCAGGCGACCGAGCACGATCCCGCGCGCGACGCGCAGCCGGGCAAGATTCTCCACGAGGCGCGCGGGGGCGAGATGGCCGCGCTCGGCGAGGTCCCGTTCGGGCGCTATTACGGGAGCGTGGACGCCACGCCCCTCTTCGTGATGCTCGCGGGCGCCTATCTCGAGCGGACGGGAGACATCGCGTTCGCCCGCGAGATCTGGCCCCACGTCGAGCGCGCGATCGAGTGGATCGAGGGAGACGGCGACCCGGACGGCGACGGCTTCGTCGAGTACGCGCGCCGCTCCCGCGACGGTCTCGTGCAGCAGGGGTGGAAGGACTCCTTCGATTCCGTGTCTCACGCTAACGGCGATCTGGCGGAGCCGCCCATCGCGCTCTGCGAGGTGCAGGGCTACGTGGTCGCCGCGCTCGAGGCCGCGGCCATCATGGCGGAGCGCATCGGCATGAACGGCGATCCCGGCCGGCTCCGAGCGCGAGCGGAGCTCGTGCGGCAGCGATTCGAGGAGTGCTTCTGGTGCGAGGAGCTCTCGACCTACGCGATCGCCCTCGACGGCGCGAAGCGCCCGTGCCGGGTCCGCTCGTCGAACGCGGGGCATGCCCTCTACACCGGCACCGCGAACGAGAGCCGGGCCGCGCTCGTGATGCAGGGGCTCCTGGCCGAGGACTGCTTCAGCGGGTGGGGCGTCCGCACGCTCTCCCTGAAGGAGGCGCGCTACAACCCAATGTCGTATCACAACGGCTCGGTCTGGCCGCACGACAACGCGGTGATCGCGGCGGGATTCGCGCGCTACGGCTTCCACGAGGCCGCCGCACGCGTGCTCTCGGCGCTCTTCGAAGCCAGCCTTCACTTCGATCTACGGAGAACGCCGGAGCTCTACTGCGGCTTCGGCCGCACGCGCGACGCGGGTCCTACGCTCTACCCCGTCGCCTGCGCGCCGCAATCGTGGGCCGCGGCCGCTCCCTTCCTGCTTCTCAAGGCGTGCCTCGGGCTCCGGATCGACGCGCCGCGCGGGCTTTTGACGCTCGTCCGGCCCGCGCTCCCCGACTTCATCGAGGAGGTGCATCTCAAGAACGTGCGCGTGGGAGACTCGTGCGTGAGCCTTCGTCTGGACCGGAACGGTCCGAAGGTGGACGTGAGCGTGGTGGAGCGTCGAGGAGAGGTCGGCGTGGCGATCCACTCGTAGGGCGGCCGCCGCTCACGCGGCCGCCACCCGTCAGACCGCGGCCGCGTAGTTGTTGAGGCGGTTGTACATCGTCTTCAAGCTGATCCCGAGCACCTCCGCTGCTTTCCGCTTGTCCCCGCCGTACTGTTCGAGCGTCGCGAGGATGAAGTGGCGCTCCAGCTCCGCAAGGGACATCCCCACGCGGACCGCGTCCGGAGCGGCGCCTCCCGCGGACGCGCCCACGCCGGCGGTCGCCGGCACCGGCAGGCCTTCCAGCTCGATCGATTCCTCCGCGAGAATGAACGCGCGCCGCACGATGTTCATGAGCTCGCGCACGTTTCCCGGCCAGCTATACGTCTCCAGCCGGCGCCGCGCGACGGCGCTGAACTTCTTGTTCGCGCTCTCCTCGCGATTGAGCTGCGCGAGGAAGTGCTCCGCCAGGAGCTCGATGTCGCCGTTTCGATCGCGCAACGGCGGCAGGAGGATCGGGAACACGTTGAGACGGTAGAGAAGGTCCTCGCGGAACTTCCCATCCTTCACGGCCTGCTCGGGGGAGCGATTGCTCGCGGCGATCACGCGGACGTCGACCGAGATCGGCTCGTCTCCGCCCACGCGGACCAGCGTGCCGGTCTCGAGCACGCGGAGGAGCTTCACCTGGAGCTCGATCGGCATCTCGGTGATCTCGTCCAGGAAGAGCGTTCCCTTGGACGCGCGCTCGAAGTAGCCGCGGTGCATCTGCGTGGCTCCCGTGAAGC
>DASTKC010000045.1:0-2217 GCA_035716085.1 Candidatus Eiseniibacteriota bacterium | reverse complement strand
TTCACGCTCGTCAGCGATCCCGTGGCCGCCGGCATCGTCGCGAACCTGGCGCGTCCGGAAGGGAGCGTCACGGGAGTCACCAGCCTCCAAGCCGAGCTGGTAGGCAAGCGTTTGGAGATTCTCAAGATCCTGGTCCCGAACGTGCGGCGTGTCTGGATCGTCCATCATTCGGGCGATACGAGCGCGGCGCCGATGATCTCCCAGGCTCTGAGCGCGGGGCCACTGCTGAAGATCGACATGGTCCCGCGAGGTGTTACGACGCCGGAAGACCTGGCCCTGGTGCTCCGGAGCGTGCGGCCCGGCGACGCCCTGCTGGCACCAGAGACCTCCAACCTGGACATTCCGACGGCCATCCTGCAGACATCCCTCTCGGCCCGCATTCCGGCGGCGTTCAGCGCCGCGCTCTGGGTTGGTCACGGCGGCCTGGTGTCCTACGGTCCCGACTACTACGCGCATGGCTTTCAGGCCGCCTATCTCGTCGCCAGGATTCTTCGGGGTGCGCGGCCGGCTGACGTGCCCGTCGAGGAAACCGACAAGATCGATCTGGCCGTCAACCTCAAGACCGCGGATCTTCTCGGTATCACGGTGCCGCGCAAGATCCTGCTCCGCGCGGACGCGTTCCGCCGGTGAGCGCTCGCGAGCCGCACGGCCGCCTGTTCAGGAAGTACCTCGTCGTCCTGCTGGTCCTGGTCGGCGGGGTGTTGATGGCGTCGAGCCTCGTCGAGCTGTATTTCTCCTACCAGGAAACGCAGCGCGCGATCGTCCGGGTCGAGCGCGCGAAAGCCACGGCGACCGCCGCGCGCATCGAGCAATTCATGAAGGACATCGAACGTCACGTGCGCGAGACAACCCAGGCCGCCTCCGACGATACCGAAGCGACCCGGGTCGGCAGTAGAAGGTCGACCTTCCGCGAAGGCCTCAGCACCGCTCTGGCCGAGCAGCGCGAGCTGGACTTTCTGCGGTTGCTGCGCAATGTGCCCGCCGTCACCGAGATCAGCCACCTCGACGTGTCGGGTAGGGAACAGCTCCGAGTGTCCCGCGTCAAGTTCGACGCGACCAGCAGTCAGGATGACTTCTCGCGGGCGCCGGTCTTCCTGGAGGCACGGACCAAGACGTATGTCAGTCCCGTGTACCTCCGGAACGGATCGGACCCCTACGTCACGCTCGCCGTCCCGGTGGGGACGAACGCGGTCGAAGTCACGGTGGCCCAGATCAACCTGAAGTCGGTCCTGAGGTTGATCGCGCAGCTCGAGGTCGGCACGGGCGGCTACGCCTACGTGCTGGACTCGCGAGGCCGCCTCTTCGCCCATCCGGACGCACGGCTCGTCCAGGAGAACCGCGATCTCTCCGAGATGCCCCAGGTGAAAGCCGCGCGGACTCGAGACGGGGTCGTCCAGGATGACGACAGCAAGGTCACCGTTGCGGACGGCTTGCAGGGAACGCGAGTGCTCGCCGCGCACGCAGCGATTGCCCCTCTCGGATGGCGCGTCTTTGTGGAGCGGCCGGTCGCGGATGCCTACGCGCCTCTGCGCGCGCCCATCATCCGGAGCGCCGTCATCTTCGTCCTCGGTCTCGCGCTGTCGATCCTGGCCAGCGTCCTCCTCGCTCGCCGAATGGTGGCGCCGATTCAAACGCTGCGGGAAGGAGCCGCTCGCATCGGAGCTGGCGCCCTCGATCATCGCATCGAGGTGAAGACCGGGGACGAGCTCGAGGCGTTGGGCCAGGAGTTCAATCGCACGGCGGAGCAGCTCCAGCAATCCTACGCCGGGCTGGAGCAAAAGGTGGAGGCCCGCACGCGGGAACTGGCGGAGGCGCTCGATCAGCAGAGGACGTTGGGGGAGGTCAGCCAGATCGTCAGCTCCACCCTCGACCTGCAGACCGTGCTCACCACCATCGTCACTCACGCCGTTCAGCTCTCCAAGACAGAGGCCGGCACAATCTACGAGTTCGACGAGGCCGAACAGGTCTTCGTGCCGCGGGCGAACTTCGGGATCAGCGAGGAACTGATCGCGGCGCTCCGCGACTCGCGGATCCACGTGGGTGACACGGTGATCGGGAAATCGGCGGCAACTCGGGTCGCGGTCCAGATTCCCGATCTGGCGAACGAGCCGAACTATCGTCTGTTCGACGTTCTCGAGCAGGCGGGTTTCCGCGCGCTCCTGGCGGTCCCGCTCCTGCGCGAGGACCGGGTTATCGGCGCGCTGGTCGTGCGTCGCA
>DASTKC010000044.1:0-14195 GCA_035716085.1 Candidatus Eiseniibacteriota bacterium | reverse complement strand
GCCGCTGCTTAACCGTTGGTCAGAACCAGGGTCAGCGCAGCCGCCTTGCCATAGCCCGAGATCGAGTAGCTGGTCGTCGTGGAGTTCGTCGCCCAGCGACCCTGCGCGGACGCCGCGGCCGCCCAAGACTGCGGAGCCTCGTCCGTCACGCCCGTGAACGGATTCGTCGGATACGTGCCCGACGGGAAGTTCGCATGCACCGCCGCCGCGTTGGCAGCCACCGGATACACGCCCGTGTTCTTCACGGCAAAGTCTTCCACCGCCAGCTGGAAGCTGTGCATGTTGGCCTTCACGCTCGCTTCGCGGGCCCGGTCCTGCATGGCCACGAAGTTCGGAATGGCGATCGCGGCGAGAATACCGATGATGACCACCACGATCATGAGCTCGATGAGGGTGAAGCCCTTTTCGTTCCGGATCATTGCGTGTCTCCTCGTTTGGGGTGACTGCCGTCCTTGGCGGAACCGTCCCTCGATGCCGGGGTAGACTGCAACGTCCGTGCCATGACCTCCCGCGCACGGTAGCCCCCTGATACCAACCGCAACTGCCGTGATTACGTAACGCCGGACCTTATCGCCGCGCGCGCTTCGCGCCCGCTGCATCGCGCAATTCGCACGACGCAGACCGGCCCTACCGCAGCCTGCACGATGCGCGCGGGCGCGCCGCGAGCGCGCCGGGCCTAGCTCAGCCCTTCGAGCTCGATCGGCTCCCGCTCGTGCTCCAGGCCGTAGGACAAGAGCTTGCGATAGAGGGTCGACGGGTTGATCCCGAGGATCTCCGACGCGCGCTTCTTCTGTCCGGCGGTGTGGTGGAGCACCTTCATGATGTATTCCTTCTCCAGCTCGTCGAGCGTGAGCGTCGGGTTGTCGATGACGAGGCTCCCGCGCCCCTTCCCGCCCTGGAGCACCCGCTCCGGCAGATCCTTTGGCTCGATCACGCCATCGTCCGTGAGGATTACCGCACGCTCGATCACGTTCTCGAGCTCCCGGACGTTTCCCGGCCAGTCGTAGGCGAGGAGCGAGTCCTTGGCGGCTCCACTCAGCGTCTTCGGTTCCTTGCCCGCGGTGAGCTTCCTCAGGAAGTGCTCCACCATCTCCTCGATGTCCTCCTTCCGCTCGCGCAGCGCCGGAAGGCGGATCTGGATCACGTTGAGGCGATAGAAGAGGTCGGGACGGAAGCGGTTCTCGGCGACCGCCTTCTCGAGATCCGCGTTCGTCGCCGCGATCAGACGCACGTCGATCTTCCGCGGCTTGGTGCCTCCGACCGGGATGATCTCGCGCTCCTGGAGCGCGCGGAGGAGCTTCACCTGGGTCGCGGGCAGCGTCTCTCCCACTTCGTCGAGGAAGAACGAGCCGCCTCCCGCCACGGCGAGGAGACCCTCCTGGTCCCGCACCGCGCCGGTGAACGATCCCTTCACGTGGCCGAACAGATTCGACTCGAGAAGGTCCTTGGGCAGGGCGCCGCAGTTGATGGAGACGAATGGACCCTCGGCGCGCCGGCTGAGATAGTGGACGCGCTTCGCGATCAGCTCCTTGCCCGTGCCGCTCTCCCCCACGATCAGGATCGTGGAATCGGAATCGGCCACGCGCTCGACCAGCTTCAGGACCCGCTGGATCTGCTCCGAGTGCCCGATGATCTCCTTCGAGTCGTCGGTCTTCTTGAGCTGGCGCTTCAGCAGCACGTTCTCCGACTGCACCCGGCGCATGGCCAGCGCGTTCTTGATGACGAGGCGGATCTCGTCGTTCTTCGCCGTCTTCTCCAGATACTGGTAGGCGCCACGGTTGAGCGCCTCGATCGCGGACTTCTGCGACGCGAAGGCGGTCCGGATGACGACCGGCACGCTCGGATCGATCTTCTTCACGCCCGAGAGGACTCCCAGGCCGTCGATGTCCCCCGGCATCTTGATGTCGGTGACCACGACGTCGAATCCGTCCTCCTCCGCCCGCTGGAGGGCCTCGCGGCCGGAGCGCGCGACCTGCACCTCGTAACCCTCCTTCGTCAGGAGGATCGAGAGGAACTGGATCATGCTTTCTTCGTCATCGACGATCAGGATTTTCTCGCCGGCCACTGGACCATCCTCACCGATGGGGTTACGCCGCGTGCGCGACGGTGCGTGCCGGGCGCTCGGCCTGGGGCAGCCACAAGCGCATCGTGGTGCCCACTCCGACCCGACTCTCGACTTCCAGGTGTCCGCCATGGCGTTCGACGATCCGGCTGGCGATCGCCAGACCGAGACCGGTGCCACCCTGCTTCGTGGAAAAGAACGGATCGAATACGTGCTCGAGGTCCTCGGGCTGGATGCCCGTGCCCGTGTCGACGATCTCGAGCACCGCGCGCGGCGCGCTCTGCGGCCGTCCCCAGCCATGAGCCGCCCTCCGGTCCTGGCGCACGGCCACCGACACCGTTCCCTCCCCGTCGATCGCCTCGAGGGCGTTGATCAGGAGATTCGTCAGGACCTGCTTCATCTGGTCCATGTCCGCCTGGATCCAGATCTTCGTCCCGGACGGCTCGAATGCGACCCGCTTCGCGGTCGTCGCGCTCGGATGACGCCGGGCCAGCTCCACCGACTCGCCCGCGAGGGTCCCGGCGTCCACCGCCTCCGTGCGAAGCGGGCGCTCGCGCGCGTAGTCGAGGAGCTCCTTGATGAACCGGTCGAGCCGCTCCGACTCGCGCACGATGAGATCGAGGAGCCGCGCGTTCTCACCCTCCACCTGGAGCTCGCGCTGGAGGACCTCGACCGACCCCGCGATCGGATTGAGGCAGTTCCGGATCTCGTGCGCGATGCCGGCGGAGAGCTGCCCGATCGCCACCAGGGTCTCGCCGCGCCGGATCTTCTCCTCCAACGCCTTCACCTCGGACAGGTCCTGGAAGAGAGCGATCATTCCCCGCCGCTCGCCCGCGCTTCCGAGGAGCAGGCTCGTCGACATCCCGAGCGAGACCGTGCGCCCGTCCGCCGTGCGTACCGTCACCTCGTAGCGCGTCCCCTCCACTCCCTGCTCGAGCGTCTCCCGGAGCCGGGACGCGAACGCTTCGAATCCCTCCCGGAACACCTCGACGTAGTGGCGCCCCCGCACCGCGCCGGCCGGGATCCCGAGGATCTCGCTGGCCGCCCGGTTCCAGTGACGCACCAGTCCCCCCGCGTCGATGGTGGCCAGTCCGCTCGAAAGGTTCTCCAAGATCGTCTCCGTGTCGAACAGCGCCCGGTTGAGCTGGGCGCGGGCTTCGTTCAGCGCCTGATCCCCCTCGCGAAGCGACCGGCCGATCGCTCCTCCGATCGCCCCCACGATGAAGAAGAGCGGCACGTACAGGATCAGCCGGAGCTTGAGCGCCACATCACTCAGGCGCTCCGTCAGCCCGTACGCCATCGGCGGAACCATCCCCGCCCGCTCCGAGACGTAGAACGCCGTGTACGCGAGCGCCGCCGCGCCCGCGAAGAGGAGCCCTCCCCGCACGTGCAGGAAGATCCCTCCCATCAGAGGCGCCAGCAGGAAGAGCGGCGCGAACTGGCTCGACGTGCCCCCGGTGAAGAGAAGCAGGTACGAGATCATCGCCACGTCGACCACGAACTGCGTCGTCAGGAGCGCGTTCACATCCGCGCCGCTCCGGACCGCGCGCGTGTACGCGAAGCCGAGCCCTCCGCTCAGGAGAATCAAGAACCCGAACGGGTAGTGCCGCGTCAGGCTGAGCCCCGTGTCCGAGAACGCGACCGCCATGGTCGCGACCAGCGTGATCAGCGCCACGCGGCCGAAAATGACCGCGTTCACCGCCTCTCGCTGCCGCCGCTCGCGCTCAGGCAGGGCCGGCGCGGGCGGCACCCGGCGCGGCTTAGTGCCCGCCGGCGACCACATTGATCAGCTTGAACATCGGCAAGTACATGGCGATGACCATTCCGCCGACGACCGCGCCCATGAAGACGATCATGACGGGCTCGATGAGCGAGGTCAGTGCGTCGACCGCTGTGTCCACTTCGGAATCGTAGAAGTCGGCGATGCGCGTGAGCATGTCGTCGAGCGCGCCCGTCTCCTCGCCGACGGAGATCATCTGGACGACCATCGGCGGGAACACGTTGGACTGCTTGAGCGGCGCGGAGATCGTCTCGCCCTCGCGGATGGACGCCCGCGCGGCCATGATCGCCTCCTGGACCACGCGATTCCCCGCCGTGCGGGCGGTGATCTCGAGGCCCGTCAAGATCGGAACGCCCGAGGAGATGAGGGTTCCGAGCGTCCGCGTGAAGCGCGCGACGGCGCCCTTCCGGATGACGTCCCCGAGAACCGGCACGCGCAGGAGGAGCTTGTCGATCTGCATGTGCCCCTGCTCGGTCGTGTAGTAGCGGCGGATCATGACGATGGACCCCACGATGCCGCCGAGCATCACCCACCAGTACGAGCGCAGGAACGACGAGAGCCCCATGACGATCTTGGTCGGAAGCGGCAGGTCGCCGCCGAAGGCGGTGAAC
Source organism: Candidatus Eiseniibacteriota bacterium (assembly GCA_035716085.1). GTDB lineage: Bacteria > Eisenbacteria > RBG-16-71-46 > SZUA-252 > SZUA-252 > WS-9. Next base: position 9,742 of record DASTKC010000044.1, on the reverse strand, counting down.
ATGCGCGCGAAGGTCGGAATGATGAAGATGAGCATGAAGGCGGTCGCAAGGCACGCGACCGTCATGACGACGGCCGGGTAGACCATGGCCCCCTGGATCTTTCGCTTCAGGGCCTCGGCCTTCTCGATGAACGTCGCGAGCCGCTGGAGGATGTCGTCCAGGATACCGCCCGCCTCGCCGGCCTCGACCATGTTCACGAAGAGCTCGTCGAAGACCTTGTTGTTCTCCTTCTTCGCGAGGGCCTCGGCCAGTGTCGTGCCCGCCTCCACGTCGCGCATCGTCTGCGCGATGACGGCGCGGAAGTCCTCCTTCTCCGTCTGCTTGGAAAGGATGTCCAGACACTGCACGAGCGGGAGACCGGCGTTGATCATCGTCGCGAACTGGCGCGTGAAAATCGCCAGGTCGCGCGTGCTCACGCCGCTCCCGATCTTGGGGAGCGTGATCTTGAGGTCGCGAGGCTTCTCCCGGACCGAAGTGATGATGATCCGCTTCTTCCGGAGCGCCGACAGGACCTCGTCCTGGGAGTCGAACGTCATCTCCCCGGTCTGGATCTCCCCGGCGGTGGTTCGGCCTTTCCAGAGATACACAGGCACGATGCGACCCCCTGCTTAGTAGGCGGCGCTGATGTGGACGCCGACCTTCTCGAGCATTCCCTCGAGCTCCTTCACGTCGGAGCTCCGGCCCAGCGCTTCATCCAGGGCGATGTGCTTGTTCACGAACGCCTGGAACAGGCCCTGGTTCATGGTCTGCATGCCGAACTTGGAGCCGGCCTGCATCAAGCTGTAGATCTGGTGCGTCTTCCGCTCCCGGATGACGGCCCGCACGGCCGCCGTGCAGAGGAGCGTCTCCGCCACCATCACGCGGCCCGGACCACGGGACCGAGGGATGAGCTGCTGCGTGACCACGGCCTCGAGCACGAACGCGAGCTGCGCGAGGACCTGGGGCTGCTGGCTCGACGGGAACGCATCCACGATGCGGTTGACCGACTCGTAGGCGGAGTTCGTGTGGAGCGTCGCGAGGACCAGGTGTCCCGTCTCGGCGATGGTGAGCGCGGCCGCGATCGTCTCGAGATCCCGCATCTCACCGATCAGGATCACGTCCGGGTCCTGGCGCAGCACGTACTTGAGCGCCGTCGCGAACGTGGTCGTGTCGGAGTTGATCTCGCGCTGGTGCACGATGCACTTCTTGTGGTGGTGCACGTACTCGATCGGATCCTCGATCGTGATGATGTGGCCGGCGCGCGAGGTGTTGATGAGGTCGATCATGGCCGCGAGCGTGGTCGACTTGCCGCTGCCGGTCGGGCCCGTGATGAGGATCATCCCCTTCTGCTTCTGGGTCAGGTCCCGGATCGTCTTGGGAAGCCCGAGCTGCTCGCAGCTGAAGATCTCGTACGGGATCTGCCGGATCGCCATGGACGTGACGCCGCGCTGCAGGAACACGTTGGCGCGGAAGCGCGAGAGCCCCGGGACGCCGAAGGAGAGGTCCAGCTCCTTGGTCGTCTCGAACCGCTTCCGCTGCTCCTCGGTCAGCACGCTGTACGCGAGCTGCTGGGTCATCTGCGGCGTGAGCGGCGGATGGCCCATGGCCGTAATCGAGCCGTCGATACGAGCCTGCGGAGGCACGCCGGCCGAGATGTGAAGATCGGACGCGCGCATCTTGATCATCTCGTCCAGCAGTTGGCGAAGCGAGATCATGGTTCCCCCGTGCCTAGAACCGGTCGGCGGCCGTTTCCTTCAGAATTTCTTCGGCCGTCGTAACTCCGTTCTTGAGTTTCGCCAAGCCGTCCATCCGCAGCGTCAGCATCCCCTCGTCCACGGCCACTTTCTTGATCTGGCTGGTGGGGGCGCGGTCGAGGATCAGATCGCGGACCTTGGGGGTGATCGGCATCACTTCGTAGACGCCGAGCCGGCCGCGGTAACCCGTGTTGTTGCAATCCACACAGCCCTTGCCTTCCTTGAAGCTCGACTTCTTGGCCTCGTCGTCGCTGAGCCCCAGCTCGCGCAGCACTTCGGCGTGCAGCTGCACGTCCGTCTTGCACTGCTTGCAGATCCGGCGGATGAGGCGCTGGGCCATGATCAGGTTCGTGGACGAGGCGACCAGGAAGGGCTCGATCCCCATGTCGACCATTCGGTTGATCGTGCTCGGGGCGTCGTTGGTGTGGAGCGTGGAGAGGACCAGGTGGCCGGTGAGCGCCGCCTTGACCGCGATGGATGCGGTCTCCAGGTCGCGGATCTCGCCCACCATCACGATGTTCGGGTCCTGGCGCAGGAAGGCTCGGAGAGCCGCCGCGAACGTGAGCCCGACCCCCTCGTTCACGAGGACCTGGTTGATCCCCTCGAGGTTGTACTCGACCGGGTCCTCCGCGGTCATGATGTTGACGTCCGGCACGTTGATCTTGGAGAGCGCGGAGTAGAGCGAGGTCGTCTTGCCGCTTCCGGTCGGTCCCGTCACGAGCACCATCCCGTACGGCATCGCGATCGCCTTCGTGAAGTCGTTGAACGCCTGTTCCTGGAAGCCGAGCTTGTTCAAGTCGATGTTGAGGTTGCCCTTGTCCAGGATTCGCATCACGACCTTCTCGCCGAAGATGGTCGGGAGGGTCGAGACGCGGAGGTCGATGTTCCGGCCCAGGAGGCGGAGCTTGATGCGTCCGTCCTGAGGCACGCGGCGCTCCGCGATGTCGAGGTCGGCCATGATCTTGAGGCGGGACGTGACCGCGGCTTTCATCCGGAACGGAGGCGACATCATCTCGTAGAGCGTGCCGTCGATGCGGAAGCGGACGCGGAGCGACTTCTCGTAGGGCTCGATGTGGATGTCGCTCGACCCCTTCCGGACCGCGTCGGTGATGAGCGAGTTGACCAGCTTGACGACCGGCGCCTGCTCCGCCTCGCCGAGGAGAGACACGTCCGGAACGTCGTCGGTCGTGTCCTCGAGGACCTCGATCTCGTCGTCGAGGCCGCGCATGACGCTCTCGAAGGTGGCGGCGGAGTCATAGGCCTTGTCGATCGCCTTCTTGATGGCCGATTCCGTCGCCACGCACGGCTGCACCTCGCAACCGGTGATGAACTTGATGTCGTCGATCGCGAAGATGTTGGCGGGATTCGCCATGGCCACCGTGAGGCGGCGCCCCGAGCGGGAGATCGGAACCGCCTGGAACTTGTTCGCGACGTCGGACGGGAGAATCCTCGTCAACGAGGGATCCGGATTGAAATTGCTGAGATCGACCGAGGGAACTGCGTAGAACTCGGAGAGGAACTTGGCGAGATCGTCTTCTGCAATGGCGCCGATCTTGACGAGGGCCCCGGTCAGATTCCCGCCCCCGGTCTTGATCTGGAGCTGGGCCTTCTGAAGGGCATCGGGCGTAATGAGGCGTGCTTCCAGCAGCTTGAGGCCGATGTTCTCCTGCTGCACGGTGGTCCCCTCAATGTCGTTCTAGCGTTGTTGTGGCGGGTTCCCGCCAAGAGCGCGGGAATGGGCGGACCTTCGATTCGCAAGACCGGTGCCACGTCCGCGATGGCGCCGGGCACGACGCGCGATCGGATGAGGGGAACGGCGATTAGCGCGGCGTGCGTGCGGCGTTTTGCCGCGTACGACCGCGATGACGGCTCGGAACCGTGCGGATTGCCCTGCTCAGTTTGCGATCGGCGAGCCGGAATCGACCGGTGCTGGGGTGAGGTAGGGACGGATGCGCTCGAGCGTGCGGGGGCCGATGCCGCGCACGCGAAGGAGTCCTTCCGGCGTCCGGAAGGGCCCTCGCTCGGCACGGTCGGCCACGATGCGGGCGGCGAGGGACGGACCGATGCCGGGAAGCCGCTCCCAGTCCGAAGCGGTCGCCCGATCCATCTCGAGGCCGCCCGGACGGAGCGCCGGCTCGGGCGTGCGGCGCGTGCGGGTTGGTTTGGCCGTGGACGTAGCGGTGGTCTGGGACGAGTCGGCCCGAGGAGCAGGGGCGGATCCCGGCCCGTGGGCCTCCTCCAGATCCGCGACCAGATCCTCGAAGCGGACGCGATGATCGCGCTGCCACTCGCGGACGAGCGTGCCGACGAGGAGCGACACCAGAACGAACGCGAGCCCCGCCCTCAACTCCCGCCCCCACACGGCCGCGCTCCTAGTCGAAGAGGTACCAGACGAGGCCGAGGTGGAACGCCCGTCCGGGAAGCGGGGCCGCTTCCCCGGTCGAGAGCTCCATCACCGAGCTGGGGACCGCGCGGTCGAAGACGTTCATCATCTCGAGGAATCCGCCGGCGGGGCCGAAGTCGGCGCGGAGCGCCAGGTCGGCCGTGAACGAGCCGGCGGCTTCGATCGTGCCGTGGCTCGGTCCGAGCGCATGCCCCCGCACTCCCAGCTCGAGCGGCAGGTCGCCCTCGAAGAACGTGACCCTGAAGTCCGCGGCGACGTCCGCCCCCATGCGGGGGACGAGGCCCGACCTCGGGCCGAGGTCGTCCGGACCGCCGCGAACCCAGCCGAACGCGCGCCAGCGCGCGGAGCCCGTTCGCGCGCGAAAGCCGCTTCCCAGATAGGAAACCCAGCCGCTCCCCCGAACGGCCGCCCGCGTGTCCACGAGGAGCGTCTCCGGAGTCGCCACGCGCGTCAGCGTCCAGCCGAAATCGTCCTCCACGTAGCGCGCGCTCCCTTCGAGGGTGACCGCGAGATTCGGGCCGAGCTCGAGCGCGCCACGCGCGAGCCCGCCGGTGAGCCGCCTCGGCTCGAGCGAGGGATCTCCCGAGCGGGTGAGAATGAGCCGCTGGGTGAAGGTCGGGTCGAGACGTTCGGTCGTGCTCGCGGGCGTCGCGAGGTCCACCCAGCTCGGCCGCTCGTGCGACCGCTCGAGATCGATCCGCCCCCGCATCCGGCCGCGCTCGGTCCAGAGTGACGCGCGGGCGTCGGCGAAGGACGGTGCGGTCTCGCGGGCGTCGTACGCGACGTCGAGCCGCGATCCGCCTCCGGCGTCCGCGTGCGCGAGGGCGAGCCCGAGCCGTCCCTCCTCGCGGCGGCCGTCCACGATGGGCGCCGCGTTCTCGTCATAGCGGATCCGTCGCGACGATCCTTCGGCGTGCGCCAGCACGGACCACTGGCGATCGAGATCGACGTGTCCGTCCCACGTGGCCTGGACGCCCGGGAAGATCCAGCGCTGGCGCGCGCCCGTCCCCTCGACGCGCGTGCGCTTGAGCTCTTCGAGCTGGGCGGTCCAGACGCTGGACGCATTCGAGCCGCCGGCCTGCCCATGGAGGAGGACGTCGCGGCGGCTGATCTCGGCGCGGCCGACCGCACTGAAGGGCGTGCCATTGATGGGATCGATCCCGATCGCCTCGTCCTCGATGTTCCACTCCATCGCGCGCGCCTCGATCCAGAGCGTGTGGTGGAGCGCGCGCGGAAGCCCCGAGGCGACGGCGTAGCGCGTCGCCTTCGCGTGATGGAGGGGCGCCAGGCCGTCCGCTTCATGCCGCGCGTACGACCCCGCGATCCCCCATCCGAACGTGGCCGATGCGAAGCGCGCCGCGGTATCGAGCTCCCCCTCGTCGCCGTTTCCGTAATAGAGGGCGCTTCGCGCCCGGCGATAATGAGCGTCGGTTCCGGGCATCGCGTGGACGAACACCTGCTCCGCCGCCGGATCGGCGAGGAGCTCCCCCGCGCGGCGATACGACCCCGGCGCGGGGACGGCCTCCACCTCCACCAGGTCGAGCGGCTCGTCCCCTTCCGCGCGCGGCGAATCGAGCGCGACGGGGAGATCCACGATGCCGACGCCGAAGGGCATGGCCGAGACGAGCGGCCGGTCGGTCGCGGCGATCCCTTCCGAGCCTGGAGGCTCGGTGCGGATCGGCGATCCCGCATCCGGCACGGACAGCGTGCCGACCGGAATGCCGGCGAGCGGCAGTCCACGGAGGATCGCGCCGCGGCGGCCGACCCACGCATGCTCGAGCGTGATCTCGCCTCGCTTTCGCTGCTCCTCGAACTGGATCCCCGCGCGGTCGGCCCAGATCGAGTCGCGGCGCGCCAGGACCGAGCGGGCGGAATCCTGGAGCGCGCGCGCGAACCGGATGGAATCGCGCACGGCGGCCACAGCACGGAGCGAATCGCGGCGCGCCGCGCGCAAGGCGAGCGAGTCGTGCGGCGCTGCCGAGACCGAGTGTCGCGTGGAATCGACGGGCGCTATGGCATGCGAGGTCGAATCGCGCGGCGCCGTGGACTGGGCGCGCGCGCGCGGGGCCGCTGCCAGGGCGCAAACGAGCCCGGCCATCAGGACGACCGGACGCAGCTCAGGCCGCATGCCGCACCACGGCCGGATGACGTGCGAGCCAGGGGAACGCGAGATTCCCGACGATCGCGAAGATCGCGGCGTTCGATGCGATGTGCTGGAGGCTCGGAACGACCGCGAGCGCCAGGGCCGCCGGTATCGAGCCATACGCGATGCCCTGCGCCGTGTTCGTGAGGAGGTCGTAGATCGCCGTCAGCACGATTCCCGCCCCGAGGAGGAGGGCGGTCCGGGAGCGCGCGCCGAGCCGGGTCTCGCCGGATCCATGTAAAAGCCACCGTCCGGCGATCCCTCCGGCGGCTCCGACGAGCGCGTCCGAGAGCACCTGCGCCGCCATCACCCAGGGGTGCGGGACACCGTACGGATTCACCAGGCTGAAGACCGCCCCCGCCACGGCGCCCACCCAGGCGCCCCACGCGACCCCGACCAGCGAGCCGGAGAGGAACACCGACACGATGAAGATCTCCACGAAGAACAAATAGGGAAACAGGAGGAACTTCGCGTAGCCGCACGCGACCGAGAAAGCGATGAGAACGGCGCTTCGGACGACGGTTCGCATGGGCCGAGGAGGAAGGATGACGCTACCAGATGGAGGTCCGGATGTGCAAGGCGGTCCGAGCGCGGACCGGTGATGCGGCTAGGGGTGGGCTTTGAGCGCGCGACGAGCGCGGAGCGCCTCGTCGAGATCGGCGATCACCTGCTCGGGGACCGCGACGCTGCCGATGGAGACGTCGGGGGTGCGCTCTCCGTGGAAGTCGGAGCCGCCCGTCATGAGGAGTCCGTGCGCCCGCGCGACCTCCCGGTAGCGGTTGATCTCCGCGGGACCGTGCTTCGAGTGCCAGACCTCGATGCCGTCGAGTCCGCGCCGCGCGAGACCCGGGATCCACGCGTCGCGGTTGAGCGTGCCGGGATGGGCGAGCACGGTGACGCCCCCCGCGTCGCGCACGACCTCCACCGCTTCCTCGAGCGAGACGGTGTGCTTGGCCACGTAGGCGGGCGCGTGGTGACCCAGGTAGCGCTGGAACGCCTCGTGGAACGTCTCGACGTGGCCGTTCGTCATGAGCGCCTCGGCCACGTGCGGGCGGCCGATGGCGCCGCCCCGCGCGATCTCCTCGATCTCCTCCATCGGGATCCGGATGCCGAGCCCCTTCAGGCGGGTCAGGATCTTCCGCGCGCGCTCGTGCCGTGACTCGCGATAGCGGGCGATCGCCTCGAGCATGCGGGCATCCGTGGTATCGAAGCCGTAGGCGAGGAGATGGACGTCCATGTTCTGCTCGCTCACGGAGAGCTCGATGCCGGGGATGATCCGGATGCCGGCCTCGCGGGCCCGCTCGAGGGCCGCCGGAAGCCCGTCGACGGAATCGTGGTCGGTCAGCGCGATGATCTTGACGCCGTTCCGCTGGGCCAGGGCGACGACGTCGGCGGGGGCGAGGGAGCCGTCGGACGCGGTCGAATGCATGTGGAGATCGACGATCGAAGCAGGCACTACACGCCCCCAGCCGCGATCCGCTGCTTCAGCTCGCGCACCTTGGTCGCGACCTTGAAGAAGTCGACGTTGAGGAGATACACCTCCTCGAAGTACTGCAGAGCCTTGTCCAGGTTCCCGAGCCGTTCGAGCGCCATGCCTAGATTGTACCGGATGCTGATCGTCTCGTCCGGCCCATGGCCGGGCAGCTCGAGCGCGCGCTTCAGCTCCTTGGCCGCCGTCGCGGGCTCGTTCTTCTCCAGATAGCAGAGCGCGATCATCTCGAGACACTTGAGCTCGATCGCGCTGCCCTTCGACGCGATCTGGAATTCGCTCACCGCCTCGTCGTAGAGCCCCATCTCCATGTACGCCATGCCGAGGTCGTAGTGGCTCTCGTGGTCCTCGCCCGAGATCGTGCTGCTCACGCCCGCCTTGAACTCGTCGATGATCTCTTCGAGGTCGACGAGGCTGTCGGTCGGGGCGGGCTGATCGTCGCGCACGCGCACGGAGGCGGCCGGCTTCTGGTGCGGCAGGTTGTCCAGATCGACCGGCGATCCGGTGACCTCTCCGTTCATGGCGTCGATGCGGGCCACGCGCATGCGCGCACGGTCGTTGGACGAGTCTAGCTCGAGGGCGCGCATGTACTCCGCGCGCGCGAGGCCCCACTCCTGCTGTCCGAGATAGAGCTCGCCCAGCTCGAAACGCGCCTTGGCCTCCGCCGCTGTGTCGTCCGCCTGTGATGTGATGTCGACCATCCGGCGGAGCGCGGGCTCGTGATTCGGCCGGATCTGGAGGAGCGACTCGAGCAGCGCGCGAGCGCGCGCCAGATCGGACCGGAAGAAGGCGAGCTCCGCTCCCTTCCAGAACTCCTCCGCGGCCGGCTCGATCTGCCCCGCGCGGAGGTGCTCTCCGGCCATCGCTTCATGCCGATCGGGGCCGGCGGGAATCTCGGCCGTCGACGACGCCGCGACCGGCGCTTCCGCGGCTGGGGTGGGCGGTGCGGCGGCCGGCGGTGCAGCGGCCGGCGGTGCAGCGGCTGGCGGGCCGGCGGCTGGCGCCGGCGGGGTGAACCTGGCGCCTTCGTACCGCGATCCGTTGGCGCTCTCGAGCTCGAGCGGCGGGGCGGCCTCCGCGGGGGGCGCGTCGCCGAAGCCGGTGGGCGGCGACGGATTGTAGGGCATCGCCGGAGCGCTCCGCTCGAGCTCCACCTGGCCGGCATGCGCTTGCGCCCGGGGCATCTCGGGCGAAGACTCGGCAGCCGCGGAGGCGGATTCTGCCACGAGCCCTGGGGCGAGGGTTGAGGCGCGCTCGCGAAGCTCCGCCCCCTGAGACATGAGGCCGCGCTGCTCCATCCGTTCCGCGCGTCGGAGGAGCTCCTTCCCGCCGCGCTCCGGGAGGTCCGCCTTCATCGCGATCGAGACGAGCTTCTCGGAGAGGTCGTCGTTGTCGGGCGACAGGAGAACGACCTGCTCGACCGCGCTCAGCGCGGCTTCGAACTCGTGGCGGCGGATCGAGCCCTCGGCGAACTCGAGATAGTGGATCTGAGCGTCGCCGTAGAGTCCTTCCTTGCCGTACAGCTCGCCCAGGGAGCGATGGATCTGGAGATCCTCTTTCGAAATCCGGAGGATCTTCTTGCAGACGGCGATCGCGTTCTTGTAGAGCTCCGCCTTGCCGTATTCCTCGATGGCCTGACGGTAGCGGCGAACCGCCTCCTGCATCGCGCCGCGCTTGGCGAGGAGGTCCGCGACGGTGATGAAGTCGTACGGATCCCGGTCGCCGGTCTCGAAGAGCTTCTCGAACTCGGCGAGGGCGGCATCGATCTGCCCCTTCTGCACGAGCGCCTGAGCGCGCTTCTTGATGGCGAGGCTACGGTCCACGCGTCTCCTTAGCTCGGAACTAGCTACACTAAGGCCAGGACGGCGTCACGAAGACGCCATCGAGGCCTGGATGCGCCGCTCGACTGCTTCCACGCACGTCCGGTGGAGCTCCGCCGCCTCTCGCCGGGCGCGCGCCGACCGTTGCTCGAG
>DASTKC010000043.1:0-6961 GCA_035716085.1 Candidatus Eiseniibacteriota bacterium | reverse complement strand
GGCAGGTGCTCGGGCAGGATCCACTCCTCGCTCTCGAGCAGGATGGCCCGCTCGATCACGTTCTTGAGCTCGCGCACGTTGCCGGGCCAGCGGTAGGCGAGCAGCAGCGTGAGGGCCTCGTCGCTCGGGCCTTTCACGTTCCGTCCAAGCTCGCGGTTCCAGTGCCCGACGAAGTGGTCGATGAGCGGCGGAATGTCCTCCGGCCGCTCGCGGAGCGGCGGGATGACGAGCTGGAGCGCGTTCAAACGGAAGTAGAGATCCTCGCGGAAGCGCTCCTGTCCCACCATCGCCTTGAGATCGCGATTGGTTGCGGCGACGATGCGCGTGTCCACAGCAATGTCGACGGTGCCCCCCACGCGCCGGAACCGCTTCATCTCGAGCGCGCGGAGGAGCTTCGCCTGGAGGTTCGGGCTCATCTCGCCGATCTCGTCCAGGAAGAGCGTGCCGAGATTGGCCATCTCCATGAGCCCCTTCTTCGCCTTCTTGGCGTCGGTGAAGGCGCCCGCTTCATGTCCGAAGAGCTCGCTCTCGAGGAGATTCTCGGCGACGGCGCTGCAGTTGAGCTCGACGAAGGGGCCGTCCCGCCGCGCGCTCCGGTCGTGGATCTCGCGCGCGAGGAGCTCCTTCCCCACGCCCGTCTCACCCTGTAGGAGCACCGTCGAGGTCGGGCTCTGCGCCATCTTCGCCACGATCTCGATGACCTTGTTCATGCGCGAGCCGCCGCCGACGATGAGGGTCGAGCCTGAGCGGCGCCGGTCGACGTCGCGGAGCCGGGCCACCTCCTCGGTGAGGCGTGTCTGCGCGAGCGCGTTCCGCACGATCAGCTTCAGGTGGTCCAGCTCGAAGGGCTTCGAGAGGTACTCGTAGCAGCCGGCCTTCGTCGCCTCGACCGCCTGCGGGATCTGCCCGTACGCGGTCATCATCACCACCTGGACGCCGCGCTTCCTCGCCTTGATCGTCTTCAGGAGCTCGAGCCCGTTCGTGTCGGGGAGCTTCTGATCGAGCAGCACGAGCTGGTACTCCTCGCGCTCGAGCTTCTCGAGCGCCTCCGCCCCGTCCGCCGCGGTCTCCACCCGGTACCCCTCGTCGGACAGGCCTTCCTTGAGGGTGAACCGAAGGGTCCGCTCGTCATCCACCACGAGGATTCCAACCGTCTGCTTAGCGAGGACTGCCGCGTCTGTCTCCATGTCGTTTCTCCACGGGTAGATCGATGATCACGGTCGTGCCCTGCCCCACCGTGCTTTCGATGGAGATGGCGCCGCCGTGCTCGCGAACGATGCTCTGGCAGATGCTGAGTCCCAAACCGGTGCCCTGCGTGCGCGTCGTGTAGAAGGGATCGAACACCCGCGCGATGACGGCCGCCGGGATCCCCGGGCCGTTGTCCTTCACGCGCACCTCGACCACGTCCTGGAGCGGAGGCCGCTCGCGCTCGAGCAGGCGGTCGGTGGCGCGGCGCCCGATCGAGCTCCGCTCCGCGGCACGCTTCCGGGCCGGTCCGACCTTGACCTCGATCTCGCCCCCCTGCGTGAGCGCCTGGAGCGCGTTCATGAGGACGTTCAGCACGACCTGGAGGACCTGGTCGTGGTCCATGTAGATCTCCGGCACGCGGTCGGCGCGCTCGACGCGCAGGTTCACGTTCTCCTGCACCGCCACCTCGTGCACCAGCATGAGCGCGCGGTCGATCGAAGGGAGGATCGACTGCCGCGTGAGCTTGGGCGTCGACGGGCGCGCGAACTGGAGAAGGCTCTCGACGATCCGGTCGAGGCGCGAGACCTCCTCGAGGATCAGGTGCGCGAACTGGCTCCGCGGATCGTCGCTCTCCAGGCGCCTCTTTAGTAATTGGGCGGAGTTGCTGATCCCGGCGAGCGGGTTCCGGATCTCGTGCGCGACACCGGCCGCGAGCTCGCCGATCGACGCGAGCCGGTCGCGCCGCCGCCACTGCTCCTCGCGCGCCTTCTGCTCGCGGAGATCCTGGAAGAGCGCCAGCGTGCCGCGGAGCGACCCGTCCCGTCCCTCGAGCGGAAGGAGCTTGAGCGACACGGGGAGGACGTCGCCGGAGCGCGTCACCACCTCGACTTCGCGCGGCTCTTCCGCCGACGCGCAGGCGCCGGGGGGCACATGCCCCTCGCCCTTCGGAGCACGGAAGACGCGGGCGGCGTCCTCACCCTCGAGCGGATCGGGCTCGAACCCGAGAAGCCGGGCCGCGGCCGGATTGACCGCCAGGACCTTGCCGTCCCGATCCACGGCGAGCACGCCTTGCGGAGCGTGGCGGTAATGGCTCCACGCGGCATCGAGCACGCGGTCGTCGGGTGGCGGGTCGGGAGGCGGCGCGGGGAGGCGGGCGCGGGATCTCAACTCGTCCCGCCCGCGCTTCGAGGAGGCGCGCCGGGCAGGGATCGGGGGAATGGAATGGCGGTGCGAACGTGAAGCGTTCCGGGCGCCCTTCCCTTTTCGGCTTCCAAGCCGACCTCCGGCATCATCCCTGTGCCCGAACTCGCGAGTGCAGAACCGATCGTGAGTGGTCACATCTTTACCAGTGCCCCTCGCCGGGGGTCAAGCGGTTTCGGTCGGACTCTCCTTGCGTTTCGGGGAGGAAGCCATGCGGCGAAGGATCAGCCCCGCGAGCGTGCGTCGCACCTCGGGGCGGTCGTAGTAGCGGCGATGGATGCGGCGCCGCGCGCGCTCCACGCTGGGCAGCTGGGCCACGTCGGGCTCCTCCATCTGGGCCGGCTTAGTTGAGGCTTGCGGCACGGTCCCGATCCTTCTTCAAGGTCGCCATTGCTTCCATCCAGCTCTCCCTGAGATCCAGGAGCCCTTCGAACGCATGTTCGAAGTCTCCACGTTCGATGTCGCTCAAACAGGCGTCGAAGTGCGCCAGGACGCGTCCTCCGACGTCGCGCGATCGATGCTCGAGGCGCCCCATGAGATCGAGGACCGTCCTGAGCGCGATCGAGCGGTTCTCCTCCTGGCAGCTCCGTAGCGCGCAGTCGAAGAGCGCGAGAACCTCCTCGCCGCGCTCGATCCAGCGGTCCAGCTCGCCGGGATCGGCCCCTCCGTAGGCCGTGCTCATCGCGTCAGGCCCCCGCCGTGTCGATGCGGCCGGTCAAGGCTTCGACTCCCGTCCGTTCTCGGGGCGCGACGGGGGATTCCCCTGCGCGCCGCTCGGGCGCGCCGTGCCGGTCTCGCCATTCGGGGTGCCGCCGGCGTCGCGAAGAGCCTGGGCGCGACGATTCTCCTGCTGAATCCGCTCGTAGATCTCTTCCCTGTGCACCTTCACGCTCGGCGGGGCGTCGATGCCCAGCTTCACGTGGTTTCCCTTCACCTCCACGATGGTGATCTTGACGTCGTCACCGATGCGGATGTTTTCTCCGAGCTTCCTTGTCAGGAGGAGCATCGTGCCCTCGTTCCTCTCCAGCGTCCTGCCGGGGTCTGGGTCGCGGAGGGGGCGCCGGGTTGGTCCCGGAGCCTTTCCCTTCCGGCCCAACCATCGGCAGGAGCGGGCGCCATCTGAATGGCGAATCCCCGCGCCGGCACTGGAAGAACGAAGGTCTTGGCGCGGTTCGATCGAGCCAGATCGCGCCGTGAAACGGTGGTGTCGGGTGGTGAAACCCGCGCGCGAAATCGGGTGCTAACGCGCTATTCCGAGGAGGGCTTCGGCCGGGGCATCAGCTTGAGAGGAGGCACGGCCCCTGCTACCATTCCGCCACGTGACTCCCCTGGACAGATCCCGCGTACCTGACGGCCGGCCCCGAACCCGCGGTTTCCTCGTTTCCTTGCTCGCCGTCGTCCTCTCGGTCGTTCTCGGCTGCGGCTCGGAGGACACGATCAAGCCGGGCACGGACCCCGACGCCGTCGTCTGGACGAAGCTCACCACCTTCCCGAGATTCACCACTCAGCCTGATTCCATGCAGCTCAGCGATGCGACCGCGCTGTACCCCGACTGGCGCGGGGATTCGGTCGTCTTCAACGCTCTCGATCCGGTCACGCGGCACTGGGCCCGCATTGCCTATCTCGATGTCCGGGATCCTGCGTCCGTCTACGTCTCCAATTATCCCGGACTTGCCACATGGCACGACTTGGGCCCTCGCTGGGTCGCGCCCGGGCTGGTCATCTTCGCTTCCGGGACCTTATCGAACCCTGTACAGAACCCCGAGAAATACGATCTCTATTACCGGATCGTGGACACTGGGGTGAATCGTCGGCTCTTCACGTGGACCGCCGCCGAGCGTTACCCCGATCCGCAGCCAGGCGGAGTCGGTCTGGTTTACGTGGAGGGAGACAACAACCTGCGCGGACGACTGGTTTTCGTGGCCGACACGGCGAACACCGCGAATCGGACGTACATGACCGCCCCCGACGTCTACGCCGGCGAGGCCCAATGGGATCCCACGGGGGCCAAGGTCGTCTTCAGTGCCGACAGCACCGTGCAATTCGGAGCGAGGCACATTTGGTGGGTTCAGCCGGGCGATCTGAGCTCGCACCAGCTGACCTTTGGACCCTACGTCGACCAATTTCCTACATTCAGTCCCGACGGTACGAAGATCCTCTTCGTCTCGAACCGCTCCGGGCGCTCCAGCCTCTGGATCATGGACCCCGTGGCGGGTGAGGCGGGTGGTTTGAAGCGGATCGCCTTTGAAGATGTGGGAGCGAGGATCGAATCACCCACGTGGTCCGACGACGGCACGCGGATCATCGTCACGTCCAACGGTCGTGACTACGTGCGCCAACTCTGGATGCTTTCGAACCTCGACCTCACGCTGCCTTGAGCTTCACGCCACGACGTTCGCGTCGTAAGCGTTCCTAGCTCAGCCGCGCCCGCATCGCCCGCGCAAACCGTCGCAGCCGCTCCTCGCGGCGGGCGCCGTCCTTCTCCTCCGAGAGCTCCCGGATGAGGGCACTTCCCACGATCACCCCTTCCGCATGACCTCGAAGCGGCGCGACGTCGCTCGTCGGGGTCCATCCGAATCCCACGCATCGCGGAAGCGGCGAGTGCTCCCGGCAGGCCCGGAGCAGATCGTCGAGCCGTGCGTCGCCTGCCCCGCCGCCGGTCACGCCGAGGCGCGCGACGACATAGAGATACCCTCGCGCCGCCGCGGCGATCGAGGAGAGACGGGTGGGATCGGTGGTCGGAGCGACGAGCGCGATCGTGTCGAGCCCCGCGCTCTGGAACGAGGACCAGAGCGCGGGATCTTCCTCGGGGGGCAGATCAACCAGGATCAACCCGTCCACTCCCGCCGCGACGGCGTCCTTGGCGAAGCGCTCCGCGCCATAGGCGAGGACCGGGTTCAGGTAGGTCATCACGACGAGCGGTGTCTCGAATCTCGCTCTCAAGCGGCGCGCCTGCTCCAGCGTGTCCGCCAGACGCACCCCCTTCGCGAGCGCAACGCGCGTGGATTCCTGGATCACCGGGCCATCGGCCAGGGGATCGCTGAAGGGCACTCCCAGCTCGAGGAGATCCGCCCCCTCCTCGCAGAGCGCGGCGAGCAGGCGATCGGATTCGGGAGGATCGGGGAATCCCGACGTGAGGAACGGAACGAAGGCGAGGCGACCCTCGGCGGCCGTGCGCTCGAGCGCGCGGCCGATCCGGCCGGGCACGGTCAGCCGTTCAAGGCCGCCGCGCGCCGGTAGGCGTCGCGGGCGCGGAGAGGAAGCTCCTTCTTGTCGTAGGCCACCCCCAGCAGGCGATGGATGCGCGGATCCTCGGGGCGCAGCCGGGCGGCGTTCTCCAGGGCGAGGATGGCTTGATCGGCGGCGTCCTGATTGTTGTAGGCGACGCCGAGGTGGTAGTGGAGCCGCGCGTCGTCGGGACGGATCTCGAGCGCACGCTTCAGCTCGCCCACGGCGCGCGCGTAGGCGCCGATGCGCAGATGGAGGATCGCGAGCGCGTAGAGCGCCTCGGCGCTCGCCGGATCGAGCCGGGCGGACGCCTCGAGCATGGCTTCCGCCTCCTGGAGCTCGTCGTCGGCGAGGAGCGCCCATCCCAGATTGAAGTGGGCCTCGGCGCTCTGGGGGCTCAGCTCGACCGCGCGGCGGAACTCCTCGAGCGCCTCCTCGGCCATGCCCCACTCGGCGTAGAGGGTGCCGAGATTGGACCGCGCGTCCGAGCAGGCGGGGTCGAGGTTCACGGCACGACGGAGCGCGTCGATGGCGCCCTTCCGCTCTCCCAGATCCGAGCGGGTCAGGCCGAGATTGACCCAGGCCCGCACGTGGGCTGGGTCGAGCCGCACCGTTGTCTCATAGGAGGCGCGGGCCGCTTCGGAGTGGCCGCGCCGCGCGTGATGGAGGCCCAGGCGGAAGGATGCGTCCGCGCTCTGGGGCTCGAGCTCCACCGCCTGCCGCAGGTAGAGCCCGGCCTCGTCGTGCGCGCCCGAGCGCGACAGGAGATCCCCCAGGAGCACGAGGAGGTCCGCCTGGCGGGGATGCGTGAGGATGCCCTGGCGCAGCGTCTCGATGGCGCGCTCGGCGCGGTCCTGCGCGGCGAAGATGCGGGCCGCTTCGCGCACCTGCTCCGGATCCGCGGTGGAGTGCACGAGCGTCTCGGCGAGCGCGAGGCTCTCCTCGCGGGATTCGGATCCCGTGAGCGCGCTGTCGCGAAGGGAGAGAGGTAGCGCTCGATCCACGTTCGCACTCTATCCACGAGCGCGAATGAGTCAAACAAAAAAGGCCCGAATTGACGGGCCCGATGCATTTTTTTTTGTGCGCGCCCGCGGCGCGCGCCGCGTCAGTCGGGAATTGTCTCCAGATCGCGCATCATCGCGCCGCCGCGCGTCGACTTCTTCGCGCGCCCCCCGGAGGTCTCCGCGTCGACCTCGATGCGGACTTCGAACACCAGGCGTACGCGTCCGGACGGCAGCGAGCCCAGGTCGATCGGCACCGTGACCGTGCGCGCGTCCCCACCCGTCACCGCCGCGGCGGCCGGCGCCTGGCGCGACGAGGTTCCGTAGTCGGCCTCACGCTCGAT
>DASTKC010000042.1:0-16702 GCA_035716085.1 Candidatus Eiseniibacteriota bacterium | reverse complement strand
ACGTTCGTTCAGGGAAACACGAAGCTTCGATCCGCGGATGCCGACCCGGGCGACGAGCGCTCTCTCGACCTCGACTTGGATTATCTCTCGGTCCCGGTCGTGGTCAAATTCGGAGCCGCGCATGGCCGGACCTACTTCGCGGGCGGGATGGACGTAGGGTTCCTCAACTCCGCTCGGGTGTCGGGCGAAGGGATCGACGAGGACATCGAGCCGCTCCTCCACAGCGTCGACGTCGGCGCGCTGTTCGGCTTCGGTGTCGTCTTCCCGGCGGGTCGTTCGCGCCTCACCACGGAGCTCCGCTACGTGCAGGGACTCGTCAACCTTCGTGACGCGGAGCAGGGCCTGGTTCAGGAGCTGCCCGATCGATTCCACTCCAGTGGCTTGCAGCTCATGGTGGGGATCCTTTTGCCCCTCGGAGCCCGATGATGCCACGCGCTCGCGTCCGATTCGGTCCCTGGGCTCTGGCCATCGCCGGGACCCTTGCGCTGGCGGCGCCGGCTGCGGCGCAACAGGGGCCCCGTCCCGCGCTCGGCGGGCACACCTTCGTCTCCACCGACCTCGTTCCGGACGCGTTCGTGCGTACCTACGTTCGGAATTCACTGGGCTACACGATGACCCCGGAGTTCAATTACCCCCCGATCGTGGTGGGCGGCGACACGCTTCTCACGCTGAACGGAACCCTCGCGTACGCCCTCCTGGGCATGGAGTACCAGCATGCGATCCGGGACTGGATCGCAGTTCGAGCCGCACTGGGCATGCGCACGCGCATCGGCACGCAAGTGTCCTCCCTGGTCAACGAAGGCGTGAACGTCACGAGCGGGATCGAGCTCGGGTGGCTCGTGCGAATCCGCGAAACCCCCAGGACCAGTCTTGTCGGGTCGCTGGACGTCACGAGGCAGACCCTCACCCTCATCGACATCAGGCAATTCACCGAGGATGTGATCGACGGAATTCCAGATCCGTCCCTGATCGACAACATTCCGACGGTCCGATCCAGCGCGGGGCTGCGCTTCGCCTGGGCGATGAGCCGCACCTTCGGCCTCACGGCTCTAGCCGAAGGTTCCTACGGGGAATCTCCGAGGCGGGACCAGGTGGACTCCTGGGAGAACGGCTTCGGTGCGAGCGTGGACCTCGACGGAGGCGCCGCGTGGGGAGTTCCGATCGGCCTCGTGCTCGCGTATCGCCAGACCTCGCAGCCGGCCCTGACCACGACAGACAATGGAAGTGTGCGCCAGACACTTTTCCGAATCGCGTACACGGGGAAGCCCGATTTCCTGATCGCGCTGGACATCACGGGCGTCCTCGACCGGGAGAACCGGGAGGCCGACTCGGTCTGGGCCGGGGGCGCCGCCTTCTCGCTCCGGTACTACTTCTGAGCGTGGCGTTACACGCCGTCCAGAGCCCGGTAGTCACGCTCCGCCGAACCGCATTCTTGCTCATCCTGTTCCTCCCCACGTTCACGGCGCAGCCTGCGTTTGCTCTCTACGAGCACGTTCGTACCGGCTGGGTGGCGGGCATCGGCTACGGCTGGTCCAAAGCCCACATCACCACGGGTGACAGCCTTCATCTGGAATCGCCGTGGCAAGACGGTTCCGCGCCCCGCCTGAGGCTCGGCCACATGCTGGGCCGCCATGCGATGCTCGGGTATGAGCAGGTCCAGTGGCTGCAAGTGGTGGGCAATGCCGACGCCTTCGTACGCGTCAGCCTCCAGACGTTCGGTGCTGCGATCACGGTCTTCCCAGGTGACCCGAAGCACGTGACGGGAGGCATCTATCTCCGTGCCGGTGCCGGGCTCGTGAACGCGCGTGTCGCGTTTGGGAAGGTTCCGACCGGAGCGGACTCGACCCATCACGAGGAGACCGTCGATGAGAGCGGCGCGGGCTTCATGTTCGGAGGTGGCTACGAGCTCCGGATCTCCAAGCCCGCGGCGCTCGCGCTCGATGTCACGGCCAACTACCACACAGTCGGGAAGGACTTCTTCGATAAGGCGTGGTTCGTCCCGATGACCCTCGGATTGAACTGGTACTTCTGATGGCCCCGCGCCTTTTGATGGCTCATATCGTGCTCGCAGCGCTCTTCCTCTCGGCGTCCGCCCTCGCGGCGGAGGGCCGGAGTCCGATCGTGCTCGCGTTCCTCTATCCGCTGGCCACGAACCGGAGCCCGGAGGTCGCGACCTCCGTTCACCTCTCCCTGCTCTACGGTCGCGTCGGTTCCGTCGATGCGCTCGGACTCCACGGTGTCGTGACCATGACCGGAGGAAACGCTCGCGGAGTTCAGCTCACCGGGATCTACGCCCAGACCTACGGGAAGGCCAGCGGTGTCCACCTGACCGGAGTCGTCTCCTACGCGATGCAGGACGTGAGTGGAATTCATCTGAGCGGACTCGCGAACGTGGCTCAAGGGCGTCTCAGCGGTTTCGAGGCCGCCGCACTCGCCAATGTGGCCGGCGAAGGCATGTCGGGCGTGCAGCTCTCGCCCGTCTTCAATCTCGCCGATGGCGGCGCACGGGGATTCCAGGTCGCGGGGATAGCCAACGTCGTCGGGCGTGCCTTCGATGGCTGGCAGGTAGCCACCGGCCTCAACTACGTCACGGACCAGATGGTCGGGCTCCAGTTCGGCGGTGCCAACGCCGCTCTGGACATGCGTGGAACGCAGATCGGGGTGGTCAATTTCGCGACGAGGACCCGAGGCTTCCAGATGGGTGCCCTGAACTTCGCCGAGGAACAACACGGCGTCCCGTTCGGGATGGTCAACATCGCGGGCAACGGCGACGTGGACTGGATCACGTACGGCAGCAATCTCAGCGCCGTCAACACGGGCATCGGCACGTCCGTTCGACGCTTCTACTCCATGCTGACAGCGGGGCTTCCGGATCTCCAGGGGGATGTTTCGAGCACGCTCATCCTGACCTGGAATTACGGCTATGCGATCCCGACGGGCCGAGGTACCAGCATCGGCATCGACATGGGATACGCCCATTACATTCCGGAAAAGGTGGACGATCCCAACGAAAATGATCGCCTCCACTTCTCCTTGCAGGCGCGGGCCATGGTGGAGCGGACCTTCAGCAGGAAGGCGAAGGGTTTCGCGGGGGGCGGTGTGGCGCGGATCTGGGACGAGTATCGCCTGGACGCTCCCGCCGAGACGGAGCCCCTGTTCTTCGCCGGGATGGCGCTCTTCTGATGCGACGGACGCTGGTCGAGCCTGGCGCACCGATTCGACCGGGAGTCCTCCTCGGACTCCTGGCCTTCGTCGTCGGCATGGTCGTGTCCGCGCGGGCGGAGGCGCAGAGGGCGGCGCCGCAGTTCCCCGATAGCTCGGCGGCGAAGCAGATCGAGAGGCCGGATGAGGGTTACGTCGCCGTCAAACGTCCCTGGCTCGCGGCGAGCGAGGTGGTGGGGGTGAACGCTCTCGTCTGGAGCTACGACCGCTACATCCGCGAGAACGGAACCAATCCCGGCTTTCGCATTGGGTTCAACTCGTTCCAGGAGAACATCCAGAACGGGTTCGAGTTCGATGACAACAACTTCTCGACGAACATGTACGCACATCCCTACCACGGCGACCTTTACTTCAACGCCGCCCGATCGAACGGCATGTCCTACTGGGGCTCGGTGCCCTATACCTGGGGCGGCAGCTTCATGTGGGAGTACTTCGGCGAGGTCCACCATCCGGCCATCAACGACTGGATCCTGACGAGCATGGGGGGCATGGCGCTGGGGGAGGTCTTCTTCCGCCTATCGCAGATGGTGACGGACAACACCGCCACCGGCTCCCGGCGGAGCTGGGGCGAGGTCGGCGGGCTGATCATCAGCCCGGTGCGCGGCTTTACGCGGCTCGTCACGGGGGAATTCAACCGCGTCGGGCCCAACCCGCCGGACCGTTTTCCGCGCTCGAGCCGTGTCTCGTACCGTGTCGGGCTCCGGACCTCGGGGCAAGACCAGCTCTGGGATGCGGACACGACCAGGCCCTTCATCGAGGTCGCCGCCTATGTCGGCGACCCGTTCCTCGGGGACAACAAGAAGCCGTACGATTCGTTCGACTTCAACTTCCAGATCAACATCAATGACGCGCAGACGATCGGGCGGGTGCAGACGATCGGGCTCCTGGCGTCGTCGCCGGTCATGGGAACGGATCATTCCAAGCACTTGATCGGCTTCACCCAGCATTTCGATTACTTCAACAACAGCGATATCGAGCTGGGGGGGCAGAGTCTCGCCGCCTCGCTCTACTCACAGTTTCGGGCAGGCGAGCATTTCGCGGTTCGGACCCAGCTCCACATGAATGCCCTCATCATGGGGGCGACCAAGGACAACTATCAGACCTTCACGGGCCGTTCGTACGACTTCGGACCCGGGCTCGCCTTCAAGTTCGGAAGTACGTTCTACTACCATGGCCACCCTTACCTGATGCTGACGCACTCTAGATTTTGGATCCACTCCATCAACGGCTCGGTCTCCGACCACCTGATCAGTACGTCGCGGGTTCGGTTCGACGTGCCGTTGACTCGAGGATTTTCCATCGGTGCGGACTACTGGCTCTATACGGCGGACCGGCTCTATCGCGATCTCCCCGACGTCTACGAGCGCGTCCCCGTGCTTCGAACGGGGATATCCTTCAACCTGTAGCGTCAGTCGGATCAGGCCGTGCTCGACCTCTTCGCCTTCTTCCTCGTCGCCTTCGCCGTAGCCGTTTTGGGCCGCGACTTCGGCTTGCTCTTCCCCTCGAGGTTCAGCGTCACCGCGGCGCGAATGAGATTCTTGAGCGCCGCCTCATCGATGGCTTCGCCTTCACGAATATCGATCGCGCGCCGAACGTTTCCGTCGAGGCTCGAGTTGAAGAGGCCGGCGGGGTCGTCCAGCGATGCTCCTTTGGCGAAGGTCAGCTTGACCACGCTCTTGTAGGTCTCTCCCGTGCAGACGATGCCGTCGTGGGAGAAGACGGGGGTCCCCATCCACTTCCACTCCTCGACGATCTCGGGGTCGGCCTGATGGATGAGCTTGCGCACCTTCGCCAGGGTCTTTCCACGCCAATCGCCGAGCTCCTTGATCTTCCCGTCGATCAATGTCGAAGCTGACTCCGACTTCTTCATCTGTACCTCCAAGACTGGGCCGCCGGCGCCTCGGCGAGACTGGCAGGTCCGTCTCCACCCTTGAGCCCTGGCTCCCCGCCGGTCCAGCATTAGAAGGAGACGCCGGGTGTCTACCGGCGGCAGGAGGAGCCATGATACGCAAATTGAAGAGCGGTCAATACCGCCTGTACTCGATCAAGAAGAACCCGAAGACCGGCAGGCGGCGCAACCTCGGCACCTTCTCCTCGCGCCAAGCGGCGGAGAAGCACGAGCGAGCCGTGCAGTACTTCAAGCGGCACTAACCTAGGACGAAGAGCGGGGCCGCCCGACCACGGCGGCCCCTCCGCTCGTTCGCAAGAAGCGACCTAACCCTCGATCTTGTAGATCTCCCGCCGTCCGTGATCCACGAGGTCGTGGTAGCCCTTCATGATGTTCTCGAACTCCTTCATCGATTCCTGACTCTCCCCTTCCCCGCTCATCAGCTTCTCGAACGTCGCCATGTCGGGAACTTCCATCTGCATCACGCACATCCAGAATTGCTCGCCACAGAAGTCCGTCATGACCCGCATGGATGGCTGGTTCGGCAACTTCTTCATGAGCTTCTGCATCGCCAGGGTCTTCTCGACGAACGCCTTCACCTTGCCTGGCTTGCAGTACATGATCTCGCGAACGAGCAGCATGCCGTCTTCCTCCCTTGTTCTGGCGGCCAAAGGCCGCGGGTGAATGCCGCTCCTAGCGGCAGGCGCTTTCAGCTTCGATGGATTCGATCGTCAGGGTCGCCTCGCCGGCCATGCAGATCGAGGCTCCGGCGACCTTGCCTCGTACACACACGCGATCGCCTGTCTTGAAGCTCTCCAGGCTACCGGCCAGCGCATAGCGATGACCGTCGCTCGTCTCGAGCATGGGGCACTCCGCTCCGGCGGCAAGGAGACCGTGCGCCTTGATTTCCTTCCCCGGCTTGGCCAGGTGACCCGCGGTGCCGGCACAGCCTAGCGCGGTCGCGCACACGATCCACACGACGAACCCGTAACGTTTCATAGCCCCTCCCCTCCGAAACTCCATTGTACCTCCCGGTCCGGGGCGCCGTTATGATGCCGGTTGGTGCGCCCCTTGACTCGTTTCAGGAGGAAGCCGTGACCGTTCGCGCGATCGCGTTCGCTTTCATATGTGGGACCTCGTCCCTGCCGGTCCACTCGTTGGCCGAGCAGACCGAAACCGGAGGCTCCACCGACAGCTCCGAATCCCGCTTCACACGCGAGATGAGTACGGACCGTCCGGATCTGACCGAGAGCCCCTATACCGTCGAGAAAGGACATACGCAGGTCGAGATCGAGGCCGTCAGCCATGGAAGCGAGACGTCCGATGGGGTCGAAGTGACGTCGACGGGCTTGGCGGGGTTCTTGATCAAGCGCGGCATCCATCGGAACGCCGATATTCAGTTCGGGACGTCCCAGCTCTTCCGTGTCACCGATTTCGAGTTCGACCGGACGCTCCATCCAGGCGAGATCGATGTCTCCGACAACACGGGGCCTGGCGACCTTCAAATCCGCTTGAAGTGGAATTTCTGGGGCAACGACGGCGGCAAGACCGCGTTCGCGCTCATGCCCTTCCTCGACATCCCGACATCTCACGACTCTCCCGGCAGCGCACTGGAGGGAGGGCTCATCGCACCTCTTGCGATCGAAGGTCCCGCCGGCTTCGGCTTAGGCGTCATGGGCGAGGTGGACTGGTTCGACGTCCAGGGAGAGCGGTGGACCGAGTGGCTGACTACGGCGACCGCTAGCCACGACCTCGTGGGAGGGCTCGGTGGGTTCGTCGAATTTGCGGCCACGTTCCGCGTGCCCGACGAGGGCGAGTGGCTCGGCCTCTTCAACACGGGTGCGACCCTCGCGATCACCCCGAACACCCAGCTCGACGGCGGCGTCCGCCTTGGCATCACGGACGTCGCTCCCGATTTCGAGGCATTCCTCGGTTTCAGCTTCCGCCAGTGAGAGCGATCATCATCGCCTTGGCCATCGCGGCCGCACTGCCGGGCTGCGCGCAGAACCCGAAGACCGCCTGGGAGATCGTCCCCGGTGAGCGACTGGGCGTGCTGAAGCTGTCCGATTCGGAGCGCGAGCTTGGCGCGGGGTATGGCGCGCAGAACGTCCGCCACGTGACCGTGTCGCTGGGTGAGGGCGAGGCTCTCTCCGGTACCCTTCTCTACCCGGAGGACCCTGAGAAGCGCGTCGAGATCGTGTGGATGAACGTGACCGCCCGACGCTACCCCATGCACGCGATCCTGCGCGGTACCCGGAGTCGATGGACCCTTCCACGAGGCATCACGCTCGGAACTACGCTCGCCGAGCTCGAGCGGCTGAACGGACACCCGTTCACCATGGCCGGATTCGGATGGGATTACTCGGGTGCGGTGACGGACTGGGAAGGAGGCGCCTTGTCCAGCGTCCTCAAGGGGCGGGCATGGCTCTACCTGGAGCCCGCGCCTGGGAAGGATCAGGATCCAAGCTTCGCGCAGGTGCAGGGGGATCGCGACATTTCGTCCACGTCACCTGCCATGCGGGCGCTCGAGCCTCGAATCACCCGTATCCGGGTCTCGCTCGCGGAGCCCCGCCGGAACTAGTGGACCGAGGCCCTGGCCTCGCTGGTCTCGGCCTCGAGCAGGTGGCGCAGCTTGAGGAGCGCGCGCTCCTCGAGCTGGCGGATGCGCTCGCGCGAGAGCCCGAAATGCTCCCCCGTCTCCGCGAGCGTGCGCGGGCGGTCGTCGTAGAAGCCGTAGCGCAGACGGAGGATCGCCTCCTCGCGCCCTGAGAGCCGCTTCAGCATCTCGTTCAGCTGCTGATCGCGGATCTGCATCTCGACGATCTCGTCGAGGCTCGGCGGCTGCTCGATGGACTCCGACTCGATGAGGCCGTGGAACGCCTCGTTGCTCATGTCCACGTCGAGCGTGTGGATCGACTGCACCAGGCTCTCGAGCCGGTAGACGCGAGCCTCGGGCAACCCCATCTCCTGCGCGACTTCGCTCGCCTCGGGCTTGCGCCTGAGCTCGGACTCGAGCCGGCGCTGCGTGGCCACGAACCGGCGCATCATCTGGAGCACGTGGATCGGAATGCGCACCGTGCGGGACTGGTTCGCCACGCCGCGCGCGAGCGCCTGCCGGATCCACCAGGTGCCGTACGTGCTGAAATGGATGCCGCGATCCACGTCGAAGCGATCGACGGCCGTGATGAGGCCCAGGTTCCCCTCCTCGACGAGATCGAGGAACTCGACGCCTCGGTTCCGGTACGCGCGCGCGATCGAAACGACGAGCCTGAGGTAGGCGAGAATCAGCGCTTTGCGTGCATCCTGGTTCCCCACCCGCATCGCTTCCCAGAGCCGTCGCTCCTCGTCGCGGGCGAGGATCGGGTAGCGCTGAATCTCCTTCAAGTAGCGCCGCTCCAGGCTGCCGATCGTGTGGTCGCTGTCGGGAGGGTTGAGATTGTCGGGCTTCGCTTCGTCGGGAAGCCGGATGCCCTGACGGCGCGCCTCGGCCAGGAAGAGGTCGAATGCGCCCGCGTCGAAGTCGGAGGAGTGGAGGAGCGGATCGAGATCGTCGTCCGTGAGCGCGCCACGTTCGAGGCCCGCGCGCATGGCCTCGGACAGCTCGGATACGAATCGGCGTGGATTCTCGGGCATGGGTTCGCTCAACCGGACAGGATTCGAAATTCGGTTTGACCGTGGGGGGTGAGCCACTCGGCGTCCACCCGTTCGACACGGGCCGCCGGGGGACCTTCGTGAAGTCGCTTCAAAAGAACGAGAAGCTTGGGCCGGGGACCTTCCGCCGCCACCGCCACTGCCCCGTCCGGCAGAGTCCGCACCGACCCGCCGAGGCTGAGCCGGTCCGCCTCGGCCTGGACGAACCAGCGGTACCCGACACCCTGGACCCGCCCCGTCACCCGGGCCTCGAGGCGCGCTTTCTGGGTCTCCGTCACGACGGGGACCCGAAAGCGCATGCGCTCATGGGTCGAACCGATGCGGTGGGTCATGGTCGGGGCGAGAGGATTTGAACCTCCGACCCCCTGGTCCCGAACCAGGTGCTCTACCAGGCTGAGCCACGCCCCGATCCTCAACCGCAAACCGCATCGATGGAATTCTTTCCCAGGCGCGGGATTCTATCAGCGAGAGCGCTGGAGGGTCAACCGACCTCGCCCGCGGCCCAGCCTTCACGGCCGATCAAAGGCACGAACGTGCAGCCGCAAAGGACGCGCCGGGTGAGCCCCTCCGGGGTCAAGGTCGCTTTGATGAGGGACTGATTCTCGCTCTGCCCCACCGGCACCACCGCGATCCCGCCTAAGTGGAGCTGCTCCTCGAGGAAGGTCGGCAGGTGCGGCGCGCCGGCCGTGATGAGGATGCGGTCGAACGGGGCCATGTCGCGCCAGCCGAGCGTCCCGTCCGCGGTCCGAAAGACGATGTTCGAGTAGCCGAGGGCGGTCAGCCGCTCGCGCGCGGCCTGGGCGATGGCGGGGATCCGTTCGATCGTGAACACGCGCTCCGCCAGCTCGGCGAGGATCGCGGTCTGGTAGCCCGACCCGGTGCCGATCTCGAGCACCTTCTCGTTCCCTGTCAGGTCGAGCGCCTGGGTCATGAGCGCGACCATGTAGGGTTGCGAGATCGTTTGATCGTCGCCGATGGGGAGGGCGTGGTCCGAATAGGCGCTCGCGGAGAGCGTGTCGTCCACGAAGAGATGCCGCGGCATCGCCTGCATGATCCGGAGTACGTGCAGATCGTGGATGCCGCGCGTTCGGAGCTGCTCCTCCACCATGCGCCGGCGGGCGACGCTCAAATCACTATGATGCGGATTCATCGAGGGAAAGTCCCTTCGCCTCGAGGTCGACCAGCTCCTTGTAGTCGGTCAGCTCGAACGTGAGCGGCGTGACCGACACGTAACCGCGCTCGACGGCGGTGAAGTCGCTCGAGTCGTCGTTCTCCCAGGTGGGCTCCTCGCCGCCGATCCAGTAGTAGAGCTTACCCCTCGGATCGGTCTTTTCCACGATCACATCGCGATAGACCCGCTTCCCCAGCCGTGTGACCCGGACGCCCTTGATCTCCTCGAACGGGATCGGCGGGATGTTGACGTTGAGGCAGGTCTTGGCCGGAAGGCCCCGACGGAGGAGCTGGGCGACGAGCGCTTGGGCGACGCGGGCCGAGGGGCCGAAGTCCGCCGCGTCCCAGGTGGCGAGCGAGATGGCGACGGATGGAATGCCGAGGAACGTTCCTTCGCTCGCCGCGGCGACGGTCCCGGAGTAGAGCACGTCGTTCCCCATGTTGGGGCCGTGGTTGATGCCGGAGACCACGAGCGCCGGCCGCTCCTTGAGGAAGCCATGCACGCCGAGGAGCACCGCGTCCGTCGGCGTGCCGTCCACGCCCAGCTCGCGCTCGGAGATCTTGCGCATGCGAAGCGGTCGGTGGAGCGTGAGGGCGTGGCTGGTCGCGCTCTGTTCCCGGTCGGGGGCCACGATCGTGACGTTCCCGAGCGTCCCCATCGCCTTCGCGAGCGCGCGGATCCCTTCCGCACCGATCCCGTCGTCGTTCGTGACCAGGATCTCGATCATCGAGACGCCAGGAGCCGGAGCACGAGCCGGATGAACCGCATCGTGTCCCGGACCGGATGGATGTGGGATCCGGGCGCGTTGTACAAGGTCGGGATCGGCGCCTGGCCGATGCGGAAGCCTTGCCGCGCCGCGCGCACCAGGAACTCCGATTCGTATTCAAACCGGCGGCTCACGGGCCGCACGGCGCGGATCACGGGCGCTTTGATGGCGCGGTAGCCGGACTGGGAATCGGGGACGCGCTGCCCCGCGAGGTAGGACGTCCACCACGTGGTCACGTCGTTCGTCTTGCGGCGAAGCCACGGCATTCCGGTCCGGTCGCGCTCGCGCGAGCCGATGACGAGGTCGGCGTCCGTCAGCGCCGCGATCAGACCGGGCGCGGCGTTGACGTCGTGCTGGCCGTCGGCGTCGAGGGCCAGGACCGCGTCCGCGCCCCGCCGGAGCGCTTCGTCGAAGCCCGACTGGAGCGCGGCTCCCTTCCCCAGCTTGACCTCGTGCTTGACCACGACCGCCCCCGCATCGCGAGCGCGTGCTCCGGTCTCATCCGTGGAGCCGTCGTCGACCACAACCACCTCGGACTCGGGAAACTTGGCGCGCAGCGAGCGCACCACGTCTCCAATGGTTCCGGCCGCGTCTCGAGCGGGAATCACGGAGACGAGCTTCAACCCGCGTTCCCGGCCCAGTGGAACCACTGAGTGGGATGCGCGCGGACGTGCGCGTCGAAGAAGCGCTGGAGCGTGGCTTCGGCTTCGTGCATGCCGATGTCGAGCGAGAATGGCGGATGGAAGCGGACCTCCACGGCGCCGTCGGGCGCCCGCCACGCGACGCCCGCGAGGATCTGCGCGTTGGCGCGCCGCGCGAGGAGGAGCGGGGCGGGATCGAGCGGAACGAGTCCGCCCGATGCTGCTGCCGGTGCGGTTGCCCGTCGCGGACGCGACCCGCGGTCTGCGAGCGCCGCGATCCACCCGCCGGCACGCAGTTTCTCGAGTGCGGCCGACGCGGGCCTGGTTCCGCTCAGCGTTCGCACTCCGAAGGCCGCCCGCCTGGCCGCGAAGAATCGCTCCACCGCGCGCGAACGGTGCGCGCGCGCGATCGCGTGCACGGAACCGACCTCACGGGCAACCCACTGGAGCGCCACTTCCCACGGACCGAAGTGGCCGCTCACGATCACCGTGGGGCGGCCGGAAGCACGCACCTGATCGAGTATCGCGCGTGCCTCGTCGTCGAGCCGCACCCGCGGGCGCTTGCCGGGACGTGCCGCGAGGAAGTCCAGCACCGCGCGCGCGAACGCGCGATAGGTCTCGCGCGGGCTGGGTGGAGACCCGGGGCGGCCGGTTTCGGACCAGATGCGACGCAGGCGGCCGTCGATGGCCCTGGCGCGCGCCGGATGGATCCACGTGTAGAGGTCCGCGAAGGCGGCCGCGAGGGCCTCGCTCCACGGACGCGGGAGCGTGCACGCGGTCGTCGATGCGAGCAGATACCCGAAGTCGGTCACGTGTCCCCCACGCGCGAGAACAACGACGCCCCGGGGCGTGCCCCGAGGCGGCAGGACTGCGGACAGCGAAATGGTCGGGGCGACAGGATTTGAACCTGCGACCACCTCCACCCCAAGGAGGTGCGCTACCGGGCTGCGCTACGCCCCGACCGAAGCTTCAAAAGCCGGGCGTTTCGGCGATGCTACACGAGGGCGTGTTTGACGGCAAGGGGCGGCCGCTCAAGCCGATAGCGGCGCCTCAGCGCTTCGAGCGCCCCTTCGCGACCTTCGCCCCCACCGCCTCGTCCCGGAGCATCGTGAGGAGGTGCTCCATGTCCGACTTGAGCGAGCGCATCATCTCCTCGCGGTCGAGCTTCGAGAACGGGAGCTCGATCTGCTCCTTGCCGTCCTCCTGCTTCCCGTCGAGGATTCGGCGCCGGGCGCCGGCGATGGTGAAGCGCTGGTCGTAGAGGAGCTGCTTGATGTCGTAGAGGGTCTCGACGTCGCGGCGCCGGTACATCCTGGCGCCGCCGCGCCCCTTCTTGGGACGGAGCATCTTGAACTGCGTCTCCCAGTAACGGAGCACGTGAGGTTTGACGCCGATCAGGTCGCTGACTTCGCTGATGGAGTAGTAGAGCCTGCCGGCCGGAAGCGACTTCACGGGATCACCTCCTGGACATGGTGGGAGCTTCCGATTTCAAGTCCCGGGTCAAAAGCTCGCGAAGAGCCGTGCGTGCGCTCTTCCCTTCATGAAGGATGGCGTGGACCTGCTCGATGATGGGCAGCTCGACGCCTTCCCTTTGTCCCAGCGCGACCGCGGCCTCGGCGGTCGCGACGCCTTCAACGACCATCGGTGAAGCGGCGAGCGCCTCTTTCACCGTGGCTCCTCGTCCGACGGCCTCACCGAAGCGGCGATTGCGGCTGTGCCGGCTCCCCGCGGTCGCGATGAGATCGCCCATGCCGGCGAGGCCGGACAGCGTCTCGGGGCGTGCGCCGAGTTTGGCCGCGAGACGCCCCATCTCCGCGAGTCCGCGCGTGAGGAGGGCGGCCTTCGTCGAATCCCCGAACCCGAGGCCGTCCGCGATGCCGGCGGCGATCGCGATCACGTTCTTGAGCGCCACGCCGATCTCCACGCCGACGACGTCGTCGTTCGTGTAGATCCGGAGCCAGTCGGTGTGGAATGCCTCCTGGGTGCGCTGCGCCAGCGCCGCGTCGCGCGACGCGGCGACGATGAGGGTCGGGATACGCCGCGCCACCTCCTCCGCGTGGCTCGGCCCCGCGAGCACGACGATGCGCTCGCGAAGGGGCGCGGGAAGGATCTCCGCGAGCACCTCGCTCGGGCGCTTCAGCGTGCGCGTCTCGATTCCCTTGGTCGCCACCGTGACCCACTCCACGCGGGTCAGGTCGGGAGCCTCCTCGACGAGACGAGCGGCCGTCGAGCGGAGCGCGTGGGAGGGTGGAACGAAGAGAAGACTCGTCGCTCCGGCCACCGCCTCGCCGAGCGACGACGTGATCGTCACCGCCTCCGGGATCGACACCTCGGGCAGGAACCGCTCGTTCACGCGCGAGCGCCGCATGTGCTCCGCGAGGTCGGCCTCGTAGACCCACAGCGTCACCTGGTGGCCGCGGCTCTCGAGCACGATCGAGAGCGCGGTGCCCCATCCGCCTCCGCCGATGACGCCGATCTTCACGAGCGCCCCTCCCGGCGCGCCCCGATGATCGGAGGCTCGGTGCCGGCGAGGAGCCGGCGGATGTTCGCCGTGTGGCGAAGGATCACGAGGAGCGCGACGGCCGCCGTCACGGCGGTCACCACACCCCGCGGCACGTCCTTGGCGAGCGCATAGACGAGGAATGGATAGGCGAGCGCGGCGCCGATCGAGCCCACGGAGACGCGCTTGGACACGAGGAGGAGGATCACCCAGAGCGCGAACGCGAGGAGCGTCGGCACCGGGACGATGCCGAGGAACACGCCGAGGCTCGTGGCGACGCCGCGTCCGCCCTTGAAGCGAAGCCATGGCGAGAAGACGTGGCCGAGGATGGCCGCGACGCCTGCGGCGAGCATGGCCGTGAGCACGGCGTCGTGCGACGCGCCCCAGGACGGTCCGAAGTGCCGCACCAGGAGGACCGCCGTGAGCCCCTTCACCACGTCGAGCGCGAAGACGAGGCCGCCCCACTTCGGACCGAGCACGCGGAACGCGTTCGTCGCGCCGATGTTCTTGCTGCCCTGGGTGCGTAGATCGACACCGCGGGCGCGGCCGATCAGGAGCCCCGTGGGGATGCTTCCGAGCAGGAAGCCGATCAGGATGGACGGAACGAGGAGCGGGATGGCGAGCCTCCGAGGGTCGGGCGCCGAACCTCCGCTAGTGGCTCGCCTTCCATTCGAGCACGATCGGGGTGCCCTGGAAACCGAACCGTTCGCGTAGGCCTCGTTCGAGGTAACTTACATAATTTTGCTGACGATATCGAGGATTGTTCACGAAAAGGGAGAATGTCGGCGGACGGGTCCCGGTCTGGGCCGCGTAGTAGAACTTGAGGTGCTTGCCCCCCTTCGTGGCCGGGGGCTGGACCCGCCCCAGGATGCCCTGGATCGCATCGTTCAGCTGCGAGGTGGTGATGGAGCGCGCGTACTGCTCGTGCACGGTGGCCGCGGCGGGAAGGATCTTCTTCAATCCGGTTCCCTTCTGAGCGGAGACGTACAGCCGGGGCACGAAATCGAGGAACGGGTACTGCTTGAGGAATTCCTCCTCGATCAAGGCCCGGGCTTCCACCGGATCCTCGACGAGATCCCACTTGTTGAAGACCGCGATGAGCCCCTTCCGCTGCTCCTCGGCGAGCGCCGCGAGCTTGGCGTCCTGCTTGGCCGGCTCGCGCGACACGTCGATGATGAGAAGCATGATGTCCGCGCGGGAAAGGGCACGCAGAGCACGGGTTACGCTGTAGAACTCGACCGGATCCGTGACCTTCCGCTCCCGCCTCAGTCCTGCCGTATCGATGATGACGTAGCGCTTCCCGTCCTTCGTGAAGGCGGTGTCGACCGCATCCCGCGTGGTCCCTGCCACCGAGTCCACGACCATCCGCTCCGAGCCGAGGAGCCGGTTCACGATGGAGGACTTCCCCACGTTCGGGCGCCCCACCACAGCGATCCGGATGGCGGTCTCGTCCACGGGCTCCGCTTCCACGGTGGGCAGCCGGTGGACGATCTCCTCGAGCAGCTCGCCGGCGTTTCGCCCATGGAGCGCGGAGACGGGGATGGGCGTGCCCACGCCGAGCGAGTAGAACTCGGCTGCCTCGTCCTCGCGGGCGGCGGAGTCCGCCTTGTTCACGATGAGGAGCATCGGGCGCCCGCCCTTGCGCACCCGGTCCGCGACTTCACGGTCGAGCGCGGTGATGCCTTGCGCGGCGTCGACGACGAGGAGCGAGACATCCGCCTCCTCGAGCGCCTGCGTGGTCTGGTGGATGATCTGGCGCTGGATGGGATGGGCGCTTCCGGGATCGATGCCCCCCGTATCGACGAGGAGGAACTTCCGTCCGCTCCACTCCGTCTCGGCGTAGTGCCGGTCGCGCGTGAGCCCTGAGAGCTCATCGACGATGGCGCGCCGCTGGCCGAGCAGGCGGTTGAAGAGCGTGGACTTCCCCACGTTGGGGCGGCCCACGATCGCGACGATGGGGAGCGCTTCGCTCACGCGGCGATCTTCGCGTCGAACCCGATCTGGACGGGGACGCCGAGGCGCGATTCGAGATCGGTCCGCGTGCGATCGTCCAGGAAC
Organism: Candidatus Eiseniibacteriota bacterium; assembly: GCA_035716085.1. GTDB lineage: Bacteria > Eisenbacteria > RBG-16-71-46 > SZUA-252 > SZUA-252 > WS-9. The sequence goes on along the minus strand of DASTKC010000042.1, from coordinate 805 downwards.
ACTTCACCTTCCTTGAGGCAGTTCGGCGGAAGCAGGACGCGATCGGCCGGGCCGTGCTCGAGGAGCGCGCGCTCGATGTCGGCGCCGACCAGGAGCCCGCTCACGGTCACCGTGTCGCCGAAGTAGTCGTTCACCACGGTGCAGACCGAGACATCCACGCCCGCGGGTGGGCGCTCGTCGAGGAGCCGCTCGATCGTGGGGCCTGCGCTCGTCCCGGTCACGAGGACCACGCGCTCGCGCGCGCCGTTCCTCGGGCGGATATCGTCTTCCCCCTTCGCCCAGCGGTCCATTGTCGAGCGGAGCATCCCGATGCCGTTCTCCAGCTGCGGGAAGCCCTCGTAGGCTCGGGCGGACGGGACCGCCTCGCCGGCGAGCACGTACATCTCGTCCGCCGCGAACACGATGCGCGTCCCGAAGCGCTTCTTGAACGCGGTCGCCTGCCGCGCCGTCTCCTCGAGCGCGAGCCGCGCGTCGTCGGCGGTGAAGGTGCGGAGCTGCGGCAGCCGCTCGCGGTGCTTGGTGAGTCCGACCGGCACCACGGCGATCGTCTTCACGGCGGGATGCCGCTCGCCGAGCTCACGGATGGAGCGCTCGAGAATGGCACCGTCGTTGATGCCCGGGCAGACCACGAGCTGCGTGTGCATCTCGATCCCCGCCGCCGTGAGCTTGTCGATATGCTCCATGATCCGCCCCGACTTCGGATTCTTCATGAGCCGGACGCGCACCTCGGGATCGGTGGCGTGGACCGAGACGTAGAGCGGCGAGAGGCGCTCGTCGATGATGCGCTGGAACTCCGCGTCGCCGA
>DASTKC010000041.1:0-27233 GCA_035716085.1 Candidatus Eiseniibacteriota bacterium | reverse complement strand
TGGAGGGCCGGATCGCACCGGCGGGGTACGGCCCGCTCTCGTTTCGGATCGGGAGCGCGCGGACCGAGAGCTTCTCCAACGCGGCGGGCTTTCACGCGTCGATCGAGCGGTACGCGGTCGCCGAGATGCAGGTGGCCCGCGCGGACGGCCGGACGCTCACGCTTCTCGCGTCGCGGCGCGACAAGGAGACGGTCGCGGGCGTGAGGCGAGGGTCGTCCCTCGGGGGCCGGCTCTCGCTCGCATGGCGCGAGCGCGCCACGCTCGAGATCCAGCTCGAAGGGATTCGCGCCGTCAGGGACGGCGCGGCCTGGTCGAGCGGGCTCTATGCGAGCGGCGCGACGGCGCTCTTGACGACCGCGCGGCCGGGCGTCGCGGCGACCGCGAGAGGCGCCTGGAAGCTGGGACGCTGGACGCTGGGCGGACTCGTCGAGCAGCGAGACGATGTCTCCGGCGAGCGCGCGACCGCGGCCTCGATCTGGGTCGGCCGGGAGCTTCGCGAATCCGGCCGGGAATGATGGTGAATGCGAACGCCCCGATTCGGGCGGACTGACGAGGAGAAGTCCATGCGCTACGCGGATCGAATGAGTCAGCTCGGCACCGAGACCGCCTTCGAAGTGCTCGCCAAGGCGCGCGCGCTCGAGGCGAAGGGCCGGACCATCGTGCACCTCGAGATCGGCGAGCCCGACTTCGATACGCCGGCCTCGATCCGTCAGGCGGCGATCCGCGCGATCGAGGAAGGCTTCACGCACTACGGCCCCTCGGCGGGCCTTCCCGAGGTTCGCGAGGCGATCGCGCAGTACATCACGAAGGATCGCGGACTCCCGGTCGCACCGGAGCAGGTCGTGGTGACGCCGGGTGGAAAGCCCGTGCTCACGTTCGCCGTGCTCGCGTGCGTGAACCCGGGGGACGAGGTGATCGTCCCGAATCCCGGCTTCCCGATCTACGAGTCCGCGGTGCGGTTCGCCGGAGGCACGCCCGTCTCGCTCGCGCTCCGCGAGGACCGCTCGTTCCGCTTCGGCGCGGCCGACGTGGAGAAGCTCCTCACGCCGCGCACCCGGATGCTCGTGCTCAACTCGCCCCACAACCCGACCGGCTCCGTGCTCACGCCGAAGGATCTCGACGAGATCGCGTCGCTCCTTCGGGACCGCGACGTCTTCGTCCTCTCCGATGAGATCTATTCCAAGATCCTCTACGAAGGGACGCACGAGACGATCGCGACGCGCCCGGGCATGGCGGAGCGGACGATCATCCTGGACGGATTCTCCAAGACCTACGCGATGACCGGCTGGCGGCTGGGTTACGGAGTCATGAATCCGACGCTCGCCAAGCACGTCGCGCGCCTCGCGACCAACGTCTACTCGTGCGCGACGTCCTTCGTGCAGCGGGCCGCTCCCGGTGCGCTCCTCGGGCCGCAGGACGAGGTGCGCGCGATGGTGGAGGAGTTCCGGCGGCGGCGCGAAGCCATCGTCGAGGGGCTGAACGCCATTCCGGGGATCAAGTGCGCGAAGCCGTCCGGCGCGTTCTACGTCTTCCCGAACATCACCGGGCTCGGCATGAAGAGCTCGCAGGTCGAGACCGCGCTCCTCGAGGAGGCCGGCGTGGCCGCGCTCTCCGGCACCGCGTTCGGATCGAACGGCGAGGGCTACGTCCGCTTTTCGTACGCCAACTCCATCGAGAACATCCGCGAAGGATTGAAGCGGTTCGAGGCCTTCGCGCAAGCGCACGCCAACGTGACGCGCTGATTGGACCGGCTGCCCCATAGCATCCTGATCACCCTCGGCGGGAACGCGATCCTGCCCGCGCGCGGGACCGGCACGTTCGACGAGCAGTGCGCGATCACGCGGCTCACGATGCAGCCGATCGCCGCGCTCATCCAGCAGGGTGTGCGGGTGGTCCTGAGCCACGGGAACGGTCCGATCGTGGGGAACATCCTGATCCGGAACGAGGCCGCGCGGGATCAGATCCCCCCGATGCCGCTCGACGTGTGCGGCGCCGACTCCCAGGGCGGGATCGGCTACATGATGCAGCAGGCCCTCGACAACGAGCTCCGCCGCATCGGCATCCAGCGGCCGGTCACGACGCTCGTGACCCAGGTCATCGTGGACGAGCGGGACCCCGCGTTCCGCCGCCCGACCAAGCCGATCGGCCCCTTCTACACGCAGGAGCGCGCGCGGCTCCTCGCGAAGGAGAAGGGGTGGACCGTGACCGAGGACGCCGGGCGCGGGTGGCGCCGGGTCGTGGCCTCGCCGAAGCCGCTCGAGGTCGTGGAGATCACGGCGATCCGGAAGCTCGTCGAGGACGGCGCGATCGTGATCGCGGCCGGAGGAGGCGGGATCCCCGTGGCGCGGCAATGGGACGGCACGCTCCATGGCGTCGAGGCCGTGATCGACAAGGATCTCGCGTCGAGCCTGCTCGCGCGGCTCCTCGGCTGCGAGATGCTCTGCATCATCACGGGCGTCGATCGGGTGGCCCTCCACTACGGAAAGCCGGAGCAGCGCGAATTGCCGTGCGCGACGGCGGAGGAGCTTTCGGAGTATGCTGCCGCCGGGCATTTCCCGGCCGGGAGCATGGGGCCCAAGGTGCAGGCCGCGATCGAGTTCGTGCGCGGCGGCGGACGCGAGGTCGTGATCACATCGCCCGCCAAGCTCACGGAAGCGCTCGAGGGGACTACCGGGACCAGAGTTCGACGGGAGTAGCCGCGGCGCGAGGTAGAGGCAATAGGCGCCGAGAGTAGCGTTAAGATTTGCCGCGTGGCGGCCGTGACGGGAGGAGGGGAACGTGGTCGACAAGAACGTGCGGCTCGACGTGAAGGGAATGGCGCTGGCCGACGGGCCGCGCTGGCTCGTCCAGGATCTGAGCTTTTCGGTCGGTCCCGGCTCCGTGCACATGCTCCTCGGCGAGCGGGATACTGGGAAGACCGCGATTCTCGAAGCGCTCGCCGGACGGAGGAAGCTCGAGCGCGGCACGCTCCTCGCACCCGCACCGGCAGCCCTCGTCCCGCAGCCCGCCGGCTCCGCGCAGATTCGCGTCCTCGACCGCCTGATCCTCCATCGCCAGCCCAAGCGGATGGGGATGTTCATCCACTGGAAGCAGGCGCGCGAGGAGGCGAGGGCGCTCGCGGCTCGATTCGCGCTCGAAGGTCTCCTCGACGTCCCGGTCGAGACGCTCCGTCCGCTCGAGCGGCGCCTTCTCGAGCTCGCCGCGTCCCTGGCCGATCAGCCGGCCCTCCTTCTCCTCGACGAGCCGACGTCCGAGCTCGGTCCCCACGAAGCGCGGCACTTCCTCGCGACCATCCGCCGCGTCGCATCCGAGGAGAAGATCCCGGCCGTCATCACGAGCGCCTTCCCGCGCGACGCCTATCCCGAGGCCGAAGCGGTCACGATCCTGTGGCGCGGCGCCGAGCCCGTCACGGTGACGACGCACGAGTGCTCCGAGGGAACCCTGGTCGAGCGATGGACGGGCGGGCTGGGCATCCGGAGGACTCCGAGCGGACATCACACGCCGGGCGAGCCTCTTCTTCGCATCGAGGATCTCGTGCTCCGCGGCCGCGGCCGCGAAACGTCGCTCGCCGGTCTCGAGTTCGAGGTGAAGGCGGGGGAGGTGCTCGCGATCGTGGGCGCGCCGGCGGACGGCCTCAACCTTCTCCACGACGTCCTCCTCGGGAGCCGCTCGCCGGAGCAGGGGAGCATGCAGTTCCTCGGCAAGGAGATGATCCTGTCCACGCGGCGGCACCGCGTGGAGTCCGGGATCAGCTTCGTGAATCCGCCGCATGCGCGCGATCAAGCGATCCCCGAGTTCACGATCGAGGAAAATCTCATCCTCGGCCAGACCACGGGGCCCCCGTTCGCACGGAAGGGATTCCTCCGCCACGACTCGATCCGCGGCAACGCGGTGCGCACGCTGCGTGACTTCGAGATTCCCGAGGCCGAGGCCCACCATCGCTTCCGCCAGCTCAAGCTCGGCGATCGCCAGCGGGTGATCGTGGCGCGCGAGGTGCTTCGCAATCCGGTGCTCATGGTCGCGCGCTCGCCGGCGCAGGGCCTCTCGCTGGCCGCGCAGGAATACGTGCGCCGCGCGCTCGTGCTCCAGTGCGAGCGCGGGAGCGGTCTCCTCTGGCTGACCGAGGAGCCCGAGGAAGCGATGCGCGTCGCGGACCGCCTCGCCGTCCTCGCGGCAGGGCGCTTCGTCTGGATCCCGGTCACCGAAACGCTCACGCGCGAGATGATCATCGACGAGATGTCGGGAGCGGCGGCGTGATTCCAGGACGCTCGCGCGGCGGTCCATGGGTGCTGCTCGGGAACGCGGCGCTCCTGGTCGCGCTCTTCACGGGAAGCTATCTCATCGCCGCCGCCGCGGGGTCGAGCCAGGGATGGCCGCCGTGGAGCGGAGACATCGTGCTCGCAGCGGCGGGGCTCCTCTTTCTCGGGCTCGCGTTCCTCTTCCCGCTCCACGCGGGTCTCCTGAATTTCGGCATTCACGCTCAGTTCCTCGCCGGCTTCATTGCAGGATCGCTGATCGCGCGGAGCGCCGACATCCTCCCCGGGGCGCAGGGACTCTTGGGCCTGATCGCGGGCGCCGGTGGCGGGCTCTTCGTGGGCCTGGTGATGGCGTGGCTCAAGCGGAAGCTCGCGATCCACGAAATCCTGAGCGGGCTCCTCCTCGCGGCCATGCTCATTCCCGTGGCGCGCGCGTTCGGCGTCGAGCCCGCCGCCGCGCCCGCACTCGAGATCCAGCTCGGCACGCTGGCGCGCACGCTCGCCTGGGCGCCAGGGCTCCACCTGGCTCCGTCGTTCGTGATGGCGTGGGGAATCTTGCTTCTGGCCCTTGGTATCGGGCTGGGGCTCCTGGCCGCGCATCTCCTCCGCGCGTCCGTGCGTGGGTTCGAGCTCCGCGCCGTCGGCTCCAATCCACTCGCCGCCGTCGCGGCGGGGGTCGACGTGGATGCGATGCAGACGCTCACGATCGCCGCAGGCGGCGCGTGCGCGGGTCTCGTGGGCGCGCTCCAGCTCTGGACCGACCCCGCCGTCGCGCTCGAGCGCTGGCCCGTGCCCTTGGGGTTCGCGGGGATCACCGTCGCGTTTCTCGGCGGCGGTTATCTCCGCGGCGCGCTCGTCGCCGCAATCGTGCTCGCCGTCTGGCTCAACACGCCGGGCGTGGCCGCCGCGCTGTCGAGCCCGCTCTGGGGCGGAGCGATGGCGCTCCTCCTCGTCCTCCCCGCGTTCTGGAATCTGCCGAGACTCACCCCCGACCAGGGCGCGCCGCGCGCCATCTGGCGCACGAGGCATCGGGAGTCGGTGTAGCACCTGTCGTAAATGAGATCGAACGCATGATGCGCGCTTGACAGCACGCTTCGAATTCCGGCACCGTTAGCTCTCCCCCGATCATCACTCCCAGCGTGCACCCTTTACACTCCCCACGCCGCCCCGAAGGACAAATCCGTTTCGCCCCGACGCCAACCACACTCCTGAAAGGGGGAGATCATGGTGCGTTCGTGGGCGATTGCGTTGTGGGTGCTCGTGCTGACCGTGGCGATCGCGGTGGTCGCGGGGATGCTGCGACACGAGCCGGTGGTGAAACGGGCGGAGGCGCTGACGGCCGCCGCCAATCCGTCCATCCAGCTGAGCGAGATCCTCGCGGGACCCTCGCGCGATTGGGATGGGGACGGCGCGTTCGTTGCGCGGCAGGACGAGTGGCTCGAGATCCGGAACAACGGCGCTTCGGTCGAGACACTCGCGGGCTACCTCGTCTCGGATGCCGATTCCACCATCCGCTACGCGTTCTCGGGTTCCCTCGCGCCGAACGCGGTGATCCTCGTCACGGGACGCATGGCCGAGGATTGGCAGCGCGCGCAGAGCCGGACCGTGAGCGGGCTCAGCCTGAACAACTCGGGGGATACGGTCCGCCTTTTCCAGATCCAGGGGTCCGATACGGTCGAGGTGGAGAGCAAGACCTACAACTCCATCGAGGGCGCGACGGACCGATCGACGGGGCACCTTGGCCCCAGCGACGCCTGGGTTCTCTTCGACGGACTCAACCGCTACGCGGGATCCGGGACGCCCGCGGGAACGGGTTGCAACCCCACGCCCGGCGCCGTGAACGACTGTCCCACCGCGACGGAACAAACGACCTGGGGAAAGATCAAGATGCGCTTCCGCTAAGTGCCGCTCTGAGGCCGAGAATCGGCCCCGCGCGCCCACCGGCAAGCTCCTTGCTTCCTCCGTCCATCATGGGCGCGCGGGGCGTCCAACGTGGACCCCCAAGGGGGGCCAGGAGGATTCAGACATGCTCGTTACGATTGCGGTACTTCTCGTTGTTCTTTGGGCTTTGGGGCTGATCACCAAGGTGGCCGTCGGCGGGTTCATCCACCTCCTCTTGGTCGCCGCCATCGTCGTGTTCCTGCTGAGCGTCATCAGCGGACGGCGAGCCGTATAGCGTTTTCGGCCCGAAGGGCTTGTTGGTCTTACAAAGCTGAGTCGAGTTCCGCCGCTTTGCCGGAAAGCGGCGGAACCGACGCGGCGCCCCGAACGGCCCTCGAGGGCCTTCGGGAGCTCGCCGCCACTACGTAGCGCTGCGCCACCCAACGGCGTTGCCCCTCGCGCGCGGTCCCTCTATGCTCCCGCACGGGTCGGGGCTGGACGAGGGGGCGCGTGCACGATCGAATTCCAAAGGGACCACATCCGAATCCGTGGTGCGCGCCGCATCCCAGCGCGCCGGAGGTCGTCTGACGCCCCGGAGCCGCGGTGGGCGCTCGTGGTCGATCCGTGACGTTCCGGCCGTGCTCGCCGGCCTCGCCGTCGGCGTGGCGGTGGGAACGGGGCTCTACACCTTCACGTACGCGCACGGAGGCGCGTACCTCACCAACGATCCCCGCGCCTGCGCCAACTGCCACATCATGCGGGAGCAATACGACGGCTGGGTGCGGTCCACGCACCATGCGACCGCGACCTGCAACGACTGCCACACGCCGCACGATCCCATCGGCAAGGTGACCACGAAGGCGCGGAACGGCTTCTGGCACTCGCTCCACTTCACGCTCGGCGACTTCCCCGAGCCCATCCAGATCAAGCCTCACAATCGAGCGATCGTCGAAAAGAACTGCCGGAGCTGTCACGGTCCCATCGTCGCTATGATGACGGCGGGGCATCCGTCCAGCGATCCGTCTTGTATCCGCTGCCACGGCAGCGTCGGGCACCCCTAGAGCCAAGGAGAGAGCGCTATGCGTCGAGGCGGTGGATCCCCGGTCCGTACGGCACTCATTGTCGCGGTCGTCGCCGCGATCGCGGCCGGAGGCATCGCGGCCCTTCTCATCAACATTTTCCAGAGGCAGGCCGAGGGGCGGAATCCGTTCTATCGCGTGGTCGAGATCAACGAGACCACGGAGGATCCGGCCGTCTGGGGGAAGAACTTCCCGGCCGAATACGACGGCTACAAGCGCACGGTCGACATGGTGCGGACGCGCTACGGCGGAAGCGAGGCGGAGGAGCGGACGCCCACGGCGGCGGATCCCCGCTCCGTCGTCGCCAGGTCGCGCCTGGAGCAGGACCCGAGGCTCAAGACCATGTGGGCGGGCTATGCCTTCGCGGTCGACTTCCGTGAGGAGCGCGGGCATGCCTACATGCTGGACGACCAGACCTTCACCGAGCGCCAGCTCGTCACCACGCAGCCGGGCACCTGCCTCCACTGCCACGCCTCGATCGTGGTCCCGTACCGGAAGCTCGGAGACGGCGACCTCGCGCGCGGCTTCGAGCGCATGAACGCGATGTCCTATGCGGACGCGCGGAAGCTCGTCACGCATCCGATCGCCTGCATCGACTGCCACAATCCGCAGACGATGGAGCTCCGCGTGACGCGCCCCGGCTTCATGGAGGGAATTCGCGCACTCAAGGCGTCGCAGGGAATCCAGAACTACGACGTGAACAAGGACGCGACACGCCAGGAGATGCGCTCCTACGTCTGCGGCCAGTGCCACGTCGAGTACTACTTCAAAGGCAAGGAGAAGCGGCTCGTCTATCCGTGGGCGAAGGGGATCAAGATCGAGGAGATCCAGGCCTACTATGACGAGATCCAGCAGAAGGACTGGATTCACGCCGACACGGGCGCGCCCGTTCTGAAGGCGCAGCACCCGGAGTTCGAGATGTGGAGCCAGGGAATCCACGCGCGTTCCGGCGTGGCGTGCGCCGACTGCCACATGCCGTACATGCGGGAAGGCGCGCTCAAGATCAGCGATCATCACGTGCAGAGCCCGCTCCTCAACATCAACCGCGCCTGCCAGACCTGCCACAAGTTCCCGGAGGCCGAGCTTCGACAGCGGGTCGAAATCATCCAGGACCGCACCTTCAAGCTCCGGAACCAGGCAATGGACGCGCTCGTCGATCTCATCGAGGACCTGAAGCACGCGCAGGCGGTCGGGCAGAACGAGGTCCGGCTCGAAGCCGGCCGGCGCTACCAGCGTCTGGCCCAGTTCCGGCTCGACTTCGTGGAGGCGGAGAACTCGAACGGCTTCCACGCGCCCCAGGAGGCCGCGCGCATCCTGGGCGAGTCGATCGACTACAGCCGGAAGGGGCAGATCGTGCTGCGGGACGGGACGAAGGGGCGCAACTAGAGCAAAGGCGGCGCGCTTCCGGGCTACGCGGGGCGAAGCGGCGTCGAAGCGAGCCCCGCGAAGATCGTCTCGATCTGCGCGGACTCGACCGGCTTGACCAGGTGAAGGTCGAAGCCCGCCTCCGCGGCGAGCCTCCGGTCGCCATCCTGGCCCCAACCGGTCACGGCGACGAGGACGGTGCGGCGCGTCGCCGGATCCTCGCGCAGGCGCCTCGCCAGATCGTAGCCGTTCATCTTGGGCAGACCGATGTCCAGGAATGCGACCTCGGGCTGGATGGCGCGCGCGGCTTGAAGCGCCTCGGCCCCATCGTGCGCCTCGATCACGTCGTGGCCCATGCTCCGGAGCATGAGCGCGAAGCTCGACGTGAAGTCGATGTTGTCATCCGCGAGTAGAACGCGTCGGCGCGCGGGCGCCGCGGGAGCGCCGCCATCGTTCGAGGCCGCCATGGGGCCGGGCTCGAACACGACGATCCCGGGAAGGCGCGCCGTGAACCGGGTTCCCTTGCCTTGCCCCTCGCTCGCCGCCTCGAGCGATCCGCCGTGGAGCTCGATCAGCCGCTTCGCGAGCGACAATCCCACGCCGAGGCCGGAATAGGGGCGCTCGAGCGAGCGGTCGAGCTGCGTGAACATGTCGAAGATGAACGGGAGCATGTCCGCCGGGATCCCGATCCCCGTGTCCGCCACGGTGATCGTGATCCCTTCCAAGCCCTCGCGCTCCACGCGCAGATCGATGCGCCCCCCAGCGTCGGTGAACTTGGCCGCGTTGTGGAGCAAGTTCGTGAGAGCCTGCGCCATCCGCGTCGGATCGGCGCGAAGCATGAGCGGCAGGTCCGGCATCGTGACGGAGAGCGCGATGCCGCGCTCGGCGACGAAGGGGCGCACCGTCTCGAGCGCGCTCTCGACAATCGTCGCGAGTGGAACGGATTCGCGCTGGAGCACGACTTTGCCCGTCGTGATGCGCGAGACGTCGAGGAGATCGTCCACGAGCCGGACCAGCTGCCGGAGCTGGCGATCCATGATGTCGCGCGCGACCTTTCCGTCCTCCGAGCCCGGCCCCGCCACTTTCAGGATATGGAGCGCGTTCCGGAGAGGAGCGAGCGGATTGCGAAACTCGTGCGCGAGGGTCGCGAGGAACTCGTCCTTCCGACGATCCGCCTCGATGAGCGCGTGCTCCGCGTTCTGCCGCACGGCCACTTCCTGCTCGAGCCGGCGGTTCGCGCGCTCGAGATCCTCGGTCCGCTGGCCCACCTCGCCGAGCATGTCGTTGAAGGTCTCGACCAGGTAGCCGGTCTCGTCCTCCGTCGTCTTGGGGACGCGGGCGGCGTAGTTGCGGCGATCCTTCACCTCGTGCGCGACGTCCGCGATGGCGAGGATCGGTCGGATCACGGACGCCTGGAGCGCGACCGACATGAGCGCGGCGACCGTCAAGCTCGCGAGCATGACCCCGACCACGATGGCGAGGTAGCTCAGGAGCCGCCCGGTCAGGTCGTAGCGCGCGCGTAGATAGACCCAGCCGAGCTGCTCGTCCGGAGTCACGATCGGACGGAAGAGCGAGATCTCCCTCGTACCGGCCTCGTGTCCTGCCGGTCCAGGATGCGGCGGCAAAGGCGTGGTGTCCGTCGAGTCCCGACGATACGAAGCGAAGAGCCGCCCATCGGACGTGTAGATCGCTGCGGCCGTCACGTTCGGGCGGACCGAGAGAAGGCCGAGGTTCTCCTGCGCCGTCTTTGGATCCTGGAAGGAGAGCGCGGGGGCGCTCGCGAGCCCCAGGATGTCGGCCTGCGTCGAGAGGTCCGCGACCCACGTGCGCTTGTAGGTGAGGAGGTCGTAGGTGACGAGCGCGATCGAGGCGAGGAGGAGCGCCACGAGCGTGGTCGCCATCACCACGAGCATGAACTTGCGCCGGATCGACCGGCGAATCCCGCCAAAGATCATGATCCCGCCGTCACCACCGTGCGCGCCACCGACAGGAGGCGCGAGCTCAGCGTGAGCCCGGACTTGGCCGCACAGGCCATCGAGATGTCGAACCGAACCCGCCGCCGGCTCAGCACGAACGCGATGACGCTTCCCTGATCGATCGCGTCATCTCCTTCCGAGACGAGGAGAACGGACCGCTTGCGCGCCTCGTCCTTGAGCTTGGGAAGGCGCGAGGTTTCCTGCCGTCCCACGTAGAGCACGTGGACGCCCTCCAGGGAGTCCTCCTCGGTGTACCCCAGAACGACCACGGGACGCCCGTTCACCGTGTGCCCCAGGACCATGGTGGCGAGCTCCGCCCGGAGCTTGTCGTCGCCGAGCACCGCGATCCGGACGGGGGTCGTCGGATCGGGGAAGGAGGAGTCCGGCCACTCGACGTACCCAGCGAACTTGTAGAGGTAGGCGGCTTTGACCCGGCGCTCCAGGTCGGAATCGTCACTCTGGGCGCGCGCGGACCCAGAGAGGATGGCCAGGAGCGCGGAAGAGAGGAGGATCCAGCGAATCATGGATGGAAGCGTCTCACCCTCGAGAGGCCTAGGAGCCCATCTTGATCTTCAAGAACACGCTCCGCTCGAAGTCGGGTCGCGCGCCTGGGACGCCCCATTCCGGATGGGAGCCTCCCGTCAAATTCCATCCGGAAAGCGACAGCTCGAAGTCCTTCGTCGGGTGCCAGCCCAGGCGAGCGTCGAGCGTCGCGTAGGACGGAACCTCCGGATCGGGCAAGCGGCCCACGTAGCGGACCGCGGCGTCCACGTCCACATCGCCCAGGTCGAGCGCCGAGCGGAGCTGGCCCCACGACTTGGGATCGTTGCCGAGCGTGGCCGTGCCGGCGAGCGCCGAGTGTCCGGGCGCGACATCGAGATCGATCGACTGCTGAACCCATCCGGCCGTGAATCGCCACGCGGTGGATGCGCGATAGCTCCCCCAGATCTCGACGCCCGTGTTCGTTCCCTCGATTCCGTTCGCGAAGATGGGGCCGTCAGGGGAGGTGGTGAGCGAGCGCAGGTCGTCGTAGTTGTGGTGGAATCCGGTCAATGAGAACGAAAGGTCGCGCGTCGGCTGATCGCGGTAGCCCAGCTCGAACACCCTGGCGACTTCCGACTCGAATCCCGGACCGCCCGCGAGGAGGAGATGCGGGGTCGTGACGGGCGAGAAGATCTCGCGATCGATGCGGGACGGCGCGCGAACGGCGCGCGATGCGGCGGCCCAGAGGAGGCGCGCGTCCTGAGGCTTCCAGGCGAGCCGCGCGTTCGGGAGGAACTCCCAGTCCGTGAACTCGTTTCGCTCGAAGCGAACGCCGCCGGTCAGCTCCACGCGCTCGTGCACCGTGAACACGTCCTGACCGAACAGGGACGCTGTTCTGAGATCCCGGTCGGGCGGCAGGAATCCGATGAGGGGCGTGAGATTGGCGACGCGATCGGCCTGGTACCGGTACTCGACACCCCAGACGGCGTCGTGCTTCTCGCCGGGCCGAAAACCGTGCTGGGCCTGGATGTCCCAGGTCTGGAGTGATTCATGGATCGCGTCCGGCTGTTCCCGCTCGCTGTAATCGAAATAGCCCTGCACGCGAAGCTGCGATCCGGTCTTGTAGTTGTGCGTCCAGCTCCCGAGGACGTTCCCGCCGGAAACGACCCGAGTCGTATCGCCACCGGGCGAGGGCTGCGTGATGTTCCCGCGATAGAGGTCGCCCGAGAGCGTCATGGCCGTGGAGGCATCTCCCCAGTCTCCGCGGAAGCCCGCCTGCAGCCGGTCGGACGCATCCGGAAGATCCAGGTCGCCACCCCGCTCCGTGTCGTCGCGGCTCGAGAACTGGCCGTACGCGCGAACATGCGTGGCCGATCCAGGTGCGAGGCCGAATCGGGCGCCGATGACCGTGTCATGGTTCCCCGAGCCGGCGTCGAGGAGCGCCCCTTGCGTCTCTTCGGCCGAGCGGGTCACCACGTTGATCACGCCATTCATGGCGTTCGTGCCCCAGAGCGTGCCGCCCGGCCCGGTCACCACCTCGATCCGGTCGACATCGTCGAGCATCACCCCTTGGGCTTCCCAGAAGACGCCCGAAAAGAGGGGTGAATAGACGACCCGCCCGTCGATCATCACGAGCATCTTGTTGGCCAGGACGTTGTTGAACCCACGCGCACTGATTGCGTACTGGTTCGCGTCCGCCCGCGCCACCTGGAGCGTCGGAGCGAGCCGCAGAGCTTCCGGCAAGCTCGTGACACCGGAGCGGCGGATGTCCTCCGACGAGATGACGAACGCGGAGGCAGGAACATCCGCCAGGGGCTGGGCGCGGCGGGTCGCGATGGTGACTTCGATATTGCTGAGCTGCTCGAGCGTGAGGTCGGCCAGATTTCCGGCCGCGATCACCTGGGCTCGAGTGGGCGCGGTCCACACGGCGAGGGCGATCAGACAGCAGGCGAAGGCCTTGGGGCCACGCTGGTTCCAGCCGTGGCGGTATCCGAAGGACGGCATGGGGGGTCCCTCTTCAAGTCCTAGGTCGGAGTCCAAAATAATGGGGCCGCCCGAAGGCGGCCCCATGAGCCTAGCACGTGAGGGGATGAGGGGAAGCTACTGGAGGATCGCCAGGCGGCCGCGCTCCATCCCGTCGATGGTCTGGATCGAGTAGAAGTAGACGCCGCTTGCGAGCTCCCGGCCGGCTCCGTCCCGGCCGTCGAATGTAGCCTCGTGCCAGCCCGCGGGTTGCGAGGTGTCGTCCACGAGGCGCCGCACGAGCCGGCCGGCCAGGTCGTAGAGGTCGACGCGCACCGGCCCAGCCTTGGACGTGCGCCAGGAGATCGTGCCGGTTGGATTCATGGGGTTGGGCCGCACGGACGCGGCCAGCTGTCCTCCGCCCCCCGCCTGAACGCCGACGCTCATGAGGCCCTGGATCGGCGCCCCGCTGAAGAGATAGCCGTTGAGCGTGACGTTCACCGTCGTCGTTCCATGGAGCTTCGAGAAGAGGTCGGCGAGATCGGTCGTGCGGAAGCAGGCCGATATCTCGGGGACCATGTTTCCGTCGCGATCGGATCCGGTCGAGGTCTTCCCGCCGATGGCCGGGATCTCGTCGACTCTCCCGGTACCGGCGGAGCGCATCACGAGCGTGGCGAGGTCCACGTCGGAGATCGCGAAGGATTGCCCGACCGGCTCGAGCTCGAGGCACCACGCCGGCTTGCCGCTCGAGAGCTTGATCGTCTTGTTTCCACCGGCGGTGAAAGCGCGCGCGCGCAGGAGGTCGAGGACCTCCACCGACGTCGTGGCGTCGGACGCCAGCGTTCCGTCCGAGACGCTGAGCGCCACGCCGTACGTGCCTCGGTAGGCGTACGTGTGTACCGGGGCGGCGCCCATTCCTTCCGTCTCGTCACCGAAGTCCCAGTGATAGGTGAGTGCGTCACCGTCCGGATCCGAGGTGGCGCTTGCGTCGAGCGTCACCGGGAATCCCATGAACGTGGTGTACGGACCGCCCGCCCGCGCATCCGGCCCGCGATTCACGTTCCGCACATCGATCGTCGTCGTGGCCGAGCTCACCGCGCCATCCGACGTCGCCTCGAAGCGCGCGACGTGCGAGCCAGCCTGCTGGAAGTCGGGAGTCCACGTGAACGTGCCCGTGCCGTCGCCGTGATCCTGGAACATCCCGCCCGGGGGCCCTTCCGCGACGCGAAGCGTCACAGGGTGACCGAACGGAGCGCGACCGCCCACGTCGAAGCTGAGCGTGGCTCCCTCGTCGACGGATCGGTGTGCCGGCGCGCCGGCTTCGACGTGGAGGAGGAATCCTTGTCGGTACGCGGCCTTCGCGGCGGCCGCGACGTCCCGGAGAGCCGTGATCGACGAAAGGCGGTCCGCGCCCTGGCCGACCAGCACCGCGGCCCAGATCTCCTGCGTCTCGCCGGGACCGAGCGGGAAGGGGCCGGACGACATCAAGATTCGCTTGTCCCCCGGCAGCAGGTCGAGCCAGCCGGTTCCTTGCACCGGATCCCCTGAAAACTGATACGTCGTGACGGGCAGCGCGGGATCGTTCTGCTGGTGCATGGGCGATCCGTCGTCCAGGAGGCCGCGCATCTGCGAATAACGCTCGATCCCCTGCGGGTCCTCGTTGCCTCGGTAGGCTCGAAACGCCGTCACTCCGAGCGTGTCGAACGCGGTGCCATTCGCGAGGATCGGGCCTTGCAGCAGGAGAAAGCCGGTCGCGGGGGGTGTGCTGCCGTAGTCTCGATCCGCGTTGTCCGCATTGTAGACGTAGCCGAGCCCGAGCCCAGGGTCGCAGCCGGCCACGTCGTCGAACGCTTCTCCCAGATCCGGATCCGACCAGAGGGAGAAATAGGCGTCGGAAATCGGCGTTGGGGTTCCATTGGTCATCCGGAAGCGGAGGAAGATCACATTTGCGAGCGGGCCCGAACCGTTGAAGCCGAACGTCGATTGCTGGATCTCGATACCCAAGGGGTTCGGGAAGGCGAAATCGACAATGCTGTGTGGCCCGACGTCGTTGTACACGCACCAGGTCATGGCGTCGCCCAGGAGCGCTGGATTGCCGAACGCGTCAACCGGCGCGCCTTGCCCTGCCGGCCAACCCAGGAAATCGGCGCTCGATGTATTGCCGCGCGTGATCGTGTAGTTGCGGAACTCGGGGGCGTCCGGGAAATAGCCGCCGCCTACCATCGGTCCGGGCGCGAAGTTTCCGTTGTATTCTCCGATCGCCAGGCGAAGACTTCCGGCGACCACTCCTCCGATCCATGGCCCCGCAGCGTAGATGACGCCGTGCCCGCTCCCCCTCGGGTAGATCACACCGGGCTGAGTGCTGGTGCGGGCGAAGCTGCCGTGGTTGCTCAGTTGCATGTCGAGATTCGTGATCGGGAAGCGGTCATCGTTGTCGATGACCGCGGGGGCGCGGTTTGGAGCGTCGCCCGTCGCGGGCGGTCGCGCGAGCGCGCTCGGGGCAAGCGTGACCGCGATGAGCACTCCCGCGCCGGCGACGAGGAGTCCGGCACGGTGGTGAAGGGTCCTAGGTCGCATCGCGTCCCCCTACTTGAGAATGGTGAACCGGCCGCGATCGACCCCTTCGGCCGCTTCCACGCGATAGAAGTACACGCCCGACGAGAGCGTCTCGCCGTGGGATCCGCGGCCATCGATGACAAAGTCGTGGTATCCGGCTGTGGCCATCGATTCGTCACAGACCACCCGCACCAGCCGCCCGGTGACGTCATAGATCGCCACGCGTAGCGGGCCCGAGCGCTCGAGACGAAGCGTCAGGATGCCCGACGGATTGAGCGGGTTCGGGGAGAGGCTCGTGGCCAGATTGCCGCCGCCGCTCGCCTGGACGCCGACATCCATCGAGGCGCGGAAGGAACCCCCCGTCAGGAGCGACCCTTCGATCGTGACGGTGACGGCCGCGCTGCCGTGGACCTTGGAGAAGAGCTGCCGCAGGTCGGTCTTCGCGAAGCAGGCCTCGAACTCCGTGATGCCGTTGCCATCCCTGTCGGCTCCGATCGAGCTCTTGTCCGCGATGGCGCTGATCTCGCTTACGGATCCCGTCCCCTGGGACTTCATCCGGATCGAAGAGAGATCCACGACCTGGAGCAGGAAGGACGTGTTCGAAGGCTCGATCTCGACGCACCATTTCGGTTTGCCTGAGTTCAGGCGGATCGTCTTGTTGCCGCTCAGCGTGAACGCTCGCGCGGGGAAGACCCCGAGGACGCTCACGGTCGTCGTGGCCACGCCGGTGAGCGCGCCGTCCGACACGACGAGTCCGACCGCGTACGTTCCCGTCGCGTGATACGTGTGCATCGGCGCCGGACCTTTGCCGCTCGTGCCATCGCCGAACACCCAGGAATACGTCAGCGCGTCGCCGTCCGGGTCCGAGGACGCGCCCCCCTGGAACTGAATCGCCACGTCTGCGAGCGCGTTGTATGGGCCGCCCGCATTGGCTGAGGGCGCCCGGTTCACGTTCGTGACCGTCACGTTGGTCGTCGTCGAGCCCGAAATCGCGTTCGATGCGATGAAGACGACCGGGTAGGGAGCCGGCCGGGCGTCCGCGGAGGTCGGCGTCCAGGTGAACACGCCCCCCGTGTTTGCTCCGTTGGGCACGAGCGCGGCATCGTTTCCGAGCGGAAGTCCCGACGCGTCGGCTCGAAGCTGCGTGATCGGTTCCCCGTCGGGGTCGCTCGCGGTCACGTTGATCGTCACGACGGCGCCCTCCTGCGTCGAGGCGCTCCGCGGTGCGAGGACGTGAGGCGGACGGTCACGTTGCGGCGCACAGCGATTGAGCATCGTCTGGACCCCGGCGAGGTCGTAGCTGCCACTCACCAGATCGGCGCGGAGGTCGTTGTCCATGTCGGCCACCGCCAATGAGTAGAGGAGGGGGCCGGCCAGCATCATTCTGGATCCGAGCAACCCCGCTCCGTTACCGAGGAGGATGGTCGTGCCCAAGTTGCCCACGGTCGCGACATCGGGCAACGAGTCCCCATTGAAGTCCCCGACCTCGAGCGCGTACACGTATTGCTGCGGCGAGTAGGCCGTGGCGGGGCCGAAGGTCCCCGGGCCCGTCCCCAGGTAGACTCGAACGAACGGGTTGTTGCCGTCGTTCGTGATCATGTCGAGGACACCGTCCCCGTTCAAATCCGCGAGCCGGATGCTATAGGGGTAGTTCGAGACCGGAACGGTCGTCACGCTGAAGTTTCGATTGTGGAGATTGGTGAGGATCGCGGCCCGGCTCGAGCCGAATGTCGCCAGGATGTCGGGCCAGCCGTCATGGTTCACGTCCACGACCTGGATGTCGACGCAGTAGTCGTTCAGGGCGAGGTTGCGAGCCGGCTCGAAACCGCCGGTTCCGCTTCCGTAGAGGAAAGACAATGTGGCCGTGTAGCTGTAGGTCGAGGCGACAAGGTCCAGATGTCCATCCCGGTCGAAGTCGGCGGTGAGCAGGCGGGTGGGCGACTCGCCGATCAGGAAACTCTGGAGCGGGCCGAACGTGCCTGGGCCCAGGCCGAGCCGGACGCTCACGGAGGAAGGCGAGTACTCCAGGGAGGCGAGATCCGGGATCAGATCGCCGTTGAAATCGCCAATCGCCGCGTCGATTGGATGAAACGATGGGTAATGAACGGGCGCCGCAAGTCCACCGGCTCCGTCTCCGAAGTAGATATCGGTGTTCCCGCCATCGTAATCCGCGGCCACGACATCCTGGACATCATCCCCGTTCAAATCCGCGGCGCGTACCGAGTACGACGGTGCGCCTGGCGTCGACGTCACATTGAAGGAGCCGGCGGGGCACGCGGGAGGGAGCGTCCCGGCCAAGACCGTGATCTGGAACGTCGCGTTCGCGACGCCTCCGAAGTTATCGGTGGCCCTCACGGCTCCCTGCGCGGTTCCTACATCGTTCGCGCCAGGCGTCAATCGGATGAGCCCTGTCGAGAACACGTCCATGTAGCCGGGTGAGTTCGGACCAATCGAGAAGCTGACGAAGTCATTGTCGGCATCGACGGCTTGGACGACCTGCTCTCCAATGGAGCCTTGGGTCACGGTCATGTCCGCCGGTGGCGTAAGGAAGAACGGTGGATGATTCGGCTGCCCGACGGTGATGGTGAAGCTCCTCTGATCGAACAACGTTCCGTCGGTGACCGACACCACGCCTGTGGCTGTGCCGATATCCGAGGTGGAAGGCGTGAGCGTGATCCTCCCTTGGCTGAAGCCGGAGGACTGGCTGGTGGTCGCGACATCCATGTAGGTGGGGCCGGACACCTTGCCGAAGGTGAGCTGGCCCCCGTCCGGATCGCTGGCGAAAATGCTTTGCGTCAGCGTCTGGCCCGCACGGGGGCTCATGTTGCTGATGAATCCCAGCGTGGGGGGGTGGACGCCGGTCGCAAAGACGAGGAAGCTCCTCTGGTCGCTCGCGAGGCCGTCCGAAACCGAAACCGTCACCACGTACGTGTTGCTGGGAACTGTCAACGGGGGAGCGATATGCGCGTTTCCCAGGCCCGCGGTCGCGTTGACCGTGGACACGGTGACGAATGCCGGCCCTGAGACGAGCGAGAACGAGAGGACATCGTGCTCCGCGTCCACGGCGTGGAGCTCCACATCGACGGCGCTGCCTCCCTGGACCTGAGCGTTCTCAGGTTGGAAGAGAAGGGGGGCGGTGTTGAGTCGGGGTAGGACGGTGGCCGTGAGCGATTTTTCGTTGGTCAGCGTTCCATCGGTCACACCGACGGTTATCGGGTAGGCGCCTGTTGCCTGGGTCGTCAACGTGGCCAGCCGCAGGGTTCCCGATGCCAAACCGGCTCCAGGATCGTTGGTCGAGACCGTCGCGAAGGATGGACCGTTGACATAGAACGACAGCGCGTTCCCGTCGTTATCCACCGCAGTCAGCTCCTGAGTCACGGTGTTTCCTGCCGGGACCGACATGTTGTTGGGCTGGGTCAATACGGGCGCGTGGTCGCCGCCGGGCACCTCCACCTCGATCGACTGAGCCACCGTCGCGAATCCGTCGCTCACCGTGATGCCGACCTGGTTCGTGCCGGCGTCCGACACGGCCGGCGCCGCGTGGATGTTTCCCTGCGCGGAGCCTGTGCCCGGCGTCGTCGTGGTCACCGTGACGAACGCGGGCCCGAACGACTTGCCGAACGTGAGCGGGTTTCCGTCCCCGTCGGTCGCCGTGATCGCCTGATCCGCGACCTCGCCGGGGTTCACGGTCATGTCGCTGACGTGAGCCAGGACCGGAACCGCGTTGCTGACCTGCTCCGCACGCTGGGCCGCGCTCTCGGACAGCGCGACCTCCAAGGTGGAGGGGGCGGCGCTGGCGGAAGCGGCGGAGACGAGGGCTACGAGAAGGAGCGGGACGAGCTGGTACCCGGGGAGACTGGCGCGCACGAGGTGGCCCTCCTGTGATCGCTGCTCGGGTAGTCTGGGGTGGGGAGGGTGACTCGAATGGCGCTGTACCCCCCGCAGAGCTAGAACGTTCGGGGCGCCATAAGCGAACAGGAAGAAGTTGACGGGGAGGTGCGACGGTCCATGATTCGCGGAGCCAAGTACAGCCACACCAATCTGATCGCGCGAAATTGGCGCGCCCTTGCGAAGTTCTACGCCGAGGTCCTCGGCTGCGTTCCGGTGCCGCCCGAGCGGGACTACCAGGGCGCCGACCTCGATCGTGGGACCGGCATTCGCGGAGCGAGGCTGACCGGGGCCCACCTCCGGCTTCCCGGCCGTGGACCGGACGGTCCGACGCTCGAGATCTACCACTACTCGATCCTCGAGCACTCGGAATCGCCTCGCGTGAACCGGCCGGGATTCGGCCACATCGCGTTCGAGGTCGACTCGGTGATGGAAGCGCGCGACGAGGTACTGCGGGCTGGAGGCTCGCCGGTGGGAGACATCGTCACGCTCACGACAGCGACCGGCGCGAAGGTGACCTGGTGCTATGTCACCGATCCCGAGGGCAACATCATCGAGCTCCAGTCATGGGCCTAGTCTCGACGCCTCCGGATGCGTAAAGTGGCGTCCATGAGCCGCCTCGTCGAGATTCGCTCCTACAACCTCAAGCCCGGCACGCGCGCCGAGTTCCACCGGCTCGTCATGGAGCGTGCGATGCCGCTTCTCGAGCAGGTTCGGATGGACGTCGTCGCCTTCGGACCCTCGCCTCATGACGACAACTCCTACTACCTGATCCGCGCGTTCGACGATCCGGCCCACCGCGACGCGAGCGAGGCCGCGTTCTATGGCGGTGCGCCGTGGCGCGAGGGTCCGCGCGAAGCCATCCTTGCGCTCATCGAAAACTACGCTGAGTTCGTGATCGAGCTGGACGAGGCGGTGATCGATCGTCTTCGCACCCGCCCCGTGGTCCCCCGGAGCTGACCCTGCACGACGTCACGATCGAGCTGGAACATCGTCCCGGCGCGCTCGCCGCCATGGGGGAGGTGTTTGGCCGCGCGGGCGTGAGCGTGGAGGGAGGCGGGGTGTTCCTGGCGGGCGGAGTGGGCGTGGCGCACTTCCTCTTCGTCGACGGCCACGCCGCGCGGCGCGCGCTCGAAGCGGCGGGCATCCGCGTGCTCGCCGTGAACGAGGTGGTCGCGCTCCGCCTACGCCAGGACGAGCCCGGACAGCTCGGGAAGATCGCGCGGCGGATGGCCGAAGCCGGCGTGAACATCGAGGTCCAGTACAGCGACCACGACCACCAGCTCATCCTCGTCGTGGACGATCTCGCGGCGGGGCGCGCCGTGGCGGACGCCTGGATGCGGGAGCGAGCGGGGGCCTAGATGGGAAAGGGACGGCTCGAGGCCTTCAGCGACGGCGTGCTCGCGATCCTCATCACGATCATGGTGCTCGAGCTCAAGGTGCCGCACGGCGAGGACCTCGCGTCGCTCGTCCCCTTGATCCCCAAGCTCTTGAGCTACGTGCTCAGCTTCGTCTATCTCGCCATCTACTGGAACAACCACCACCACATGCTCCACGTCACGCACAAGGTGACCGGGCCCATCCTCTGGGCCAACATGCACCTGCTCTTCTGGCTCTCGCTCATCCCATTCGCGACGGGATGGATGGGTGAGAACCGATTCGCGCCGGTGCCGACAGCGGTCTACGGCGTGCCGCTCCTGATGGCCGGGATCGCGTACTGGATCCTCCTGCAGGCAATCCTGAAAGCGGAAGGACCGGACTCCGTGCTGGCCCACGCGGTGGGTGAGGATCTGAAGGGGAAGAGCTCGATCCTGCTCTACGTGGCGGCGCTCGGCCTCGCCTTCGTGAATCCCGCGATCGCGCGCGCCATCTATGTGCTGGTCGCGCTCATCTGGCTGATCCCGGACCGGCGGATCGAGCGCGCACTGGCCGAGTACGAGGCCCGAAGCCGGGACTGATCGCTTCCAGCGAATGGCGCGGTCGGTGGACGCTAGTTCGCTACCGAAGCCGTCGCGATGTACGCCTGGACCTGCTGCCTCAACACGGGAAGCGCCACCGCTCCGTTCCCGAGCACGGCGTCGTGGAATGCCTTGATGTCGAAGCGGCTCCCGAGCTTCGCCTTCGCCTCGTCGCGCAGCTTCAAGATCTCCATCTGGCCGAGCTTGTAGGCGAGCGCCTGGCCGGGCCACGTGATGTAGCGGTCGACCTCGTTCTCGATGTTGTTCTCGGCGAGGATGCTGTTGTCCGTCATGTAGTCGATCGCCTGCTGGCGGCTCCAGCCCTTGGCGTGGAGCCCCGTGTCCACGACGAGGCGGCACGCGCGCCAAGCGTCGAACGAGAGCATCCCCATCCGATCCACATCGCTCGTGTAGAGGCCCATCTGGTCCGCGAGCCGTTCCGCGTAGAGTCCCCAGCCTTCGACGAACGCCGTGACTCCCTGGTGCTTCCGGAACTCGGGGATCCCCGTCAGCTCCTGCGCGACCGCGATCTGGAGGTGATGTCCGGGCACCGACTCGTGGAACGCAAGCGCCTCCGCTTCGTACCGGGGCCGCGTTGCCGGAAGGTAGGTGTTGATCATGTAGGTTCCGGGGCGCTTGCCGTCATCGGAGGGATGCCGGTAGTACGCGATGGTCGAGTGAGGCGCCTCGTGCATTCCCATCACGCGCACTTCGCACGGCGCCTTGGGCTGAATTCTCCCGAACCACTGCGGCACCGCCGCCTGTGCGCGCGCGAGCGCTTCCCGCGCCTTGGCCTCGATCTCCGCGCCGGTCTTGAAGTGCATCGCCGGGTCCTCGCGCAGACGGCGCTGGATCTCGACGATGTCGGAGGTACCGAACACCTTCTGGCCGAGCGCGGAGAGGTCGCGACGGAAGGCGGCGACGGCGTCCAGGCCCATCTGGTGGATCTGCTCGGGATCGAGATCGAGCGACGTGTGCATGCGGATCATTTTCTTGTAGCACTCGAGGCCGCCCGGAAGCGCCGCGAGTCCTGCCTTCTCGGGAGGACGCGCGGCCGGGAGCACCTCGCTCTGGAGCATGTCGCGATACCGCACGAGCCCCGGCCGAAGCGAGGACTCGATGGCGTCGCGCAGGTCGGTCGCGAAGCGGTCGCGATCGGCCTGAAGCCATCCATCGTGCGTCGCCTGCGACGGCTTCCACACAGCGAGACTCTCCGTGGGCGCGGAGGTGAGTTGCGTCAGCTCATCGATCGTCTTCAGCACGGCGTCGACCGAAGCGGTCTTTCGGAGCGAGAGGCCGTCGCGGAGGTTGGCCACGTGATCGTTGAGATAGGGTCCCATCGCGCGGACGCGCTTCACGTACGCGGCCGCGTCCTTGGGCGTTTCGATGGTCGTGTAGTCCGGAATGTTCATGAGCTGGACCTGGGGCCCGCCGAGGGGATCGACCACCCACTGCTCGAACTCGCATCCGTACCACGCGAGCTGGTCTTCGACCTCCTCGATCAGCGCTTCACGAGTCAGGCGATCCGCCTGGGACAGCTTGTCCGGACTGATGCCGCGCGCGGCCGCGGCGACGCCCTCGAGGCGCTTCCGCTCCTTCGCGATCCCTGTGGGGCTGATGTCGTCGAGCCGGTCGTCGTAACGCCTGTCACCCAGGCCCGTGGCGGCCGTCGGGTAGGCCTGGAGGTAACCCTGCCAGTACTTGTCGCAGAGCTTGGCGAGGTCCTGGGAAGGCCCGGCGAAGCCCGACTCCGTGGTGAGGAACAGTGCGGACACGCAAAGCAGGGTAGCGAACAGGGCAAGGCGACGCATGGGAATTGACCTCCGGCACGGCGGGGTGGGCGACGGCGCGGCCGAATGATAGCCCCTTTTCGCGGCAACGGAGGCTTCGTTTTGTGGCGGCCGCGGGCGCGTTGACCTGGCGCCGGATGCGAGGCTAGAGTGAGGTATGGATCACGACGCGGCGCTTCGCGATCACGTGGCGAAGCTCATTCTCTGGGAAGACGCGCACGGCGGCTTCGACTCGGCCGTCGACGGCATCGCCGCCGCATCGCGGGGCGTCGTTCCGGATGGATTTCCGCACTCCGCGTGGCAGCTCGTCGAGCACCTGCGCCTCGCGCAGGCGGACATTCTCGATTTCTGCCGCAACCCCGATTACGAGGAAGGCACCTTCCCCGACGACTACTGGCCGAAAAGCGCGGCCCCGCCGTACGAGAAGGCGTGGGACGAGAGCCTGGCCGCTTTCCGCAAGGACCGGAGCGACGTGGTGGGGCTGGTGCAGGATCCGAAGCGCGATCTCTTCGCCCGGATCCCGCACGGCTCCGGACAGACCTACCTCCGCGAGGCGCTCCTCGTAGCGGACCACAACGCCTACCACGTCGGCCAGCTCATTGCGTTGCGGCGCATGCTCGGGATCTGGAAGTGACGACCCGACTCGACTGGAAGGACGCGGTGTGGGGGCAGTTCGGGGCCGCCATCGACTCGATGGAGCTCGCGATCGACGCTTGCCCGGACGAGGTGTGGGGCGATCGTTCGCGGTTTCCGGAATACTGGTACGTCGTCTATCACACGCTCTTCTTCCTCGACTATTACATGTCCGAGAGCCCGGAAGGCTACGCGCCGCCGGCTCCCTTCACGCTGAGCGAGCTGGATCCCGCGGGCGTGCTCCCGGATCGCGTCTACTCGAAGGAAGAGATGCGGCGCTTCCTGGAGCACGGCCGCCAGAAGGTGCGTGCGAGAGTTGCCGGCATGAGCGACGAGAAAGCGGCTTCGCGCTCCCCGTTTCGCGATCTCGGGGAGCTCGACTTCCTCCTCTACCAGATGCGCCACGTGCAACATCACACGGCGCAGCTCAACCTCATCATCCGCCAGGTGACCAACTCGGACGCTCCACGCTGGGTCGGGCGCACCAAGCTGCCGCTCAATCCGTCGGGGTCCTGAGCCGCCTCTGCACATGGTAGGCTGACGGGCTAATGACTCCTGCCGAGCCGAGTGCGACGCCTGAGTTCGAGGTCCGCCGGGCCGTGAAGACGGATGCGTTGGCGATCCATCTCTGCCTCACGGCCGCGTTCGAGCCCTACCGAGCGCAGTACACCCACGGAGCGTTCCGCGACACGGTGCCATCGCCCGCGGGGATCGAAGAAAGGCTTCGCGACATGGCGCTCTTCGTCGCGACGGCGCCGGATGGGGCCATCGTGGGCACGATCGCATGCCAGGACGTGGGGGGCGGGCTAGGCCACCTTCGCGGGATGGGGGTGCAGCCAGACTGGCAGGGACGCGGGATCGCGGACGCCTTGATCGAGGCTGCCGAAGCCGAGCTCGAGCGCACGGGATGCCGCCGCGTGAATCTGCACACGACTCAGCCTCTGGCGCGCGCCCAGCGATTCTATGCGCGCCATGGCTTTCGGCTCACGGGTGACGTCGAGGATTTTTTCGGGATGGAGATCGCCGAGCATGCCAAGGACCTCTGAGACGATCGTCATCGGCGCGGGACAGGCCGGCCTCTCGACGAGCTATCTCCTCAGCACCCATGGGCGCGAGCATCTCGTGCTGGAGCGCGGCCGGGTCGCGGAGACGTGGCGCTCCGAGCGCTGGGACGGCTTCTATCTCAACACGCCGAACTGGTGTCACAAGCTGCCGGGGTTTGCCTACGCGGGACCCGACCCGGACGCGTTCGCCGCGCTTCCCGAGGTGATCTCGTATCTCGAAGACTACGCGCGGAGCTTCCGCGCTCCGGTGCGCGAAGGCGTCGAGGTCCTGGCGGTGCGGCCGGATGGCTCCGGCTTCACGGTCGAGACGAACGGGGGAGCGCTCACCGCGGACAACGTCGTGGTGGCCGCGGGTGCGTATCAGCGCCCCACGCCCACGCCGCTCATGGCCGCGGTTCCATCTGACGTCATGCAGATCCACACGAGCCAGTATCGCCGCCCGAGCCAGGTTCCCGACGGGGCGGTCGTGATGGTGGGGAGCGGTCAGTCCGGGTGCCAGATCGCGGACGAGCTGATCGACGCGGGGCGCCAGGTCTACCTGGCGGCGGGACGCTGTCCGTGGCTGCCGCGACGATATCGCGGAGGCGAGCTGATGCACTGGATGCTCGAGACCGGGCTTGCGGACCAAACGGTGGATACGCTTCCTTCGCCTGCGGCCCGGCTGCTCTGCAACGTGCCGGTATCGGGCAACGACGGCGGTCACGACTGCAATCCGCGCTGGCTCGCGCGTCGCGGAGCGGTTCTGCTCGGGCGCCTGGAAGGCGTGGACGGGTGGAAGCTCAAGATCGGGGGAGGGCTCGAGGAATCGCTGACGATGGGGGACGAGTTCGTCGCGGCCTATCGAAAGCGCGTCGACGACTACGTTCGAGCCAAGGGTATCCACACCGCCGATCCGGAACCGGAAGACCCTCGCGACCCCATCTCCTCACCAGGCGAGCTGGATCTGCGTCAGGCGGGCGTGAGCACGATGATCTGGGCCAATGGTTTCCGACCGGAGTATCGTTGGATCGAAGGGCTGGAGCTGGACCAGCAGGGTTGGCCGGTGCACCGGCGCGGCGTCTCGACGTTGCCTGGGCTCTACTTCGTGGGCATGCACTGGCTTCACAAGAGGAAGTCGGCGCTGTTCCTCGGCGTGGGGGAAGATGCGGAGTACGTGGTGGAACAGATCATGGAGCGTGAGTCCGCTGTGAAGGGAGGCGGCGCGTGAAGCGGCTCTCGGCCGCGGCCTGGGCGGCAGGGCTCCTGCTCGCCGCGGGCTGTGCTTCGACGCACACATCGGGCAACGACTTCCAGGTGACCAATCGCTCCGACTACTTCGAGTTCAAGATCGGAACCGCGAAGACCTTCACCATGAGCCAGAACTACGCATGGTGGAATCCCGACTCCTCCGCGGTGGTACGGCAGGGGAGCGACATCCAGGGGGGTGAGGCGCTCGTCGAGGTTCGCGACGCGGACGGATCCGTCGTCCATTCCAAGAATCTGAGTGAACAGGGGACGATGGTGTCGCTCAAGGGGAAGCCCGGCATGTGGTCGGTGAAGGTGACCCTCGACAAGGCGAGCGGATTGGTGCGCTTCCAGATCGAGGGAAAGTAGCCTATGGGACGGAAAGGGGGAGCCTCATGCCAGTGATTCACGCTTGGGAGGGTACGCTCCTCCGGATGAGTTTCGTGGGCACGTACGAGCCCGACGACATCATCCGCCAGTTCGAGACGGCGCTCGCGGAGGCGCCACCCTCGGAGAAGATCGCGCTGCTCGTGGATACCACCCGGTCGGAGGTTCTTGGAACACGAAGCCCCAATCAGATCCGGTACGTGGCCCAGGCCCTCGCGCCTTACTCCGAGCGGATCGGAGGCCGGGTCGCCGTCGTCGCGACCGAGGACGTTCACTTCGGCTTGAGCCGCATGGGAAGCGTCTATTCGGAATCGGTGGGAGTGGAGGCGGAGGTCTTCCGGAACGAGGAAGATGCTCTCGCTTGGCTCGGCGGTGCGGGCGGACCGCACGTAGGAGTGCAGCGGGACCGTGCGTAGGATTGCGGGTGCCCCGCGATCGAACCGGGCTTGACCGAGCGGAGTCCCGGGGCTAGGTTCGCAGAGAATCCCCTCGTTCCTCGACTCCGGTGACCGAGCCCAATGACCCCGCGTCTGAAGAAGATCACTCTCTTCGTAGGCGCCGGCCTCGCGCTGTACGCGGTGGCCGGTTTTCTGGTCGCGCCGCGAATCCTCCGCTCGGTCCTGCTGAAGAACCTGGGCGCGAGTCTCGCCACGACGCCCACGCTCGGGGATGTCCGCGTCAATCCGTTCGCCCCCTCGGTGACGCTCCGTCGCTTCGCCATTCCGGACAAG
>DASTKC010000040.1:0-14086 GCA_035716085.1 Candidatus Eiseniibacteriota bacterium | reverse complement strand
GGACTTGGATCAGATTCAGCGGAAGGAAGAAGAACACGGCGGACAGTGCCCCGTAGAGAAAGAGCGTGAGGACGTTGGTCCCCGCGAAGGTGCGGGACCGGAAGAGGGAGAGCGGGAGCATCGGCGATTTCGATCGAGCTTCCACGAGAAGGAACATCGCCAAAGCGGTCAGTCCCGCGCCGAAACCCGCGAGAACGGCAGGATCCGCCCCTCCACGTCGAGGCGACTCGATCAGCGCGAACACGATTCCACCCAGGCCCAAGCTGGCCAGAGCGGCGCCCGGAACATCCACGCCGCGCACGTCGCGATTCCTACTCTCGGGCACGCGCGTCAGAAGAACGAGGACCAGGACGGCGATCGGTACGTTCAGGAAGAAGGCCCAGCGCCAGGAGTGATTCACGAGCCATCCGCCCAGCAAGGGTCCGATCGCGGCCGTGATCCCGCTGAATCCGGACCAAGTGCCAATCGCGCGACCCCGGTGCGACTGATCGAATGAGGCTGAGATGAGCGCCAGGCTACCGGGGACCAACAAGGCCGCCCCGACCCCCTGGAGCGCTCGCGCGGTGATCAGCCATGTCATGGTGGAGGCGGAGCCGCACGCGATCGATGCGGCCGTGAACAGGATCACTCCGAGCGAATAGATCCGTCGTCTGCCGAAGAGATCCGCGAGCGATCCTCCGACGAGGAGGAGCGCGGCCAGGAAGAGGGTGTAGGACTCGACGACCCACTGGAGGTCCGCTCCCGCGCCCCCAAGCTCTCGACCGATCGCGGGAAGCGCGACGGTGACGACCGTGCCGTCGATGAAGGAGAGGCTCGACCCGAGGATCGCTGCCGCAAGGACCCACCGCCCCGCCGACTCACATCGAGGATCGACTCGACCCGCGCGAATCGATGCCTCATCGCAAGGGAGACGGACGGCGAGCGACACGCGGCTAGCCCCTAGAACAGAGATTTCGTTGCGAAGTAGACCTTGGTTTGATCGTGGCCCCAAGCCACGGCGCCGGTGAGGAAAAGATTCGTGGCAATGGGCTGGATCATGCCGCCGGCACCCCAGGAATTGTGCCAGAGATCGGAGCTCTGTCCGTCCAGCCACACCCGCCCGACATCTGCGAGGCCGAGCGCACCCACGCGGAAGGGGCTCACCGAGAAGAGCCACATGCGCGCTTCCAGGCCACCGTAGAGCGACTTGTCGCCGGCGAAGCGGGCTCGGCTGTACCCGGGCAGGCTGGAACGTCCGCCGAGGAATGCGGATTCGAACCACGGGTAGTCCCCCCAGACCTGCCTCCCTCCGGCTCGGACCGCAAGCTGAGCGCGAGATTCGTTCCGTCCCAGGTACGACACGACGTCCCCTTCGATTCCACCGAAAGGACGATCCACGTCGAGAACCGCGGGGACATAGAACCCCTGCAACCGCCAGGTCGACGCGACGGCCGGCCCCTTCAGTATTTCCTCCAGCAGAGACGACGCTCGCTCCTGCCCCCGGCTGTCGTAGTCCAGTCCGGCTCGCAGTCCAGCCTCCGAGAACTGCCCCAGGCCATACGGTGAGACGGCGTTCAAGACGTTCTCACGGTCCGTGGGCGACCAGGACCCGCGGTACGTGGGTCCTGCGTAGAGCTGGAGCCGATGTGATGGGTCGATCTGCACGGAGGGCTGGATGGAGAGGACCTGCTCTTCCGTTCGATGCTCCTCGACGCGGGCAGGCAGGACAGTCTCGTTTCCAAATCCAAAGAAATTGAACTGCTCGATCCCCGACGCGAGCAGATCCAGTCGGAACGCCGTGCCGGAACCCGGGCGGCGGAAGATGCCCTGATACGCTGCGCGGCCCCGGCTCACGCCCGTGGACCAGGCCAGAGACAGGTGCTGTCGCCTGGCCTCGGGCAGGGTACGAAATCCCCAGTTCGATCGGAGAACGGTGACCTCCGGAACGAAACCGAGATCGCCTCCGTACGCGACCTGGGTCTCCAGCATGGTCCAGCGTCCCCAGTTCCGGGGCTCGAGCCAGAGAGCGGTGGTATCCGGTTCCGGATTCCGCCATTCGCGATGTGTGTCGGTGCCGCGCCCCTTCTGAATGGCCAGAGCGCCGCTTCCCGACCAGACGTCGGTTCCCCCGCTCTTCGAATCGTCTACGACGTCGTCACCCTGGCCCGCGATGACGCGTACGAGAATCGACCCACCCTTCGGGCCGCTACGCTCGACGCGATCGTTCCCGCCATGGAGATAGACCCGGACCTCGTTCGTCTCCGAGGGCAGGAAGCGCCGTTCGAAGTACGGCTCGGCCCCGACGAGAGACACGCTCACATCGACGACTCCTCCGTCGAGTCGCCGGATCGAGACGACCTCGTCCTTGTCGGTGGCGTGAACGTCCACGTCCTTGGCGAGGTCCTTGTAGTAGTGCATCACGTAGCCCACGAGCAGCCCGCGGCGCGCCCGCAAGGACGATGAGAGATCCCCCGAGAGGCTCTGCCACTCCACAGGAAGGCGCCGAACCGCCTGCTCGATGACATCGTCGGTGAACTTCGACGCGGTTTCTCGGGCTACTTCCTCGAAGGCCGCTCGGTCGAGGTCGGTGAGGAGCCAACGATCCATCTCGGACCCATTGATCGTGGGGCCCTCCAGGCGACTGTCGAAGTGGTCGTTGAACTGGACGAGCTTGGGATTTCGGGACCGCAAGAACGAAGTCGCGAATCCATCGTTCCTGTTGAACGCCATGTCCGGATCCTCGGGCAAAGGCTCCCATCGTTCGTTCCCAGGCAGCCTCACCCAGCGCCATTGCCCTCGATGGCGATCCCAGTTCTCCACGTACAAGTCGAGGATCCGTGCGCGCAGGAATGCCCTCGAATCGACACGATTCTCGGGGCCCTGGAGCCATCGGTTCCACAGCTTGCGCGTGTTGATGATCTCCGTGGCGCCGTGGAACGGGGGCACGCCTGATGCCGCAAGGGGATACTCATCGATCGTCCCCGGCTGGTTTGCGAAGACCTCGCGAAACGATCCGAGCGCGGGGTCATCGTCCATCACGCACAGCGTGGGCTCCGTGTGCAGGAGGCCAGCGGCCTCGGCCAAGGGCGGAAGAAGGAGCGCCGCGCCCGGATGCTGCGCGGCCGTGTGGTCGCGCACGACCCAGGCCACCCATGTCTTGCGATACGGCTCCGGGAGAGCGCGGTCGGGCTCCTTTCTAAGAGACCTGAAGGTATAGGCGCGCCCGTCGGGTCCCACGAGAGCGAGTCCGGGCGTCTGCCTCGCGCCCACCTCGCGAACCGGCTTGAGTCCGCCGGCGTAGGTCTGGAGATCGAGCACCGGCGCTGTAACCGGCGTCGTCCAGACCTTGCGATAGCCCTCACCGAGCCAGAAGCTGTGGAAGCCGCTGGCCTTGTACTTCGGGTCGACGACGATGGTCTTGGTGGCTGTCGCAGCGGTGGACGGCGCGGCGGTGGATTCTGGCGCGGCGATAGAGTCAGGCGCGGCGGGAGCCTCTTGAGCCGATAGTGGCGACGATGCCAACAACGACATCCCGAGGAGCAGAGCAACCCCGAGCGCTGCGGCGCCTCTCATGACATCGATACTACGCGCTGTGGGCTCACCCCGCCACCGCCTCACCCGAGCTTCTCGGTGGCACCCGGCGCCATCGCGGGCGGCGGCGCCTCGCGGAGGGCGAGGACGCGGAGCCGGCGGAACATCCAGGCCGCTCCGCCGAAGAGCACGAGCGCGCTGATCGACGTCGCCACCGGGGCGCCGAACTTCTGCGCCACCGAGCCGGTGATGAGCGAGCCGATGGGTGCCGTGCCAATGAACATCAGCGTGTAAAGTCCCATGACGCGACCCCGATGCTGGTCGTCGGTCGTGAGCTGGATCAGCGTGTTCGTCGTGGCCACGTAGAGGATGAGGCCCAGCCCCGCGAGAAATCCCATCGCGAGACTCAACGGAAGCGTGCGCGACCACGCGAAGGTCCCCATCCCGATCGACGCGGTGATGAGGCCGATGAAAATGTTCCGCCTCAAGGCCCATCGATCGTGCGGCCGGGTCATCCATGCGGCCGAGATCAACGATCCAAGTCCGAACGCGGAGACGAGGGCTCCGTAGGCTTTGGCATCGGCGTGCAGGATGTCCTTCACGTACACGGGAAGCAGGATCATGTACTGGAATCCGAGTCCTGCGGTCAGCCCGAGAAGGGTGAGGAGGTTCCGCAGCGGGAGCACGCTCCGCACGTACCGGATTCCCTCCTTCATATGGCGCGTCGCCTCACTCATGTCCAGCTTGATCGCCGGCCGCGACATGAGATCCATTCTCCAGATGCTCGCGATCACGGCGATATAGGACACCGCATTCAGCCAGAAGCAGCCCGCCTCCCCGATGGTGGCGAGAAGGATGCCCGCAACCGCGGGACCGAGGATTCGCGCGGTGTTGAACGCCGCCGAGTTGAGGGCGATCGCGTTCGGGAGGTCCTCCTTCCCCGCCAGCTCCACGACAAAGGACTGGCGCGCAGGAAGATCGAGGGCGTTGATCGTGCCGAAGACGAACGCGAGCACGAGGACCATCCAGGCGGTCACGACGTGGGTCGACACCACGGTCGCGAGCAACGTCGCTTGAACGAGGAACGCCGTCTGGGTGATGAGGAGGAGCTTCCGCTTGTTCATCGCGTCGGCGATGACGCCGGCCCAGAGCGAGAGCAGGAGCACCGGCAGGAACTGCATGAATCCGAGAAGACCGAGCATGAAGGCGGACGAGGTCAGGCGATGGATGAGCCATGCCTGGGCGACGGTCTGCATCCAGGTGCCGATGAGGGAGACGAGCTGCCCGCTCCAGTAGAGGCGGAAATTGCGGTGCCGGAGGGCGCGGAAGGTGGTCTGAGCGTGTGCGCGGAGGGTGGCGGCGGGCGTGGAGCTCATGTCGGGGATCGGCTCAGCCCTCCGCTATGGTTTGGAGTTGCCAAGTACTCTGAATCTATTAACTTAGCAGCCTGGCAGCGCTCGTAGCAAGGGTGGCGACGATGTGTCGAACCACCATGCGCTCTTATCATCATCGATGCCTGGGGACGCCGTTGGTTTCAGGGGAGGCTTCACCGTGATTCCAGCCCTGACGCACTGGGAAAGCTTCTACGTCATCGTCGGATCCTCCGCGGCCGCGCTCACCGGGCTCCAGTTCGTCGTGATCACGTTGATTGCCGACTCGACCATGTCCGTGTCCGGGCGAGGGCTCGCTGCGTTCGGCACGCCCGTGGTCGTCCATTTCGGATCGGCGCTTCTCATCTCGGCGGTCCTGAGCGCTCCCTGGACCTCGACGACTCCCGTGGCCTGGACGACGGCGATTCTGGGATTGGGCGGGCTCGCGTACGGAGCCGTCGTGATCCGCAGGGCACGAGCCCAGGGCGAGTACCAGGTCGTGACCTCGGATTGGATCTGGCACACCGTGCTTCCAAACTTCGCCTACGCGACCGTCCTGCTGGCGGCTCTCGCGCTCACGCGGAGCACGGAGGCCGCCCTCTTCGTCCTCGGCGGAGCGGCACTCCTCCTCCTGTTCATCGGGATCCGCAATTCGTGGGACACGGTCACGTACATCGTCATCACGTTCCGGCGGCGACACGAAGGTCCGGAGCCGGCGCCGACGGACGAAGACCAGGCGGTTCCTCCGACGGAATGACGACCACGCGAGCCGACGTGATCGTCGTCGGCGCCGGCGCCGCGGGCCTCGAGGCTGCGCGGCAGCTGCGCGCACACGGACGCTCGGTGCTCGTGCTCGAGGCTCGGGACCGGATCGGTGGCCGCGTGATGACCCTAAACGACCCGCGCATTCCCCTTCCAATCGAGCTCGGCGCCGAGTTCATCCATGGCGACGCGCCGATCACGACCGCGCTCCTGGCAGAGGCCGGTCAGTCGTCCCTCGACGTTTCCGGTCCCCATGGAGAAGCCCATCGGGGGACGGTGCGCCGCGTCGCCGAGGCGCTCTCGGTCGATCGTGTGCTTCATCGCATCGACACCCATGCCCCGGACGAGAGCGTGGCCGAGTTCCTCGCCCAGCGGCCGGGCGGGCACGCGCTCGAGAGGGAGCGCAGCCAAACGAGGCAGTTCGTCGAGGGATTTCACGCCGCGGACATCACGCGGATCAGCGCCCAATCGATCGCGCCCGACCCGGGCGAGTCCGGAGCGGAGTTGGCTGCGCACGTCGGGCGTCCGACGCAGGGCTACCACGCACTCATGGCGTGGCTCGCCCGCGATCTCGGGTCGTCGCTGCGCCTCGAGAGCACGGTGCGCGCGATCACGTGGGGTCAGCGGAAGGTCGCCGTCCTAGTGCGCGGACCCGCCGGGCGGAAGCGACGCTTCACCGGCCGAGCCGCCATCGTCACCGTTCCGATCGGCGTGCTCCAGGCGCCGGCAACAGCCGCCGGGGGCATCGCGTTCGATCCCGAGCCTCGGCACATGCGTCGCGCGATCGCCGGCATCGAGATGGGGCGGGTCGCTCGAGTCGTCGTGTGGTTCCATTCATTCCCATGGGACGGCGCGTCGCGGTTCCAATTTGTCCACCTGCACGACGGACCGTTCCAGGTCTTGTGGACCGCGCACCCGATCCGATGGCCGGTCGCGGTGCTGTGGTGTGGAGGACCGACCTCCGCGAGACTCGAGGGCTCGCGCGACCAGGTCCAGCGGGTGGTCGAGACCCAGCTCGCGGCGGCCTTCGGAACGAAGCCGAAGCAAATCCGAGGAGGGATTCGCGGCCTCTGGTGGCACGACTGGTCGAAGGATCCCTACGCCCGCGGCGCCTACTCCTACGTCCAGGCAGGAGCCAAGAACCCCGGGCGTGCCCTGTCCCGACCGGAAGGGCGAACGCTCTTCTTTGCCGGCGAAGCAGCGGGGACGGACACGGGCACGGTGGAGGCGGCGCTCGAGAGCGGGCGCCGCGCGGCGCGCCAGGTTCACCGGGCGCTGCCCTGACGTCCGGCTCCGGTGCTATGCTTCGGGCTTCCGCGTTCCGGGTCGCGGGCGCCGGTGGTGCCGCCGGCCTCCCGTCCGAGCCTGACCACTCGGGCGGCCGTTCCCCATCGGTCGAAAGGACGGAGACATGACATCACGGCTCAAGCTGGGCGCCCTCGTAGGCGTGCTGGTCCTCGCGATGATGCTGGTCGGCATGTTCCTCTCCACCGGATCCAAGTCCGTAGCCAAGGGACCCTATCAGTCCGCGCTCCAGAGCGTGGGAGTCGCCACGGCTGAAGCCGCGAAGTGCGCCAACCGCGCCTGCGAATTCGCCTCGCCGGGCTTCGTATGCAGCGAAGGCAGCGGCACGAAATGCGTCTTCGGCGGAGGATGCACCACGGTTTCCTGCAGCCACGGTCAC
The DNA here is from genome assembly GCA_035716085.1 of Candidatus Eiseniibacteriota bacterium. Taxonomy (GTDB): domain Bacteria; phylum Eisenbacteria; class RBG-16-71-46; order SZUA-252; family SZUA-252; genus WS-9. The sequence continues at coordinate 6,760 of DASTKC010000040.1, read as the reverse complement.
TAGCTGACGTTTCGCGGCGGACCGGCGGCACCGCCGGCCCGCCGCATTGAAATCCGTGCTCCGCTCCCCTTCACGCCTCATTCCAGCCCTTGCGCTGGGCGCGCTTCTCGCGGGCTGCGGCTCGGCTCCGTCCGTCGTCTATCGAGTCACCATCTCGCCTGCCACGCCCCACGCCATCGATGTCAGCTCCGAATGGACCGCCGTTCCTCGAGACTCGCTGGTGCTCGGCGGATTCGAGACTGCGGATCATCTGAAGATCTCGAGGTTCGAGGCCACCGACCTGTCCGGGGCGGCACTGCCGGTCCGATCCACGGTCGGAGGGATGACCGCCGAGGGCCGCACGCTCCTTGTGCCCCGGTATGTGATCGTCGGTCCCCTTCCTTCGCGGATCCGCGTCCGCGACCTGATCGACCCCGACATCCGTGAGGGCGACGCCCACGTCGGTTTCAGCAGCGTTCGCTACGGATACGTCGGCCAGCAGTTCGCAGAAATCGGCGGTCGAAACCTGTTCCTGCTCCCCATGGGCCCGCTTGGGGATGTTCGCGTTCGCTTCGAGCTGCCCCCAGGGTGGATCCCGGTGACGCCATGGGCGAAGAAGGGCGGGGAGTTCCAACCGGGCATCCAGGGCCGGTTCCGCGACGAGCACTTGATCGCGTCGACGCTCGCGTTCGGGCCATTCGTCGAGCGCTCGATGACCCTCGGGAAGACTCGATATCGATTCGCTTACCTGCCTGGAAGCGTGGACTCGACGCTCACCGCGTTCGAACACGTGGCCCGGACGGTGCGCGCGGTCGTCGGCGGCGATCTGGGCCGCGAGTACGTGACCGCCGTGCTCCCGACCACACCGGATGGAAGCGACATCCACGGCGAGCCGTGGGCCACGGGACAGGGCGGGACGCTCACGCCGATCACCGCGAGCCGGCTCCTGCGCTACGCGGAAGCCCTGCTCCAGGCGCGCCTCAAGTTCGAGCCGTATCGCAGCGAGATCGAGCGCCCCGACGAGTACTGGCTCGTGGACGGAATCACGAATCTCTACGCGTGGCGCGCGGTCGCCGCCGCCGGACTCGTGCAGGAGTCGGAGATCGAAAACGATCTCGCGACGTCCTACGCCGCAGCGCGCCATGTCGCTGGCGTCGAGCACGATCTGGAGCGCCTCTACGAGACGAAGCTCGACACCGAGCTTGCGCGGCGGGTCGAGGCCCCGTACGTGCTCCACTTCCTGGACGGCGAGCTTCGTGCGCGAAGCGGCGGGCGCGAGACTCTGGATGCAGTCGTGCGACGGATGCTCCGGTCGCGGCGCGCCCCCTCCCTATGGACGTCGTTCGAGGGAGGCGGGCATCGAGACTGGGACCGCTTCCGCGATCGCTTCGTGCGAGGCAACGAGGCCATACCCCCACGACGAGAAACGGGCCTCGCCCTGGTCGAACCCACCCCGACACCGCCCGTGGGCCGCCCGGTGCACGACCTCACCGTCCTCTTCACGGGCGACACCAGCGGCTTTCTCGAGCACTGCGGCTGCAAGGTGAATCAGTCGGGAGGCGTGGCGCGAAGAGCCACGATGATCGAACGCCTGAGGCGCGAGCACCCGGACGCGCCCCTGCTCGATCTCGGGAACGCCTTCGCCAAGCCGGAGACGCCGGCGGAGCTCGACTATCTTGCGCGCCAGGAACAGAGGCTTTACCTCCAAACCATGGCCACCATGGGCTACGACGCGGTCGCGGTGGGCACGAACGAGCTCCTCTACGGAACCGGATGGTTCCGCGAGGCCACGAAAGGGCTCGGATTGCCCTACCTATCGGGCAACGTCCTGGAGCACGGAGCCACGCTCGAGCCGGCGTGGCGAGTCGTGCGTGCCCGAGGGCTTCGCATCGCGATCGTCTCGGTCCTCGAGCCGCCGCACGGTCCCGACGCGTTGCCCCAGTTCGAGGCGAGCACGACGAGTCTCCGATTCGCGGATCCCGTCGCCGCCGTAGAGCGGAGCCTCAGCGAAATCGGAGATCGGGCCGACTTCACGATCGTGATCGGGCGATTGGAATCGAGGACCATTCAGAACCTGGTCCTCGAGGTTCCCGGGATCGACCTGATCCTCTCGAACGCGGGAGGAACCTCGGGCCTCGTCCAGGCCTCCGGGGCTCCGGAAACGACCGGGGATCAGGGCTTCCTGAGGCGGACCCTGATCCTCCACGAGGACAGCCGGAACTACGGACTCGAGTCGGTCGACCTTCGCCTCGACGATTCGAGCCACGTCGCGAGCGCCAGGACCACGCACCACTGGCTCTACGAGGACGTCCCCGACGACCCCACGATCCGCGCCATGCTGACGCGCTTCTACGAGCAGGTCGGAACGCGGGACTCGGCCCAGGCGAGCGTCCGGCCGCTCTTCCCCACCTCGAAGGAGCGCCTCGAGGGTATCTACGTCGGGGCTTCACGCTGTGCGACGTGCCACCGGTTGGAGTTCGATCAGTGGAAGACGACGCGCCACGCCACGGCGTACAAGACGCTGCTCGACGCGCATCGCCACTACCAACCCCGCTGCATCGTCTGCCACGTCGTTGGATTCCGGACGGCGCACGGCTACAAGCTCGGGGATCCGGAAGAGCCGCTGGCGAACGTCCAGTGCGAGGTGTGCCACGGGCCGGGCGGCGCCCATGTCGCGGCCCCCGCGACCGCGCGCATGGAGCGGACGCCGCCCGAATCCACCTGTCTCGAATGCCACAACCCGCAACACTCCGACGCGTTCGTCTACTCGGAGAAGATCCGCATGGTGCAGCACCGGGCGGAGGTGGCCTCGACGCCGTAGCGCTACGACAAGCCCCTCCTGGCGCCATCCGCCATTGTCGCGCGCTGCGCGTTTCGCTATCGTCCTCGGGTCCCGCCGGGGGCAGGAGCACCACGAAATGACATCTCTCAAGAGCGCAGCGCTCGCGGTCTCGCTTGGGGCCGCCCTGGTCGCCGCATCCCCGCAGCCCACAGCCATCACGTCCGGCCCTCGAATCCATCATCGCGGCGACACCGAGCGCTCGGGCTCCTATCACGGAGCGCCCATCCGGTCGCGGCCCCGAGTTCTCTGGACCGTGGACAAGGGCGACCTCTTCCTGGGAACGCCGCTAGTCGACCAGGGAGCGATCTACAGCGGCGCCTCGGACGGTACGCTGTGCGCGTTCGACGCGCGGACGGGCAAGTCTCTCTGGACCGCATCCGGGTTCGACATGATCGAGAACGCGACCGCCATCGCGGGCGACGTGATCGTCGGCGGCGGCATGAACGGCCAGGTGCGCGCCTTGAACCGCAAGACGGGCGAACCGATCTGGTCGTACAGCGCGGGAGTCTTCGTCACGACGCCGCCCTTGATCGTGGGAGACGCGGTCTACGTGGCGACGCATCAGGGGCTCCACGCTCTCGATGTAGGCACGGGTCAGCGCCGGTGGATGACGCCGCTCGGCACGCAGCCCAACTTCGTCGGCAATCCCGCTGCCCACAAAGGTGTGATCGTGGTGAGCGTGGGCCGGGAGCTCCTGGCGATCGACGCCGCCACAGGGGCGGAGCGGTGGCGGGTTCGATCGTCGAGCCAGTTCTGGTCTCCGGCGCTCGGCGAGGATCGGGTTTTCGTGGGAAGCTCCGACGGAAACCTGATCGCGTACGACCTGGCGACCGGTGCCGAGCGCTGGCGATTCCGGTCGGCGTACCCGACGGCCGACGACATCTGGTCGGCTCCCGCCATCTCGAAGGGAGTCGTCTATGCGGGGAGCCGCGATGCGGCGCTCTACGCCGTGGATGCTACGACCGGCAGGAAGGTGTGGTCGTTCCCCACGACGGGCGAGTCGGTGGGCGACCCGGTTGTGAGCAACGAGATACTCTACTTCAGCGACAGCAACCATGCCCTTCCACCCGGCGTGAGGCGTCTCTACGCTCTCGACGCGTCGAGTGGGGCCGAGGTCTGGAAGTACGAGGTGAACAGCACGCTGTTGACGACGCCGGCCGTGGATCAGCGCACGCTGTACGCCACCATCACGGGGCAGGTGATGGCGTTGACCGACTAGGGCGAACGAAGGCTAGCGCTTCTTCGAGACCGAGAAGTCGACTCGACCCTTCGCGCCGAAGAGCTCGATCATCACGCGCCAGTCGCCCGGCTCGCCGTCCTGCGTCTCGTTCACGAGGCTGTACTCGACGGGGATGTGGTCGTAGACGACCTTGCCGTTCGCATCCTCGATGGTGATGCGGGCATGGCCGTGATGCACGAAGTTCCGGTGGTAGACGTTCGCAATCCGGCCGGTGTGGGGCCAGGTCCACGCTTCGACGTCGGTCACGTTATCGAGATCGTGGGCCTCGTAGCGCGTCGTGTCGGTCGCGATGTAGAGGTCCGGTTTGTTCTCGGGACCCAGGTACTTGACGATCGTGTCCTGACAGCCGGCCACCGCGAGCAGGGTCGCGAGACCGAGGGCCGCGGCGCCGAGCACGCGACGGATCGACGCGGCCGTCATGGCTGCCACCGTGGGAAGGCGTACGACACGTATGCGCGGGCCTGCGAGCCGTCGCGCTTCACGTCCGGGAAGTCGTCGTACCAGCTGTTTCGGTAGTAGTAGGTGTACGCCGCTCCGAATCCGAGCCGCCCGCGGAGATACAAGCGCCCCTCCGCCGTCGCGCCCGCCTGAACGTGATCGCCGTCGAATCCACTGATGATCGGCGTGTAGAGCATGCGCCCGACCGCCTGCACCATGCCCTTCCCTTCCCAGATCCTCGCCACGCGGGTCCAGGTGCCGAAGCTGACGCCGTAGTCGTAGTCACGCCCCTCCAGCGTCACGAAGTAGTCGGACCTGAGCGCCGAGATCGGAAGGAACGATCCGAGGACCTCGACCTGCGTCCTCGCGCCCCGCGGCTTTCCCCAGCGCGAGACGAGGCCGCCGTGGAACCCCTGTCCGCCGAACTGGAACGCGGGCGTATTGAAGTACTCGTACGTGAGGAACGCGGCGAGCTGGTGCACGTGTCCGTTCGTGCGGCCGAGGGTGTGGGCCGCCAGATTGCCGCGGGCACGGAGCTGGGCGAGAGCGCCCACTTCGGGCTGGCCGGGGGCGACCTCCAGGTCCACGAGGAACGCGGAGAAGGGCTTCCCCTTCAAGTCTTCCACCTGGTCGCCGTAGGAGAGCGCGAGCTCCCCGTATCCCTGGTCCAGCTCTTCGCCGGTCTGGCCGAAGTGGTTCGTGCGACGGAAGCCGACGTCGAACACCGCCTGGATCCGGCTCGGGCGCCACTCGTCGGGATTGGGGCGCCGCCCATGCGTCTGGCCGTTCACGAGCCGGCTGAATCCACGCACCGGATTGAGCGCCGCTCCACCGATCTCCCGCCACGTCCGCTCGCTCCCAGAGGTCTCGTTGTCGAGCGCGAGTGAGGACATGCGCCAGAGCATCTCGCCCAGCGCGATGCCGCCGAGCGTCGTGTTGAACCAATCGTTCGGTGATGGAGCCCATGCCTCGCCATAGAGCTCCCACATGAGGCTGCCGCCGCCGGCCCAGAGGGACGATTCCCAGAAGTTGTATCCGTTGGCACGGCCGGCATTGAAGTAGAGGTTCCCGTGGTACGGGTGCGAGAACTGGTTGTTCACGAACTTGTTGTTGTCCCAGAGCCAGGGGTTGCTCATGTTCGTCCACCAGGTCTCGGGACTGATGTCCGCCCACTCGGCGTCGCGGGCGAAGTGATTCACCGACCACGGAATGAGCTGCACGGCCATGAGCTCACCGAACGCAGGCAGGAATTTCTTGGGCGGGTTGCATTCGGGGCACTCGACGCCCATCGAAGCGCTCGAGGCGCGGGACTGCGCGAGCACGGTCTCCGAAGGCGGAGCGGTCTCGCTCGCGATTGCGGAAGCGGCGATGCACGCGAGCCGAGCGGTCGCGAGTGCCACTAGAAGGAAGCGCCTCATTCGGGAACCGGCCATCCCTGGATCCGGGGAACGCGTGCATCGTTCGAACGGCGCGACGCTAGCACACGCCCGGAAATGCCGCAGTAGGATTTCGGAACTGTACTCTGGGGAGGGTCAGCTCTTGGCGGTGCTCAACGCTTCCGCCGGGCTCGAGCGCGCCTCGCCTGAACCGTGGCGCACCCGCTCCCACCAGGCGCGCGCATCGTCCACCGTCCATGGATCCATCGCGCCGAGGGAACGCTGGAGTCGCTTTCCCAACGTTTCCGCCGACTCGGGCCGCTTGGCCGGATCCTTTTCCAGGCAGTCCAGGATCACCCGGTCGAACTGCTCGGGAATCGGCTGCGTCGCCCGCTTCGATGGAGGGACGGGCGTGTCGTTGAGGTGGCTCAGGAGGGTCTGGATGGGCGTATCGCGCTCGAACACGAGGCGCCCCGTCACGAGCCAGTATCCGACACAGCCGAGCGCGTAGAGATCGGAGCGCGCGTCCATCCGGTCCGCCTCGTAGACGGCTTCGGGAGCCATGAACGCGGGCGTTCCGGTGGTCGTTCCCTCCGCGGTGAGCTGAACGTCGACCGTCTTCGAATCCGCGTGCTTCACGAGCCCGAAATCGAGGACCTTGACGAAGTCCTCTTCCCGTCCGCGCCGGCAGGCGAAGATGTTCGCCGGCTTGACGTCGCGATGGATGAGTCCGCTTTCGTGCGCGTCCGCCAGCGAATGGCAGGCCTGCGCGAGCAAGTGAACCGCGCGATGGACCGGAACGGGACCGTGGCGCTCGATGAGCCGGCGCAGGTCGAGGCCGTCGAGGAGCTCCATCACGTAGTAGAAGCTTCCGTCCTCGGTGGC
>DASTKC010000039.1:0-2896 GCA_035716085.1 Candidatus Eiseniibacteriota bacterium | reverse complement strand
CGCGCGATCACGCGCGCGCTCGAGCCGAGCGGCGAGGTGAAGGACGACGCGAGCCCCGAGCTGTCCAGGATTCGCCGGCGAATCCGCGGCCTGCGCGAGAAGCTCGCGACGAAGCTCGAGTCGATCCTTCGCTCGCTCGCGACGCCCGAGAGCTTCGTCACGCTCCGCGAGGGGCGGTACGTCGTGGCCATTCCGTCGTCCAATCGCCGCGCGCTTCCCGGCACGGTGCTTGGGCATTCGGGATCGGGGGCGAGCCTCTTCGTCGAGCCGCGGGAGGCCGCGGATGCCAACAGCGAGCTCTCCGAGCTGGGGCTGGACGAAGCGGCCGAGGTGGATCGGATCCTCCGCGATCTGAGCGGTCGGGCGCACACGCACCGCGCGGCGCTCGGGGCCGACTTCGAAGCCCTCGTGCGGCTCGATGCCGCCGAGGCGGTGATTGCCTGGACGCGCGACGGCGATGGCTCGATTCCGGAGCTGACGGAAGAGCGCCGTATGCGCCTCCGCGGCGGGCGGCATCCGCTCCTCGTCGAGCGACACCGCAAAGGCGAGACCGGCGCACCGGTGCCACTCGATCTCGAGCTCGATCCCGACACGCGGATGCTCCTCATCACCGGGCCGAACATGGGCGGGAAGACGGTGGCCATGAAGACGGTCGGCCTCCTCTCGCTCCTCGCGATGACCGGACTTCCGATTCCGGCCGCGGCGGGAAGCGTGATGCCGTGGCTCGACCGCGTGATCTGCGACATCGGCGACGAGCAATCGATCCTGGCCGACGTGAGCACGTTCCTCTCGCACCTGAGGCGCGTGACGGAGGCGATCGAGCACGCGACCGAGCGGAGCCTGGTGCTGCTCGACGAGCTCGGGTCGGGCACGGATCCGGTCGAGGGGGCGGCGCTGGGGCAGGCGGTGCTCGAGACCCTGCTCCAGCGCGGCGCGCTCACGATCGCGACCACGCACCACGGCATGCTCAAGACGTTCGCGCACGACGCCGCGGGCGTGCGGAACGCGTCGATGGCCTTCGACGAGGAGACGCTCCGGCCCCGTTTCCGGATCGTGGTCGGCGTCCCCGGAGGAAGCCGCGCCATCCAGGTGGCCGAGCGCTACGGGATGGAGCCCAAGGTGCTCGACCGCGCGAGGCAGCTCCTTCCCGAAGGGGAGCGCGATCTCAACAAGCTCCTCGAGGAGCTGAGCCGGCTTCGCGAGGAGGCGCGCACCGAGCGCGCCGCGCTCGAGCGCGCCATGCTCGACCTCGCCTCGCGCGAGTCGGAGCTTCGCGAGATGAGGGACCGGCTCGAGTCCGAGCGGCGCGAGCGGAAGCAAGCCGAGCTTGCCGCGCGGAAGGACCTGCTGCGCCAGCTCGAGAACCAGATCGACGACTACCGGAAGAAGCTCCGCGCCGACAAGAAGGCGACGCCGGAACGGCTGCGCGAGGCGCGCGATCTCGCGAAGGAGATGGAAGCCGAGATCGAGCGCGAGACGCCCCGGCAGGCGCCGGTGGTTCGCGGCGAGCCCGTGCGTCAGGTTGCCGTGGGCGACCGCGTGTTCGTGACGTCGCTCCAGGCGGACGCCGAGGTGCTCACGGATCCGGATTCCGACGGCCGCGTTCGGGTGCGCATCGGCGGCGTCACCGCGATGCTCCCGCTCGCGCAGCTTCGGCGCGCCGAGGGCCAGGCGGGGCAGCCCGCGGCGGGCGCGACGGCCGCGGGACCGGCGACGCAGCGGAAGCATGCCGTCGTCGTCGAGCCGATCGAGTCCAAGTCCGAGATCGACGTCCGCGGACTCGAGGCGGACGAGGCGATCCGTGCCGCGGAGCGCTTCCTCGAGGACGCGGTCATGGCCGGGCTCCCGACGGCGCGCATCATCCACGGCAAGGGAAAGGGAATCCTCCGCGAGCGCATGAAGCACTGGCTCTCGAAGAATTCCCTGGTGAAGGAGTTCCGTCTCGGTGAGATCCGCGAGGGTGGAACGGGTGTCACGGTGGTGACGCTCGGCTGACATGACGACGACCCGCACGCCCCAGGAAGCGAAGGAAGAGGTCCGGAACGCGATCGACATCGCGCAGGTGATCGGCGAGCGCGTGCCGCTCCGCCGCGCCGGGCGCACGTGGAAGGGGCTCTGCCCGTTTCACGCGGAGAAGACCCCGTCCTTCACCGTGAATCCCGAGCGGCAGATCTGGCACTGCTTCGGCTGCAACAAGGGAGGCGACGTCTTCGCGTTCCTGATGGAGATCGACAAGGTCACCTTCCCCGAAGCGCTCCAGGCGCTGGCGGAGCGGGCCGGGATCGATCTCCCGCGCAGCGAAGCGAGCGCCGGGGACAAGCGGCGCGACCGGCTCTACCAGGCCACCTCGCTCGCGAAGGACTTCTTCGAGGCGAACCTCTACTCGGAGGCGGGCGCGCACGCGCGGCAGTATCTCGCCGGGCGCGGGTTCGACCGGCCCATGCTCGAGCGATTCCACATCGGGTATGCGCCGGCCGGATGGGACGGTCTCAAGACCGCGCTCGGGAAGCTGCTCCCGATCGAGGTGCTGGAGGAGGCGGGGCTCGTGGTGCGGCGCGGGGACGGCGGTCACTACGACCGCTTCCGGAACCGGATCACGTTCCCCATCGAGATCGCGGCCGGGCGGCTCGCTGGCTTCGGCGCGCGCGCGGTGGATCCGGAGGACACGCCGAAATATCTCAACTCTCCGGAGTCTCCGATCTATCGAAAGGGCAGCGTCCTCTTCGGATTGACGCTCGCACGGACGGCGATCCGCGAGAAGCGGCAGGTCCTCGTGTGCGAGGGGAACCTGGACGTCGTCCGGCTGCACGCCATGGGGTTCGCGCACTCGGTCTGCACGTCGGGGACGGCGCTCACCATCGACCAGGCGCGAGCGCTCGCGCGGTTCGACGCCGCG
>DASTKC010000038.1:0-21783 GCA_035716085.1 Candidatus Eiseniibacteriota bacterium | reverse complement strand
GAGGCGGGCCCTCAGGGGCTCACGATCGGAGGCGAGCTGGTCGAGCCGCACATCCGGACCGCGGAGGCGGGCGACGCGGCCTCGCAGGTCGCGGTCCATCCCAAGCTGCGGAAGCACCTCGTCAAGATCCAGCGCTCGCTCGCCAAAGCGCCCGGGCTGGTCATGGAGGGGCGCGACATCGGGACCGTCGTGTTCCCGAAGGCGGACCTCAAGATCTTCCTGACCGCATCGGCCGAAGCGCGCACCGAGCGGCGGGTCGCGCAGCTCCGGGCAGCCGGGCTTCCCGCCGACCCGGCGGAGATCGAGGCCGCCATCCGCGAGCGCGACCGGAGGGACAGCGCCCGGGAGGCGAGCCCCCTCGCGCCCGCCCCGGACGCGTTCCCGCTGGACACGACCTCGCTCACGCTCGAGCAGCAGGTGGATCTGGCGGTCCGCTGGGCCGAGCTGGCCCGGCGGGGGCCCGGGAAACGGACCCTCTTCTACCTCTTCGGGCACCACGCGTCGGGGATCTTCTGCCGGACCTTCCTGAGGCTCCGGATCACCGGGATGGAGCACATCCCGGCCAAAGGGCCGGTCATCATCGCCTGCAACCACATCTCCTTCTGGGACCCACCCATCATGGGGGGCGTGGTCCCGAGGAGGCTCCTCTTCCTGGCCAAGGAGGAGCTGTTCCAGAATAGGTGGTTCGGAGCCCTCATCCGGGGCTATAATTCGATCCCGATCCAGCGAGGGCCTGGGGCCCGGTCCGCGCTTCGCGGCGCCGAGCGGGTGCTGGATGAAGGTGGAGCCGTACTGATCTTTCCGGAGGGCACCCGCAGCAAGACCGGGTCGTTCCTGCCGCCGCGCGCCGGAATCGGGCGCCTCGCGGCGACGGCCCGTGCTCCGGTTCTACCCGCCCGCATCTCGGGATCGAGACAGATCCGCCGATCCATGGCGCGACAGGTCGAAATCAGGCTGGCCTTCGGCTCCATGATCATGCCCCCGGTGGGGCAGGTCGAAAGCCGTGCCGATGCCGACGCGTTCGCGCGACGGGTGATGGACGCCATCGGGGATCTTCCAGGAGGAGCGTACTAGCGTGGAAGTGATCGTAGCCGACAACGCGGGCTTCTGCTTCGGCGTGAAGCGCGCGATCAAGATGGCGAACGAGGCGATGGACCAGGACCCGGCGAGCGTCAAGGCGCTGGGCCCTCTGATCCACAATCCTCAAGTCGTGGCGTCGTTCCGGAACCGCGGCCTCGAGGTGGTGAGCGAGCTCGAGCAGGTGGACCAGGGCTCGACCGTGATCATCCGCTCGCACGGCGTCGGGCCCGAGGTGAAGGCAAGCGCCGAGACGCGAGGGCTCAAGGTCGTCGACACGACCTGCCCCTTCGTGACGAAGGCGCAGCAGTACGCGGCGAAGCTGATCGACGAGAACTACAAGGTCGTCATGATCGGCGACCAGCACCACCCCGAGGTGATCGGGGTGATCGCGCACACGGGCGGCAAGGCCATCGTCATCGACACGGTGGCGGAGGCCGAGGCGCTCAAGTTCATCCCGCGGATGGGCGTGGTGTTCCAGACCACGCACGCGATCGGGCACGTCCAGGAGATCGTGGGCGCGCTCCTCAAGCGCGGGAAGGAAGTGCGGGTGTTCAACACGCTCTGCGGGGCGACCACCTCGATGCAGAAGACCGCGGTGGAGCTGGCTCCGTCCGTCGAGGCGATGGTCATCATCGGCGGCCGGCAGAGCGCGAACACCGCGCAGCTCGCGGAGGTTTGCCGCAAGGTGAACCCGAACGTCTACCAGATCGAGTCGGCGGAGGAGATCGTCCCCGACTGGTTCCAGGGCATGCGCCAGATCGGCGTGTCCGCGGGGGCATCCACCCCCGACGAGGTGATCGCCGAAGTCGTCGATCGCCTCACCCAGATCGAGCCCGCGCAAGCGGCGGGCGCCTAACGAACGGCACCACCGGCCCTCGAGGCCGAATTTCATAGAAACAAGGGGGAAACAGACACAGATGGTGAGACGGCACGATGAGGATGTGGACCTGAAGGACGACGCGGCGGACGACGCCGAGGTCGAGGCCAAGCCGCGCAAGCGGAAGGCCATCACGAGGCTGGTACACGAGGACTTGGGCGAGGAGGCCGGCGGTGTAGCGGTCGGAGTCGGTGAGCTCGATCCCGACGAGGACGCCCAGAGCTCGATGGGCCAGTGGCTCCAACTCTACGAGGATTCCCTCAAGGACCTCGAGGAAGGGGAGATCGTCCGCGGGCGCGTCCTGAAGATCGACGACAAGGAAGTCACCGTCGACGTCGGATTCAAGTCCGAGGGCGTCATTCCGGTCGAGGAGTTCCCCGATCTGGAAGGCGTCAAGGTCGGCGACGAGATCGAGGTCTTCCTCGAGAAGACCGAGAACCAGGACGGCCTGGTCGTCCTGTCCAAGCAGCGCGCCGACTTCGTCAAGGTGTGGGACCGCGTCAAGACCGCCTCCGACAACGGAGAGCTGGTCGAGGGCAAGCTGGTCCGCAAGATCAAGGGCGGCGTGGTCGTGGATCTCTACGGGGTGGAGGCGTTCCTCCCCGGGTCGCAGATCGCGCTCCGCCAGGTGCAGAACGTGGACTCGCTCATCGGCCAGTCCATGGAATTCAAGATCATCAAGCTGAACAAGAGGCGCCGGAACATCGTCGTCTCCCGCCGCGCCGTCCTGGAAGAGCACCGCGCCAAGCAGAAGAGCGAGATCATCCAGGAGCTGGCCAAGGATCAGATTCGCGAGGGCGTGGTGAAGAACATCACCGACTTCGGCGCCTTCGTCGACCTGGGCGGGATCGACGGCCTCCTCCACATCACCGACATGTCCTGGGGCCGCGTGAGCCACCCGTCCGAGCTCGTCTCGATCGGGGACAAGGTGCGCGTGAAGGTGCTCTCGTTCGATCCCGAGAAGGAGCGCATCTCCCTCGGCATGAAGCAGCTCACGCCCTACCCGTGGGAAGACGTCGACAAGCGGTACACGGTCACCCAGCGGGTCAAGGGCAAGGTCGTCTCGATCACCGACTACGGCGCCTTCGTGGAGCTGGAGAAGGGGATCGAGGGCCTCATCCACATCTCCGAGATGTCCTGGACGCGCCACGTACGGCATCCGTCCAAGGTGGTCGCCATCGGCGATCAGATCGAGGCGATGATCCTCAAGATCGACAAGGACAACGAGAAGATCTCGCTCGGCCTGAAGCAGATCGAGCCCGATCCGTGGCTCACGCTCGACGACCGCTTCCCGATCGGCACGCGCCTCACGGGGAAGGTTCGGAACCTCACCAATTTCGGCGCCTTCGTCGAGATCGAGGAGGGGATCGACGGTCTCGTCCACATCAGCGACATGTCGTGGACGCGCCGCGTGGTCCATCCGAGCGAAGTTCTGAAGAAGGGCGACAAGGTCGAGGTCGTGGTGCTCTCGATCGACAAGGACGCGCGGCGGATCTCGCTCGGCCTGAAGCAGGTCAGCGACGACCCGTGGCCGACCCTGGCGGAGCGCTACCTTCCCGACATGATCGTCCGGGGCAAGGTGGTCCGTCTCCTCGACCGCGGCGTCATCGTGGATCTCGAGGACGGGCTCGAGGGTTTCATTCCGCTCTCGCAGCTCGGCATCGAAGGGTTGAAGAAGCCCTCCGACAGCTTCAAGCCGGAGGACACGCTCGACCTCAAGGTGACCCGGGTCGATACCCAGGCGCATCGAATCATCCTGAGCGTGAAGGCGTGGCTCACCGACCAGGACGCGGCCACGCAGGCCGCGTTCGCGGAGAAGTACAAGCCCACGCCGTCCGCGGACAACGAACCGGTCGCGACCGAGGAGACCAGCGACTCCGGCGCGGCTTCGTAGCAGCTCGGTGATCCGAGGGGATCGCCAGACACCCGAGGGGTTGAGTTCCGCCCCTCGGGTTTCGTTTTTGACGCTGGGCTGCCGGCTGAATCAGCACGACACGGCGGCCATGCGGGCCCGGCTCGCTGATGCGGGCTGGACTCAGGTCGACGCTCCCGAGGGTGCGGACGTCGTGGTCGTGAACACCTGCACGGTGACGGCGCGCGCGGATCAGGAGGCGCGGCAGCTCGTGCGATCGCTCGCGCGTCGTGCGCCTTCCGCTCGCATCGTCGTGACCGGGTGCTACGCGCAACGCGCGCCCGGCGAGGTGGCCGCCATTCCCGGCGTTTCGCTCGTGCTGGGCACGGCGGAGCGGGAGCGCATTGAGTTGTATGTTGGGGCCGGAAGCGCGGCCTGGAAAGGCGCCGCGGCCGGCGCATTGCGTCGCGCTTCGCGCGACGCCCGCGAGGGCCGCTCTGCCTTTCCAGGCCACGCTTCCTACCTCGACGAGCAGCTCGATGCGATCCCACTTCACGTCGGGCCGGGCCGCGCGAAGCGTGCGTTCGTTGCCTCCTCTCCTGTTGCGTTCGGGCGTACTCGGGCGCTTCTCAAGGTGCAGGACGGGTGCGACGCGTTTTGCTCGTACTGCGTGGTGCCTTATGTGCGCGGGCGGGCACGCAGCCTTCCTCTGGACGAAGCAGTCGCCCAAGGGGCGCGGCTGCTCGAGGCGGGGTTTCACGAGATCGTCGTGACCGGGGCGGACCTCGGATCGTATGGCAGCGATCTCGGGAAGCCTGGGCTTCTCGCACCTCTCGTCGAGCGACTCCTCGCGTTGGGCTCGGCGCATCGCGTGCGCATCTCCTCGATCGAGCCGGAGAAGGTGCCTGCGGGGCTGGTCGAGATGATTGGGAGCGAGGAGCGGCTGTGTCCGCATCTTCACTTGCCGCTCCAGAGCGGATCGGATGCGATCCTTGCGGCGATGAGGCGGCGATATCGGGTGCGGGACTACGCGCGGCTGCTCGAGCGGGTGACCGCGCGGGGGACGGTGGCGATCGGGGCGGATGTCATCGTGGGGTATCCGGGGGAAGGGGACGCGGAGTTCGAGGAGACGGGCCGCTTCATCGATGGGGCACCGCTCTCATACCTACACGTGTTCCGATACTCGGCCCGACCGGGGACCTCGGCGGCTCCGCTTCCGGCGCCTATGACGGCGCGCGAGCGGGCGGCGGAGCTTCGTGCGCTGGGGCTGGCCAAGGAACGCGCGTTCTACGAGTCGCTCGTGGGGACCACGCGGTCCGTGCTCCTCGAGGGGCGCTCGGATGCCGCCTCCGTGCGCGGGCGCGCGGATGTGTACGCGCCGGTTCTCGTGCGGTCCACACCGCGCTGGGTCGGGCTCGCGCGCGTGGTCCTTCGCGAGGCAGGCCAGGACGGATGCGTTGGCGAACTCGCAACTCGTTGACCGGCAGTTCCATGCGGGCTATTCTCCGGCCGTGCCGCCCCGGCGGGCGGCGCCCCACCGCTCAGGGAGGCGACCATGTGGCTCCTCAAGAATCTGATCTGGCTCATCATCATGATTCTGGTTGTCGGGTTCGCCATCCTGAACGTGAACGAGACGGTCACCTCGGTGATCCTGCCCGGGCGCATCTATCGCACGCTTCCGTCGAACGTCGCGCTGTTCTCCGCCTTCGTGATCGGGATGCTCACCGCGTTCCTGCTCACGCTGGCGCACCAGCTCAAGACCCGCGCGGGCGTCGCGCGGGTCCGGCGTGAGAATCAGGATCTGAAACGCGAGCTGGACGGGCTTCGCAACCTGCCTCTGGAGGATCTCACGCTGAAGGAGACGGCAGGGGCCGCCCGCGAATGAGCGAGTTCGCCACCGTCCTGGTCGTCGGCGGTCTCCTGACCGGGATCGGCTACGCCGCGTGGGTTCTGTCACGCGACGCGGGCGCGTCGCCGCCTCCGCCCGAGACGCCGTACCAGCACGCGCTGAACGCGCTCCTCGCGGGGGACCGAGCGGAAGCGCTCAGCGCCTTCGCCGAGACCGTGCGCCAGGACAGCGACAACATCGATGCCTACATCCACCTGGCCAACCTCCTCCGGGAGCGCGGCGACGCGGCGCGCGCGCTCCAGATCCGGCGCGACCTGACCGTGCGCGCCGGATTGAGCGCGGGGCAGGAGCGCGCGATCCGCGAGGGGCTCGTGCGCGATCTCATCGCCCTCGGGCGCCCGGCGGACGCGGTCGCCGAAGCGCGCGAACTCCGAGACCTGGACAAGAAGAACGGCAGCGCGCTCAAGCTCCTCATGAAAGCCCACGAGGCCGCAGGCGAATGGGAGCGCGCATACGAGACCCGGGCCGAGGTGGCCAAGGCGACGAGCGAGAACGGCGTCGGGCTCGCGCGCTATCGCTCGTCCATCGGCGAGATCTATCTCCGCGAGGGGAAGCTGGACGACGCCAAGCGCCAGTTCCAGGCGGCGCTCAAGCTGAAGCAGGACGAGCCGGCCGCGCTCCTTCGCCTCGGCGATCTCTGCTACGAGACGAACCGGCCGGAGCGCGCCGTGGTCCTCTGGAAGGCGCTGGCGGAGGCGCATCCGACGTTTTCGCACCTCGTGCTCGACCGCCTCGAGACTTCCTACTTCGAATCGGGGCGGTTCGCCGACGTGGACCAGACGTACGAGGAGATGCTCGCGCGGAATCCGAAGGACGTGCGGGTCCATCTCGCGCTCGCGCGGGTCCATCTCAAGAAGGGCGACCTGGACGACGCCGGACGCATGCTGAACGAGGCGTTCGAGCTCGAGCCCGGCTCGGTGCCGGCGCGGCTCCTCCTCGCCGAGCTCCACCGGCGTCGCGGCGACCTCCCGCGCGCGCTCGACGAGATGCAGTCCCTGATCGAGCGCTTCGGTCCGGGGGAGGTGTACATCTGCCCGTCGTGCGGCCACGAGTCCGAGGAGTACTGGTCGCGGTGTCCGGAGTGCTTCGCATGGGCGCGCGCGTGAGCCTGCCGGTGCGTTCGCTCGCGCTGCGCGGCATCCTGGCCGCCCTCGTGCTCGCGCTGGCCGCGGCTTCCCTGGGCGCGAAGACGGCTTCGAAGCCCGCGCCGAACCGTGGTCCGTCGCCGGAGGAGCGGGCGATCGCGCTCGCGCGCGAAGCCCTCGCGGATGGCAACGTCGAAGGAGCGCGAGGCTACTTGGCGCCCGTCACGAGCGGCCGCGTGCCCCATGAGAAGGAAGACGACTTCGCCTATCTCACGGCCGTCCTCATCGAGGACGGGGACGCCTACCAGGAAGCGCTCCAGAACTACCTGCGCGACTATCCGAAGGGACTCCACCGGCGCGAGGCCACGCTCGCCCTGGCGAAGGTGCGGTATGTGCGGGGCGAGTACTCGGAGTCGGAGCGGCTGCTCGCCACCTTCTCGCCCGGCGTGGAGAAGGATTTCGTCGGCCGTCAGGCGCTCGTCCTCCTCGGGCTCGCCCAGCTCGCGCGCGGCGATGCCGTCGGCGCGCTCGCGGGCCTCCATCAGGCCGCGCCCGATCTCGAGGGGAGCCCGCAGGAGGAGGCCTACGACTTCGCGCTCGCGCAGTCGGCGCTCCACGCGAGCCGGCCGGCCGACGCCGGCGATGCGCTCAAGCGACTGCTCGAGGGACATCCGAAAGGGGACTACGTGCCGCAGGCGCTCTACGCGCTCGGCACGGGACTCGAGGCGGTGGGACGCACAGGGGACGCCTCCGGCGTCTTCCGCCAGGTGATGGTCCGCTATCCCGCTTCCTACGAGGCCACGCGGGTGCGCGATCGCGGCATCCGCATCACGGTCGAGCCCGAGGCGCCAGGACCGCTCGCGTTGCGCGGCGGGTTCGCGCTCCAGGTCGGCGCGTTCAGCCGGCGCGATCTCGCCGAATCGCTCGCAAAGGATCTCAAGACATCGGGCGTGGAGGATGTCTCGGTGAAGGCGGGGCCGGAGACGCCGCCGGTCTTCCGTGTGCGCGCGGGCGCGTTCACCACGCGCGACGAGGCGAAGGCCATGGGCGAGCGACTCCGCCGGGAGCGCGGCTTCTCCTACACCATCGTTCCGCGCTAGAGGGGTCCGTGGAATCGACCCCGATGCTGGATCAGTACCGCCGGCTCAAGGCGGAGCATCCAGGCTGCATCCTCCTCTTCCGGATGGGCGATTTCTACGAGACGTTCGGCGACGACGCCCTCATCGCCTCGCGCGTCCTCGGCATCGCCCTGACATCCCGCGACAAGAAGCGCGATCCTCTCCCGCTCGCCGGCGTTCCGCACCACGCGGTCGAGAGCTATCTGAAGAAGCTCGTCCAGCACGGATACTCGGTCGCCATCGCGGAGCAGATGGAAGCCGCGTCCGAGGCGAAGGGGCTCGTCGAGCGCCAGGTCATCGAGGTGGTCACGCCGGGCACGGTGACCCGCCCGGGACTCCTCGACACGCAGGAGAGCAACTTCATCGTGGCGCTCCTGCCGGGTGAGGAGCGCGTCGGCGTCGCGGTGGCCGAAGTGTCGACAGGCGAGTTCCGCGTGGGCCACGTGGCGCCGACCGATCTCGAAGCGATCGCGATCGAGTTCCCGGCGCGCGAGGTCCTCGTCCCGGAGGGCGCGTTCCGATCGGGTGACGCCACGGGCGCGAACGGCCTCGCCTCCCTGGGCTTCAGCGGGGCGACGCCGACCCGCTGGGAGCCGGCTCGCTTCGATGCCCGGTCGGGAGAGGCCGAGCTGAAGCGGCGCTTCCAGGTGCTGAGCCTCGAGGCCTTCGGCCTGGACGGAGCGCGCGAGGGGATGGGCGCCGCAGGGGCGCTTCTCGCCTATCTCCAGACGCTGAAGAAGTCCGACCTGCCGCAGTTCCGCGACCTCCGGCCGCTCCGCGAGGGCGCGCCGCTCGTCGTGGACGAGGTCACGCTCCGGAATCTCGAAGTCCTCGCGTCGCCCGCCGGGCCGGATCACACACTGCTCGCGCTCCTCGACCGCACGGAGACGTCGATGGGGGCGCGCGCCCTTCGCGCCTTGCTTCGCGCTCCGACGAGCGATCGCGCGCTTCTCGACGCGAGGCTGGCCAGGACGGAGTGCTTCGCCGCTTCGGCCGTCCTTCGAGGCGAGATGCGGGACCGGCTTCACAGGGTCCCCGACCTCGAACGCTGTCTCGGCCTTCTCGGCTCGGGGCGCGCAACCCCGCGCGACCTCGGATCGCTTCGCGATGGGCTCCGGCGCCTGCCTGGTTTGAGGCTTGCGCTCGAAGGGCGCTCGCATCCGGTGCTGGACGCTTGGCGCCGCGCGCTGCCGGACCTCTCGAATCTCGCGGCCGAGCTCGAGGCGGCGCTCGTCGAGGAGCTCCCCCTCCACGCCACGCAGGGGGGCATCGTGCGCCCCGGCTACGATGACGAGCTCGATCGCCTGCGCGGCGACGCCTCCGACATCCGCGCGCGCGTGCTCGCGCTCGAAGCGCGCGAGCGGGAGCGTACGGGGATCGTGAACCTGCGCGTCCTCTATCACCGGACGTTCGGCTATCTCATCGAGGTCACCCGCTCCCAGCTTGGCCGCGTGCCGGACGATTACATTCGTCGCCAGACCCTGACCGGCGCGGAGCGCTTCGCCACGCCGGAGCTGAGCCAGATGGAGCAGCGGATCGAGGCGTCGAGCATCGAGAGCCACAAGATCGAGGCGGCGCATTTCCAGAGGATCCGCGACCTCGCGCTCGGACGGATCGGCGACCTGACCGCGGCAGCGCGCGTCATCGCGGAGATCGATCTCCATCTCTCGCTCGGCGACGTGGCGGGACGCGAGCGCTGGGTCAAGCCCGCGCTCACGGACGATCGCCGGTTGATCCTCGAGCGCGCGCGCCATCCCATGGTGGAGCGTGCGCTCCCGCCCGGGGGATTCGTGCCGAACGACTGCGTTCTCGATCCGGACGTAGAGCAGGTCTGGCTCATCACCGGTCCGAACATGGGAGGAAAATCGACGTTCCTCCGCCAGGTGGGGCTCTGCGTCTATCTCGCGCAGATCGGATCGTTCGTCCCGTGCGCGGCCGCGACGGTGGGGCTCGTCGATCGAATCTTCACCCGCGTGGGGGCGTCGGATCAGATCGCCCGTGGAGCCTCGACCTTCTTCATCGAGATGAAGGAGACCGCGACGATCCTCCGCCAGGCGACCGACCGGAGCCTGGTGCTCCTGGACGAGGTGGGCCGGGGGACGAGCACGTACGACGGCTTGAGTCTCGCCTGGGCGGTGACGGAAGCGCTCCACGACGGTCCCGAAGCGCGGCCCCGCACCATCTTCGCGACGCACTATCATGAGTTGACGGAGCTGACGGACCACCTGCCTCGGCTACGGAACCGTACGGTCCGGGTGGCGGAGGAGGGTGGGGAGATCGTTTTCCTGCACCAGATCGCCCCCGGAAGAGCCGATCGATCGTACGGTATCCACGTCGCCCAGCTCGCGGGCGTGACCGAGCCGGTGCTCCGTCGCGCGCGGGACGTCCTGGCCCGTCTGGAGGCGGAGCACGCCCGTCCGGTCCCGGAACGAACGGCCGCGCGGAAACGGGGTACACCCGTAGAGCAGGGAGACGGGGGGGTCTCCTCGGAGGAACGGCGGGCGCTTCTCACGGCGCTGGCGGATCTTCCGGTGGAATCCCTCACGCCGGTCCAGGCCTTGAACGAGCTGGCCCGGCTCCGCGAGCAGGCCCGCAGCTCGGCCGGCGCGGCCGCACTGGATCCACTCCAACATTCAAGGGAATGATGAATTTACCTCGTAAAGCCGCCGTCCTGACGCTGCTTGCAGCTTCTCTGATCGTTCCAGCCGCCCACCGTTCCGTCGCAGCTTCGGCCCGTCCCTTGCCGGGCGTCTTCCCGGTGGACTCCGTGAAGGCCGGCATGACGGGATACGGACTCACGGTCTTCGAGGGGACCCGGATCGACACGTTCCAGATCACGATCCTGGGCGTCCTCCGGGGCTACCGGCCGGGAGCCAACCTCGTCCTGGCTCGCGCCGCCGGTCACGACCTCGAGCGGACCGGGATCATCGCCGGCATGAGCGGGAGCCCGGTCTACATCCATGGGAAGCTCCTCGGAGCGATCGCTTACGCCTGGGCCTTCAACAAGGATCCCGTCGGCGGGATCACGCCCGTCGAGGAAATGCTGAGCCTCTTCCCGCCGGCCGGCCAGCCGACACCGGACGACGTGGATCAAAGGCTCGGCCTCGCCGATTTCGGGACGGACGGATCGCCCGCGGACGCTCCCGCACCCGGCACGAATCCCCTCGAGGATCCGACCGGTGTGCGCGCCATCGCGGCGCCGCTCACGCTCTCCGGCTTCACCCCCGAGGCGGTCAGCTTCCTCCAACCCTGGCTCGAGAAGCGCGGCTTCGTCGTGAGCCCGGGCGGCGGCTACCAGCCGGGCGTGGTGTGCGACTCTCTCGTCCCCGGATCCGCGGTCGGTGTGGAGCTGATCCGCGGCGACTGGTCCGCGGCCGCCATCGGCACGCTGACCTACCGCGACGGCGACCGGCTCCTCGCGTTCGGCCATCCGTTCGTCGCGATGGGGTGGGTGCGATTCCCGCTCACGGCGGCCACGATCCACACGATCTTCGCAAGTCAGCAGATCTCCACCAAGGTGGGCTCGCCGAGCACGACCTGCGGCACGCTCGTCGCCGATCGCTCGATCGGCGTCTCGGGCGAGCTGGGCGCGCCCCCTCAGATGATCCCGGTTCACGTCGCCATCCAGGGCACCGGAAAGCGTGACAAGCGCTACAACTTCGAGGTCGTGCGCAATCGCCTCCTGACCCCGAGCCTCGTCGGATCGGCGGTCGTCAACTCGATCTCCGAGGCGCTCAACGACGCGGGCTACGCGACGATCGATTACGACCTCACGTTCTACATGAACGCCGGCGCCCGGACGGTGCGGAAGGGGAACGTGTTCCTCACGCAGTCCCCGATCGCGGGGGTTGGGGAGCAGGTGAGTCAATCGCTCCAGCTCTTGATGAGCGACCACTTCCGTCCCTCCACGCTCGACTCCGCGAGGATCGACGTGCGGGCGACCTTGGGTCTCGAAGCGGCGCGCATCTCGGACGTGCGCGTGCGTCCCGCTTCGGCCGCTCCCGGCGATTCCGTCGAGGTCGAGATCACGCTCCGCCGCGGGGGCGCGGCGAAGGAGACGCGGCGCACGCGCCTCTACATTCCACCGCAGACGCCCGAAGGCGAGCTGAGCATTCGCGTCGCCGACGGCGATGAAACCGACCGGTGGGAGCGCGAGCGCACGCCCGATCTGTACCAGCCCGACACGTTCGACCAGCTCGTCCAGGTCATCGAATCAGAGCGGCGCCTCGACCGGATCTACGTGCAGCTCTTCCGGCAGGCAGGCGGCGCGACCGTGCGCGGGGGCGAGATCTCGCAGCCGCCCGCTTCGGTCCTCGGCGTGCTCACCGCGGACAGGAAATCAGGCGCCGTCTCGGCCACCAAGGGAGCGACGCTCTCCGAGAAGGAAATTCCGATGGATGTCGTGGTTCGGGGCAGCGAGACCGCGAAGCTCGACGTCGTTCCGGACCTCTCCCGATGAACCCGTCATCCATGAAGGCCACGTCCGACAAGGAAAGGAGTCCGATTCTGAACCGAGCCTCTAGGCTGTTCGGCGCGATCGTGATCGGCGCGATGCTGGGGCATGCGTCCCCAGCCCTGGCCGTGAAGACGTCGTTCTGGAGGACGGACGATCTGCAGGGATTCCTCCAGGGAGAGCACGTCGCGGGGGTCGCTCTGGAGAGCGACGGCTATCTGACGCTCGGCCCCGCGTGGGACTCGGTCGCCACGCGGCTCGAAGGGGTCTCCTACATCTGGTGCGTGGCGCGCGATTCCAAGGGGCGCGTCTACTTCGGCACGGGTGACAACGGGCGGATCTATCGCTGGACCCGCGAGAAGGGCGCGAGCGTCGTCTGGGAGACCGGCGCGGGCGAGATCACCTCGCTCGTGATCGACAAGGCGGACAACGTGTACGCCGGCTCCGCTCCGGGCGGCATCGTGTACCGGGTCGGCGCGGCGGGGGACACGACCCGCTACTACGAGACGGGCGAGGAGTCCATCTGGTCCCTCCTCATCGGGAAGGACGGCACGCTCTACGCCGGCACGGGCTCGAAGGGAAAGATCTACCGGATCACCGGGGCGAAGAAGGGTACCGTCCTCGCCGAGACGAAGGACGTGAACGTCCTCGCGCTCGCCGAGACGGAGGACGGCGCGCTCCTCGCGGGCACGGCGTCGAAGGGACTTCTGCTTCGCGTCGACAAGAACGGCGGAACGCGCGTCATCTACGATTCGGACTCGGATGAGGTCCGCGGCATCGCCGTTCTCCCGGACGGCTCGATCGTCGTGGGAACCAACCGCCAGTCCAAGACGGGCTCCGACGGGCCCGGACAGGGGGGCGCGGTGGGCTACGCGATCGAGGTCACGCCGAGCGGCAGCAAGTGCGGCGTCTTCCTCGTCCAGACCGATGGAAGCGCCCGCCTTCTCTACGCGCCGCCGACCGATTTCATCTATGCGGTCGTTCCCGACGGCCCGAAGAGCGTGCTCGTGGCGACCGGCGAGTCCGCCGCGCTCTTCCGCGTGAGCACCGACAAGAAGTACGCGCTGATCGGCGTCCCTGAGGAGAAGCAGATCCTCGCGATCGCGCGCTCCGGCAATGCGACCTACGTCGCGACCGGGAACGACGCCGTGCTTTACGAATTGAGCTCGGCGCCCGCGAAGGAAGGCATCTACACCTCGCAGGCCTACGATCTTCGCTCCGTCGCGTCCTGGGGACGCATGACCGCCGGACTCACGGGGAAGGGCGAGGTTCTCTGGTCCACGCGCAGCGGCCTCTCCGAGGAGCCGGACGAAGGATGGAGCGCCTGGTCCAAGGACACGCCGATCAAGGGGAGCACGCCCATCGAGAGCCCGCCGTCGCGATTCCTCCAGTATCGCCTGACGTTCAAGGGGAGCGGGGGCGACGGTCCGGTCGTCTCGTGGGTCGAGGTCGCGTATCAGCAGCGCAACCTCCCGCCCGAGATCGGCGACATCAAGGTCTACGGTCCCGACAATCCATACATGGAAGGCGGTCCGGACTATCGCCCGCCGCAGATCTCACAGACCTTCCCGAGCGGTCTGAAGATCGAGTACAACATGCCGCGCACCGGCCCGAAGCCGGTGTCCGATCCCAGCGCCGCATGGGCGCGCGGCGTTCGAACGGTGTCGTGGGAAGCGCTCGATCCGAATGGCGACGGCCTCAAGTACGACGTCTCGATCAAGGCCGACGACGAGAAGGAGTGGCGGCCGCTCGTGTCCGACCATCCCGAGCGTGTCTACAGCTTCGACTCCGAGTCCTATCCGAACGGCGAGTATCGCGTGCGCGTGGAGGCGAAGGACACGCCGGACAATCCGCCGTCGGTGGCACTCCACACCGAGCGCACAGGCAGCCCGTTCGAGATCGACAACGTTCCGCCGCGCGTCGAGGACCTGAAGACGTCGAAGAACGCGCCGAAGGGCGGGCGCGAGTCGATCACGGTGAGCGGATCGGCCATCGACGCCGACACGCGGATCACGACGATCGAGTACTCGGTGGACGGAGGGGACTGGACGGACATCTTTCCCGAGGACGGCATGTTCGACGAGAAGCAGGAGACCTTCCGGTTCGAGGTGAAGGATCTCTCACCGGGCGAGCACCGGATCTCGGTGCGCGCGTCCGATCTCGAGCGCAACGTCGCGGTCGGCAAGGTGCTCACCGTCGCCCGCTGATCGTGCAGAACGCAACGCGGGCCGCCGGTTCCCGGATCGGGAGCCGAGCGGCCCGCGTCGTTTGAGGCGTCCAGGCGGTGCCGCGGGGCGCTAACCCGTTGTGCCGGAAGCGCCTCATTCCGTCGCCGCAACCCCCGTCCGGTGGTACAATCCTTGCGGTTTGCGCTTCGGCTCATTATCCCTTCTCACATCCGCTGCAAACCTCAGGGGTGGCATGAGGCTGGCCTTTCTCGACCTGCCCGATGACCGCGTCGACCTGATCTCGCTTGCGAGCAGGACGCCGTCGGTGGAGATCGTGCTCGTCGTTCATTCCGATCCGGAAGCGCTCTCGCTCGAGATCGCTGAAGTCCTGCAGATTCCTCGCTCCGCCGAGCCGCTCGATCTTCTCTCCCTGAAGCCCGACCAGGTCGCGCTTCCGTCGCTGGAGGCGCCGGGGGCCAAGGCGCTCCTCCGCTCGGGGATCTCCGAGCGAATCTTCACCTCGCTCGACGAGATCCACTCCCGCCTTCAAGACCCCGTTCCACCCACGATCCAGGACATTCCCATCGCCGACGGGGACGCGGACGGCGATGGCGTCGTCGCGCCGACCGTTCAGGGGCGCACCGCGCGCTCGAGCGGCGATCCGGAGCCCCTCCAGGCGTGGGAAGCCATGTTCGACGAGGCCACCGGAGGCCTCGGCAAGATCCAGGACGCGATGGATCTGACCGATGATCGAAGCCGCGTGCTGAACGAGATCCTGACCCTCGCGGTGGATCAGACCGGCGCGGAGATGGGATCGATCATGATCCTCGACGAGGAGGAGGGAGAGCTCACGATCGCGTTCGCGAACGGCATTCCCTCGGAGACCGTGCGCTCCACGCGCCAGAAGCTGGGCGAGGGGATCTCGGGCAAGGTGGCCCAGGATCGGACGCCACTCCTGATCCACGACCCGTCGCCGGAATCGCGCGCGGACCCCCGCGAGCGCTCGCGCATCCGTGCGGCCATGTGCGCCCCGATCCAGATGGGGGATCGAGTGCTCGGGGTCATCAACGTGTCGAGCCATCAGGCCGACAAGCGATTCGAGGATCTGGACCTCCAACGCCTCGTTCGGATCGCGGAGCGCATCGCAACGATTCTCGACCGTGTGGTGCAGGTCCAGCGGCGTGATGCGGATGCCGCTGAGTTCCGCGCGCGGCGCGGCGTGGAGATGGCGCTCACGCGCGAGAAGCTGGATCAGGACGAGCGGCTCCGCCTCGCGGCCACGCGCATCGCGAGCGCGCTCCGGGCCGATGCGGTCCAGATCTATCTCGCCGTGCCGGGGGAGGAACGATTCCATGTCGTGTCCTCGGGGACGGCGGCCGGGGTCCAGGGACGCATGCCCGTCGGCGAAGGACTCGTCGCGAGCGTTCACGAGGACGGGGAGCCCCTGTGCCTGACCGCGCGGCGCTCCGGCTCCAAGGGCGTCCTCTCGCGACTCATCCTCGCGCCGCTCCAGGGAAGAGACTCCATGGGAGTGATCGCGATCGAGAATCGGTCGCTCAAGGAAGAGGAGACCGAGGAGGAGACCCGCCTCGTGGTCCGGCTGGGCCGTCTCATCGCGCAGCACATCGAGCTGCACCGGGGCGAAGGGGCCATCCGCCAGGAGCAGCTCCTCGCGAAGCTCGCGGACATCGCTCCCCGCCTCATGGTGCCGCACGACCTCGATTCGCTGCTCCTCGAGAGCGCGGCCGCTCTTCGCGCGATCTGCCCGAGTGGGCTCGTCTCGGCTCGTCTGCGCGGCGAGGGCGACGAGGTCGCGATCCGGTCATCGGTTGCAGGATCGACGGCGGATCCCACGGCGCTCACGAAGCTCGACGAAGAGCTCGGCACGCTTGCGGTGCGGGACGGCAAGGAGTCTGCATCGCCTGAGGGGAGTGGTTCGAACACGGAAGTTCGGTTCGCCTGCGTCCCGGTGCGCACGGCGGACCGCGTGATCGGCGCGGTGACAGCGGTCGTTCCTCGCAATGAGACCGCGTCGTCCCCGCTCGGCGCCCCGGAGCTCGAGGCGATCCGAAAGCTCGCGTTGTACGTCGCTCTCGCGTGGGAGCGCACGCAGAGCACGGAGGCCCCCGCGCCATCCGCGATCGCGGACCCCGCCACCGGGCTGATCGCGGCCTCCGCGCTGGAAGCCCGCGTCCTCGAAGAGGTGAAGCGCGCGGAGCGCTACCATGACAAGTTCCTCCTCACCCTGTGCGCCATCGCGGGCTATCACGACCTGGTCGAGCGGCATGGAGCCGAGTGGACCGAGGGCCTGATCCGGGACTTCGCGAAGTCGCTGTCCCGGAATGTGCGTGAGGTGGACCTGGTCGCGCGGGTCGGCGACGGTCGGTTCGCCGTGCTCTCGCCGGAGACCGACAAGGACCATGGCGCGATGCTGAAGCGCCTCGATCAGCTCCTCCTCGACGCGCAGAAGACCCGCGAGGTCCCGTACACCGAGCAGGTGCAGCTCATCGGACGGCAGTACGTATTCCCGGAGGATGTCCCGACCGGGGGAGAGATGGTCGCGCTCCTCCGCGGAAGCTACGCGGTGCCCTGATCGCGCGGTCCGCCCTTGCCGCGCGAAGCGCGGCGGGCTATGGTTGGCGCATGACATCGACCACGGCGGCACCGGCGCGCGATCTCGGGGCACAGAAGCTCGCACAGGCGCAGTCCCTCCTCGCCGAATGCGGGCTCGACGCCTGGCTCACCGTGGTCCGGGAATCGGCGGAGCGGCCCGATCCGACGCTCCGGTACTTTCTCGACCTCGACTTCACCTGGACCACCTTCTTCCTCGTCACCCCGAGCTCGTCCGCGGCGCTCGTCGCGACCTTCGACGCCCCCGATCTCAGGGAGCGGGGACTCTTCGACAAGGTTGTGACCTACAAGGAAGGGCCGCGCGCCGCGCTCCTCGAGCTCCTGGACGAGACCCGGCCCGCGCGGATCGGGATCAACTTCTCCGAGCACGATGCCCTCGCGGACGGCTTGACCGCGGGTCTCCGCGATTCGCTCGAGTCGCTCCTCAAAGGCACGCCGCATCAGGGCCGCCTCGTGAGCGCCGCGCCACTCCTCTTCAGGCTACGAAACGTGAAGCTCCCGGAGGAGCGCCGCCGGATCGAGCGCGCCGTTCTCGAGACCGAGAGCATGTTCGATCGCGTGCGGGACCGGATCCGACTCGGAATGACCGCGAGACAGATCGCGGAGATGTTCCACGAGGAAGCCGCGCGTGCCGGCGTTCCGACCGCATGGCCGTCCCACCATTGCCCCACGGTCACCGTCGGCGCGAAGTCGCCGATCGGCCACGTCGGCCCCGGGGACGAGCCGGTGACGGATGGCTGCATCGTCCACGTCGATTTCGGCATCTCGCGCGACGGCTACTGTTCCGACCTCCAGCGCCTCTGGTACGTGAAGCGGGACGGGGACGCGCCGGAGCCTGTGCGACGCGCGTACGCGGCGGTCGCGGGAGCCATCGACGCCACCGCTCGCGCGCTCATTCCTGGGTCCATCGGATGGGAGATCGATCAGCTCGCGCGGGAGCGAATCCGCGAGGGAGGCTACCCCGAGTACGCGCACGCACTGGGGCATCATCTGGGCCGCGCGGTGCACGACGGCGGAGGCGTGCTGGGACCCCGCTGGGAGCGCTACGGCGAGGAGCCCTACGAGCCGGTCCGTCTGGGGGCGGTCTACACGCTCGAGCCGAGCGTGCATCTCCCCGACCACGGCATCGTGTCGCTGGAAGAGGACGTCGTCGTCGAGGAGAAAGGCGGCGTGTTCCTCTCCCGGTTTCCGCGCGAGTTGCCGCTCTTGCGAACGGCCTAAGGATGCCCTCGGTTCGCCTCCTCGATCCCTCCGTCATCGCGAAGATCCGCGCCGGGGAAGTCGTCGATCGCCCGGCCGCCGTCGCCAAGGAGCTGATCGAGAACGCTCTCGACGCGGGGAGCCGGCTCATCGCCATCCAGTCGGCGTCCAACCCCGATCGCATGATCCGCGTGCAGGACGACGGGTCGGGCATGGGGCGCGAGGACGCGCTTCTCGCGGTCCGCCAGCATGCGACGAGCAAGCTCGAGCGCGCCGAGGATCTCGAGGCCATCGCCACGCTCGGATTCCGCGGCGAGGCGCTCGCCTCGATCGCGGAGGTCTCGAGGCTCACGCTCTCCACCCGCGCCGCCGACGAGCTGACGGGCACGCAGATCGAGATCCTGGGCGGCACGGTGATCTCGGTCTCCGGCGTGGGCCGCGCGGTCGGAACGACGGTCTCGGTCGAGGATCTCTTCTACAACACGCCCGCGCGGAAGCGATTCCTGCGATCGCGCGAGGCCGAGGTGCGCGCGCTCGCGCGCGTCGTCTGGAGCTACGCCCTCGTGACGCCGCACGTCCACTGGCGCTTCCGCGTCGAGGGGCGCGAAGACACGGAGCTTCCGACCGCCGCCGATCTCCTCGAGCGCTGGCAGGTCTTCTACGGCCGCGGCTCCGCCGAGAGCGCGGCGCCGTTCGAGCACGAAGGCGCCGGATACCGCTTCCGCGGCGTGCTGGGCGCCCCCGAGATGGCGCGCGCGAACCGCGAGCAGCAGATCTTCGCGGTGAACGGGCGCGTGATCTCGTCCTCGTCCATGGCCGCGGCCCTTCGCCAGGGATTCGGAAACCTGATTCCCGGCGATCGCCATCCGGTGGCGCTCCTCCTCGTCGACATCGACCCCTCGCAGATCGACGTGAACGTGCATCCCACGAAGCGGGAGGTTCGCTTCCGCGACGAGTCGGGACTCTTCCAGGCGACGCGGCGCGCGGTCGAGAACGCGATGCGCGTGTACGTGCCCGTGGCGCTCGGCGTGCCCGAGTCGGGGTCGATGGTGCCGGAGGAGGGAAGCGCGGGCGGGACGCTCGTGATCGAGCCCGGGACCGTGGGGGAGGGAGCGCCTTCGTACGTGCCCGAGGGAATCGCGCCGGGGCGTCTCTTCGAATCGGCCCCCGCGACGGAGCTGGGATCGCCCTGGGCCCGCGAGCGCGTGGTGACGGCGGACGTCAAGGAGAGCCTGGCCGAGGTCGAGGTTCCGATCTGGCAGCTCCACGACCGCTACCTCCTCGCGCCGATTCGCGGCGGCCTCGTCATCGTGGATCAGCACGCGGCGCACGAGCGCGTCCTCTACGAGGAAGCGCGGATCCATCTCGCCGACGAGGCGGGGCCGAGCCAGCACCTCCTCTTCCCGCGCGTTCTCGATCTGAGCCCGCCGGAGCTGGAAGAGCTCCTGTCGATGGAGCCGCTCGTGCGACGCCTGGGCTACGAAGTCTCGCTCTTCGGCGAGCGGCAGGTCGCGATTCGCGGCGTACCCGCGACTCTCGCCGAGGAGACCGCGATCGACGCTCTGAAGCGCCTCCTCGCAGGAGAGGAGACGCACGGCGAGATCACGCGCGACGATCCTCCCGAGGAGCGCATCGCCAAGAGCTGGGCCTGCCATGCCGCGGTCCGCTCGGGGCAGCCGCTCGATCCGGTCGAGCGTCGAGCGCTGTTCGACCGCCTGTTTGCGACCACGCTCCCGCACGGCGATCCGCACGGACGTCCCACCTACGTCCGCGTTCCCCTGGAGGAGCTGGACCGCCGCTTCGGGCGGCGCTGACCTCTTCGCCGTGACGCGCACGACCCCCGTTGTCCTTCTCGGCGCGACCGCGGGAGGGAAGAGCGAGATCGCGCTCCACCTGGCCCGGCTCGTCGGCGGCGAGATCGTCGGAGCGGATTCCCGGCAGATCTATCGCGGTCTCGAGATCGGGACCGCGGCGCCGAGCGCGAGCGATCGCGCCGTTGCGCCGCACCACCTGGCCTCCTTCCTCGCTCCCGACGAGATCTACAGCGCCGGCCGCTACGCGCGCGAGGCGGCTCCCATCATCGAGGACATTGCGGGGCGCGGTCGCGTGCCGATCGTGGTCGGGGGCTCAGGCCTCTATCTGCGCGCGCTCCTCGACGGTCTCTTCGAGGGTCCCGAGCGCGATCCCGCGCTTCGCGCCTCGCTCGATGAGCGGCTTCGCACGGAAGGGCTCGATGCGCTTCGGGCCGACCTCCAAAGGGTGGACCCGGTGGCCTTCGCCTCGATCCTCCCAGGGGATTCCGTGCGCGTCATCCGAGCGCTCGAGGTGTACGCGCTCACGGGGCGTCCCATCTCGGAGCTTCGCCGCGAGCGCCGGAGGAAGGGAGTCGCCTCGCGCCGATTCGGCATCCGCTGGCGGCGCGAGCCTCTCGCGACGCGGATCGCGAACCGGATCCGGGACCAGCTTCGCGATGGATTCCTCGCGCAGGCCCAGGAGCTCATGGGGGCGGGCTACGCGCCCGCCGCGCCGGGGCTCCTCACGCTCGGCTACCGGGAGCTCCTCGCACATCTCCGCGGGGAGACCTCGCTGGACGAGGCGGTCGCGACGATCGCGCTCCGAACCCGGCAGCTCGCCAAGCGCCAGGAGACCTGGTTCCGGGCGACGGGGGAGGTGACGTGGTTCGACCTCGAGTCGCCGGAGCAATTCCCCGAGATCTCGCGATCGATCGCGGCGACCGTTCGAGACTGACCGGCCGCGACCACGTCTGTCCGTATGTCCCGATTGGGCTTGACCCTTGCGGCGGAAGCACCTAGGCTGCCTTCGTTGAGGGAGCGGGCATAACTCAGTGGTAGAGTGTCAGCTTCCCAAGCTGAAGGTCGCGGGTTCAAATCCCGTTGCCCGCTCCAGTTCTCCCTCCGCGGACGGCCGCCGAACGTGCGGCACTCCTTGATGACAGAGAGCGAAGTGCCTCATAATTCACGAGTTCGACGCATGCCTCTTGACTCCATAGCCCTGAGCGAGGAACCGCGGCCGTGATTGGCCTGAGCGATCCCTTCACCATCTCCACGATCGACCCGGCCGGCCTGGCCGCCCGCCTCGGCCTCGCGCCGGGCGAGCGGATCCTCGAGATCAACGGGGTCGTTCTCCACGACGAGATCGACTTCGGCTCCCAGATTTCCGAGGAGGAGCTGACCCTCCTCGTCCGGGCGAAGGACGGCGTGGAGCGGACCGTGCGCGGGCTTAGGGAGTACGGCGTCCCCTTCGGCGCGGAGTTCGAGGCGCGGCAGCCCAAGCGCTGCCACAACAACTGCGTCTTCTGCTTCGTCTACCAGCACCCGAAGGGCGTGCGGCGCGAGCTCCTCATCAAGGACGACGACTACGTCTTCTCGTTCGTCCACGGAAACTTCATC